>NZ_CP035088.1:1416250-1734375 GCF_004786035.1 Pseudomonas viciae
TATTGGCAGTCAGTCAGGCCAGGCCTTACTGCGGCGAAGCTTCGGTTTTAGGTTTGCCGAAATGCCACTCGTAAACCACGAACTTGAAGTCCTTCAGGTCGCCCTTCGCGTCAAAGCTCAGGTCACCGGTAGGGGTCTTGAAGGTGCCGGCGTGGATGGCTTCAGCCACTTTGCCTGCGTCTTCGCTCTTGGCAGCCTTGATGGCGTCGGCGATCACGGTCACTGCGGAGTAGGACGGGAACACGAACGGACCGCTCGGGTCTTCTTTCTTGGCCTTGAAGGCGTCAGCCAGGGCGATGTTGGCAGGGTCCTGGTCGAAAGATTTCGGCAGGGTTACCAGCAAGCCTTCGGAAGATTCCTTGGCGATCTGCGAGATGGAGTCGTTACCCACGCCTTCCGGACCCATGAACTTGGCTTTCAAGCCTTTTTCCTGGGATTGACGCAGGATCAGGCCCAGTTCCGGGTGGTAGCCGCCGTAGTAGACGAAGTCGACGTTGGCTTGCTTGAGCTTGGCGATCATCGAGGAGAAGTCTTTGTCGCCGGCGTTCACGCCTTCGAAGACGGCCACTTTCACGCCTTTGTCTTCGAGGGTTTTCTTCACGGCGCTGGCGATGCCTTCACCGTATTGCTGCTTGTCGTGCAGGACCGCAACGATTTTCGGCTTGACGTGGTCGGCGATGTAGTTGCCGGCCGCAGGGCCCTGGGCACTGTCCAGGCCGATGGTGCGGAAGATCATCTTGTAGCCGCGAGCGGTGATGTCCGGGCTGGTGGCGGCCGGGGTGATCATGATCACGCCTTCGTCTTCATAGATGTCCGAAGCCGGCTGGGTGGAGCTGGAGCACAGGTGGCCGACCACGAACTTGATGCCGTCGTTGACGACTTTGTTCGCGACCGCGACCGCTTGTTTTGGATCACAGGCGTCATCGTATTCAACGGCTTCAAGTTTCTTGCCGTCGACGCCGCCCTTGGCGTTGATCTGTTCGATGGCCATTTTGGCGCCACTGAACTGCATGTCGCCGTATTGGGCTACAGGGCCGGTTTTTGGGCCGGCGATGCCGATCTTGATGGTGTCGGCGGCGAACGAATGGCTGGCAACCCCGGCCAGAACCATAGCGGCAAACAGTTTGGAAATCTGCTTAGTAGCCTTAGTCATAGTGCTCCACTCATGCTGTTGTAGTTTTTATAGTCCTGGCGCCGTAGCAGCAGAACCGGGTCAGATATCTTGGATACCCTCGCGGAAAATGCCCCCGGCAACTGTACCGGTACAGTGTAGAGCGCCGATTGTTGGCAAGGGAAGCTGGCGCTTGGGGGCAAAACCTGAGGCTGTCGCTTTATTGAAAGAAAAAGACAGAATAGCGGCGGGGGTTGTCCGGTCAAATCGGCAATCCTTGGCGTTCCTGCGCTTTTCAATCGGTGCTGCAATTGCTACCGGGTTTTTCTGCCAGACCACCGACGTTATTATTCGCGCCGATTTCTTTTCCGGACAGGTCCCATGAATCAAGAACCTAGCACCCTCTATGCCAAACTGCTTGGTGAAACCGCATCCATCACTTGGAAAGAGCTGGAGCCGTTCTTCGCCAAGGGTGCCCTATTGTGGGTCGATCCGGCACTGGATTTGATCGCCGCCGCCGAAGCCGTGGCCCAGGACGAAGGTACCAAAGTCGCCGCCTGGCTGGCCGCTGACCAGGTCGCCAAGCTGTCTGAAACGCGGGCGCTGGATCTTCTTGAGCGTGATCCGCAGCTTTGGGCGGTGGTGATTTCGCCGTGGATTATGATCCAGGAAAGGGCGTCGAACTGATCGATGCACCAACTTGGTTCGAGTTTTTTCTCGGGTGAAAGTGTGTAGGTGAGTAGCGTGATGGCGTCCTGCCGTGGCGAAACGCCACAGGGCAGGGTGACGTATACGTAACGGGAACAGTTCATGGGGCGGCCTTGGGGCTGCTCAATTGTTTCTGGATGTTATCTCGGTGGTGTATTCAAGGCCGCCTTCGCGAGCAAGCCCGCTCCCACAGTGGACCTCGGTTCCATGTGGGAGCGGGCTTGCTCGCGAAGGGGGCGATGCGGTGCTGCGGCTACCTCAATACGTCCTGCCAGTATGGTTATTCAAGGAAATAACCTTGGTCTTGCCAATGCGATGACGGTAGATCTCGCGCAGGTACTTGATCGCCTTTTTCACGCAGTCCCGGGACAGGCGGATGTCGTTGATCGAGACAAACTTATCCTTATCGTTGATCAGCTCGCGGTATTTTTTCTCGTACATCGGCTTGATCGCGTACCAGTTGGTGTCGAGGATTTTCGCCGGGTTTTCGAACTCGTTGAGCAGGTCGTCGATGCGCTCCTCGTCGAAGTCTTCATTGATGATGAAGTCCAGGATCGAGTTGTCCAGGGTGTCGTCGAAGCGGTATGGCGTGCGAGCGAAGCAACGTTTGATGAAGGCCACGATCAGGGTCAGGAAGTCATCCGACAGGCACGGGCTCTTGGCGATCAGGGTGGTCAGCGACAGGTTGGCCGAGGCGCCGATCACCAGCGCGTAACGCTTGAGGGTGGTGTTGGGGAACAGGCTGTTGAGGTGGGTCTTGAGCCGGTTCAGGTCCATGTAGGACAGCTTGTAGTCCTTGGGCAGCGAGACGATCGACACCACCGACGAGCAATTCTTGAAGAAGTGCAGGTCATGCAAGGCCGCCGCGTCGTAGCCGGAGTTCTTGTATTGCTCCAGCGAGGCCCGGTAGCGCTTGGATTCGATCGGCAACAGGCTGATGCCTTCGATGGCCTGGGTGACTTTGTTGAAGTGCGGCAGGTCGATGGAACGGAAGAACAGGTCGTCGATGTTCAGGCGCGGCGGTTCTTTCTCGAACACCTTGAACTTGTCGCCGCTGGGCGCCGGGGTTTCCGGGACAACGGACTCTGCATAGGCAATCGCCACCGGGCCGGCCAGGCTCATGAACAAGTCGTTGGCGTCCAGGCGAATGGTCTCGCCGATGTCGATGCCGGCACGGCGGAAATAGTTCTGGTCGTAGTCGGTGGTGACGGCCTGGGCTGTCAGGATGTTGAAGATCTGCTGGGAGATGTACTGGTTGGCGTGCTTCTCCATGGCATTGACATCAATGTTCTGGATGTTGCCGTCGTCGCTCTCTTCGGCGTAGCGCATGATGTCGTTGGAGATCAGCATCATCGCGTTCCACGGACGGATACGCCCCATGACACTGGCTTCGCTGCTGTCTTCGTTGGCGAAGTTGTACGAGAAATCCCATTCTTCCGACAGATATTTGCACAGCAGGCGTCCGGCGTTGATGTGCAACGCTTCGGACATTTCGCTGCGATGATCGGAAATGTTCGGCAGCACGCAGATGCCGCTGGTGAAGATCGGCTCGAAGACGAAGGAATGACCGCTCTTGCTGTCATGTTCGTCCATCGGTTTGGTGTCGAACGTCTTGTTCATGTACGAGTACTGCTGGGCCAGGCCGAACTCCGAGGCCATGCCCGAACCGGTACCGCCGCCGGCACTGAAGATCGAGAAGTACAGGCGCGACTGGTTGGCCTTGATGCCGCAGCTGTCGATCAGGTACGAGTGGATCATTTTCCAGTCGGGGCTGGAGAAGCGCTGGGTGTCCTTGTTCAGGATGATCTTGGCCAGGTACTGGCCCAGGATCGGCGCGTTACCGGCGCCACCGGCGTGGACTTCCGACAGGTCCATGATTTTCATTTTGCTGTAGTCGCGCAGGAAACCGCTTTTTTCGCCCTTGCGCGAGAAACGGATGCGCCCGGCGATGTCCTTGTCCAGGTCGCCGAGCATCACCAGCGGTTCCACCAGGAACACCGGTTTACTGGCCTTGCTGGTGCCCAGGCGCAAATTGTTGCGGATCCACTGTGCGGGGCTGTAGCCCTTGTCGCTGTAGGCCTTGTCTTCAGCATTGAATTCGTTGAGGTAGAACTTGCGGGCGTTGTACACCAGCTCCGCCACGTCGAGGGCGATGTTGGAGCCGCAGCGACCCAGGCCGATCAGGCAGACCGAGGGGAATTCCTGCTGAGTGCGGTCGCTCTCGTCCTCTACCAGATGGGGCGGTCGTGGAAACACCGCGTCGCGCAGGCCGTCGAGGTTGTCGAGGATGCGGTCGGTGTTGGTTTCGGTGAAATACAGATACTGCTGAGTCGACAGGGAACGTGAGCGCCTCGGCGGCTTCGGGGTTTCAGGACCGTTGGCGGCCGGGCTCAGGGTCAGATCGGATACTGCAGTGGCTGTTTTTTTGGAAGTCATTATGCGCCATATGCCTGAACTGGTTGGTTCGACGAGCGCTGTCATCGAACCATCGCGGATGGGAGCTCGCGTCCTTGGTTGGCGCGAAGGTCGGCCCCAAGCGTTCAGGGCTGTAGCCTGAGCGCCGCTCGGGAGATTCTTTCCTGATAAGTTGAATCGGCCACCCAAAGACGATCTTTAATCAAGAATGGGCGAAATGATGGCAATTGTTACAGAAAATTGACCGCTATCAATAAACACGCCGCTCGCCATGGTCGGGTATCAGCCTTGCGAATGATTGGAGACAGTCCACGTGCCGCTGTCTAGATTGCAGATTCCGGGCGCGGTCACGAATGCCCCATAACAATAAAGAGACGGACCCATGCAGAACTCGACCCAAGCGGCGAATGCCTGGCGCATTCTGTTCCTGCTGTTCCTGGCCAACCTGTTCAACTTCTTCGACCGCACCATCCCGGCGATCATCATCGAACCGATCCGTATGGAATGGAGCCTCAGCGACTTCCAGATCGGCATCATCGGCACCGCCTTCACCATCGTCTACGCCATCGCCGGCTTGCCCCTGGGCCGCCTGGCCGATACCGGTTCGCGCAGCAAGTTGATGGGCTGGGGGCTGGCGAGCTGGAGCGCGCTGACGGCGGTCAACGGCCTGGTGGGCAGTTTCTGGGCGTTCCTGCTGGTGCGCATGGGCGTGGGGATCGGCGAAGCCAGTTACGCGCCGGCCGCCAATTCACTGATCGGCGATTTGTTCCCGGCCCATCGGCGGGCGCGGGCCATGGGTATCTTCATGCTGGGCCTGCCGATTGGGTTGCTGCTGGCGTTCTTCACCATCGGGGCGATGGTCAAGGCGTTCGACAGTTGGCGTGCGCCGTTCTTTATCGCGGCGGTGCCCGGTTTGGTGCTGGCGTTGTTCATGTTCTTCATCAAGGAACCCAAGCGCGGCGCGGCGGAAACCGTGCAGGTGTCCCAGGAAAAGGTCGACCGGCCGATCCGTCGGGTGCTGGTGATTCCCACCTTCCTGTGGCTGGTGCTGGCCGGGTTGTGTTTCAACTTTGCCACCTATGCGTGCAACTCATTCCTGGTGCCCATGCTGCAGCGTTACTTCCTGATGCCGTTGCATGAGGCGGCCGTGGCCACCGGGATTATGGTGGGTGTAACGGGGTTGTTCGGGCTCACCCTTGGCGGCTGGGTCGCGGACAAAATCCACCAGCGCGTACCCAACGGCCGCCTGCTGTTCGCAGCGTTCAGCCTGGCGATTTCGACGGTCACCACGGCGTGGGCCCTGCATGCCGGGCGCATTGAAATCGGCGTGTTCGTGGCGGTGTTCAGCGTCGGTTGGCTGTTTGCCTATAACTTTTACACCTGCGTCTACACCGCGATCCAGGACGTGGTGGAGCCGCGCCTGCGCGCCACGGCGATGGCGTTGTACTTTGCCGGGCTGTATTTGCTCGGTGGCGGCCTGGGGCCGGTGGTGGTGGGCGGCTTGTCCGACTACTTCGCCCGCACGGCCATGGCAGCCGCAGGTGTCGACCAGATGAGCGAAGCGTTCAAGGCCATCGGCCTGCACGACGCGATGTACCTGATCCCGGTGGCGCTGTTCCTGACCATGGTGTTCCTGTTCCTGGCCTCGCGCTGTTTCGTGCGTGATGCCAAGCGGATGAAGGATGGGATGAGCGCGGTGGTGGAGCCGGTGGGTGCGGCGGCGACGGCTTGATCGCGTAGGAGCTGTCGAGCGAAGCGAGGCTGCGATCTTTCCACAACCCATTAAGTTGAGGGCGAAAGATCAAGATCAAAAGATCGCAGGCTTCGCCAGCTCCTACGGAGCCCAACGGGGCGGTGCGACGTTTCGCTAAATTCCCTCGTCACAGGGTTTGTGTTTCAACCGTGCTTTGTGTGATCGCGGCTACCCAGCGTTTTCATCCCGCCCACGCAGCAGGCGATTGGGCATCGCCACCGCCGCCGCCAATCCCAGCAGCGACACCGCCGCGCTGATCAGCAGCAAATCCCGGAACGTCGTCTGCAACGCCTGGCGCAAGGCATCCTGTGCTTCCCCCGGGGCAGCGTTCAGGCCGTCCAGCAGAATGTTGCCGGAATGTCCTTCGCCGATCAGTGCCGAGCCGGTGAACTGGACGAAGCTTGAGTCCTTAAGCAGGGTCAGCAGCAACGCCGACATCAGTGCCACGCCCACCGCGCCGCCGAGGGAGCGGAACAGGTTGGTGGTGCTGGTGGCGACGCCGATGTCTCGTTGCTGCACCGAGTTCTGCGCACCCACCAGTGAAGTGGGGAACTGCATGCCGGAGGCGATGCCGCAGAGCAGCATGAACAGGCTGCTGAGCCAGAACGCGCCGGGCGGGGTGAGGGCCATGCCGAGGATGGCGAGCGGAAAGAGCAGGGCGCCGCTGAGGATCATCGGTTTGTAGCGGCCTGTGACCGAGGTGCGGCGTCCGGCGAAATACGCCCCCATGGGCAACCCCATCGCCAGCGGCAGCAAGTGCAACGCCGCGCTGTCGGCGCCAGCGCCGGTCACGCTCTGAAAGCGCAACGGCACCAGCACCGTCAGGGAGATCGCCTGGAAACTGGTGAAGAACACCGTGCACCAACACAACACCGCGCTGCGGTTGACGAACAGGTGCATCGGCAGCAACGGCTCCGGGGCCCGGCGCTCCTGCCAGACGAACAGCCCCAACGCCACCCCCGCGCCACCCAGCAACCCCAGCACTTCGCGGCTGTGCCAGGCGTGGCCCTGGCCGATTTGGGTAATGCCCAGCAGCAATGCAGTCAAGCCTATGATCAGCAACACGGTGCCCAGGTAATCGATGATCGGCGTGCGTTGCGGCACCGGCAGCCCGACCAGGGCGCGGCGGGCCACCCACCAGGCCGTCAGGCCCAGCGGCAGGTTGATCAGAAACACCCAGCGCCACGACAGGTATTCGGTCATGTAGCCGCCCAGCACCGGCCCGGCCACGCTGGCCAACGCGTACATACCGCTGAAATACCCCTGATAGCGGCCGCGCTCGCGGGGCGCGATGATGTCACCAATGATCGCCTGGCTCACGGAAATCATCCCACCGGCGCCGATGCCCTGGAGAATCCGTGCCAGGACCAACTGCTCCATGTTTTGTGCCAGGCCACAAAACAGCGAGGCCAGGGTGAACAGGCCCATGCCCAGCAGCATCAGCGGGCGTCGGCCGTACAGGTCGCCGAGCTTGCCGTAGATCGGCACCGCCACGGTCATGGCGACCATGTAGCCGGAAATCACCCAGGCCAGCAGGCTGACGTCCTTGAACTGTGCGGAAATGGCCGGCATTGAGACGGCAACGATGGTTTGGTCCAGGGCGCCGAGAAAAATCGCCAGCATCAGGGCCACCAGCACGCTGCGGATGGCTGGCGTCGGCGCTTGAGGGGTATTGAGCTGAGTCACGGCAGATCCTGCGGGCGCCGAAAAGGCAAATGGGACAAGCCCGCAGTTTAAGTCGATAGGCGGCTATTCGATAGCCTCATAAGGAAGTCCGACGTAGTTTTCCGCGATGGTTTTGCGCCCGGCCTCGGAGTCGACGAAATACTCCAGTTCCGCTTCGCTGATGCGCTGGTTGAAGGCGTCGTCGTCGAAGCGGTGCAGCATTGAGGTCATCCACCAGGAGAACCGCTCGGCTTTCCACACGCGCCGCAGACAGATGGCCGAATACTTCTCCAGCAAATCCACGCGGCCGTCGCGATAGACCTTGAGCAAAATGTTGAACAGCGTGCTGACGTCGCTGGCCGCTAGGTTCAGGCCCTTGGCGCCGGTCGGGGGGACGATGTGGGCCGCGTCGCCCACCAGGAACATCCGGCCGTATTGCATGGGCTCGACCACGAAGCTGCGCAGCGGCGCGATGCTTTTCTCGATGGATGGGCCGGTCACCAGCGCTTCGGCCAGATCGGCGGGCAGGCGGTTTTTCAGTTCGCCCCAGAAGCGCTCATCCGGCCAGTCGGCCACTTGCTCCTCGGCGGGCACTTGCAGGTAATAACGGGTGCGGGTCTTGGAGCGCATGCTGCACAGGGCAAAACCGCGTTCGTGACGGGCGTAGACCAGTTCGTCGTGAACCGGCGGGGTATCGGCCAGGACGCCGAGCCAGCCAAACGGATAGACCCGCTCGAAGATTTTCAGTTTTTCCGCCGGAATCGACTGCCGCGCAACGCCATGGAAGCCGTCACACCCGGCGATGTAATCGCAGTCCAGGCGCCAGGAGTCCCCTTGGTGTTCGAAGGTCACGAAAGGCCGGTCGGTTTGCATGTCGTGGGGCTGGGCGTTGTTGACCTGATACAGCGTGCGGGCGCCGGCGGCTTCACGGGCGGCCATCAAGTCTCGGGTGACCTCGGTCTGGCCATAGACCATGACGTTTTTGCCGCCCGTCAGCCCCTTGAGGTCGATGTGCACTCGACGATCGTTGAGTGCCAGCTCAAAACCGTCATGGGGCAAACCTTCGGCGTCCATGCGCTGGCCGACGCCGGCCTGGCGCAGCAGTTCGACCATGCCTTGCTCCAGCACACCGGCGCGGATGCGGCTCAGTACATAGTCCGGGGCTTGGCGCTCGAGGATGACGGTGTCGATGCCAGCGTTGTGCAGCAACTGGCCAAGCAGCAGGCCAGAAGGGCCGGCGCCGATGATAGCGACTTGGGTCTTGAGGATTTTCATTGTTGTTATGACTCGCACGAAGCACGCGACCAGGGTCGGTGTTGATTGGGGTGCTTGCATTTTTCGCTTGCGGGCCTGTCAATTGAAGGGGAAAACTGAGCCGATACCTGTACTTTTTGCCAATCGGTGCGATTATCGCCCGCAACCCCAGGCCGATCCTCGTGATGAAAAAAACTGACCTGCCTTCGATTCCGGTGTTCAAGCTCTACGGCGAAAGCCAGGACTGGCCGACGCCGGATCTGCTGCACTGCGAAACCATTTCCAAGCGCAGCCGCGAGCACCAGTGGGAAATCAAACCCCATCGGCATGCCGACCTCTGCCAGTTGTTGTTTGTGTTCAAGGGCCAGGCAGAACTGGAGATCGAAGGCCAGCGCACGCAACTCACCGAGCCAGCGGTGCAGATCCTGCCGCCGCTGTCGGTCCATGGCTTTCGTTTTTCCGAAGATGTGGAAGGTTACGTGGTGACCCTGGCGGCACCGCTGGTGACGCACTTGCAAGCGCAGTTGGGCCATTCGGTCAACGTCCTGGCCCAGGCCGAAAGCTATCCGGCCGGGGAGAACGCCACCTACCTCAACAGCCTGTTCAGTGCCTTGCAGGCCGAATACGTCGGTCATCAGCCGGCCCGGGAAATGCTGATGCATGCCTTGGTTAGCGTGATCATGGTCTGGGTCAGCCGCCAGGTGATGCAGCGACGTACCTCCACCCAGCGCCCGCAACGGGCCCGGGAATACCTCAACGGGTTCATTCAGTTGGTGGAAGAAACCTACCGCCAGCACGTCAAGGTCGAAGACTTGGCCCATCGCCTGGGCATCTCCGTGTCGCACCTCAATGGCACCTGCCGCGAGCTGGCAGGGCAACCGGCGTTGCAGATCATGCATGAGCGCCAGTTGTTGGAAGCCAAGCGGCTGCTGACCTACACCGGCCTGACCATTTACGAGATTTCCGAAATGCTCGGGTTTTCCGACCCGACCAATTTCACCCGGCTGTTTCGCCGACGCGTCGGAATCTCGCCCAAAGCCTTCCGCGACCGGCTCAAGACCGATCAGCCGGACGACTGAACACGCTTCAGCGCAGAGCGTTCAGGCTCGCGCTGTGGGGGATGCAACGTTCGAAGTTGCAGCTGGCGTATTCACGGGGCAATTGTCTGGCCTGCTCGACCCGATAGGCCGCGGTGCCATACAGCGCAAGGGTGGCGGCGCAGGTGAGGAAAATGGCGAGGCGTCTTTTTATTTTAATGTTCATGGCGGTGACCTCTGAACGAATACCCTGGGGTACTACATTGAGCATAGGTCAGCGCAGATGAGTTGCCAGTCAAACAGGTACGGGATGTACCCGATATTCAGGACGCTGATAACCCCTGTGGGAGCGAGCTTGCTCGCGATGGGGGCGGGTCAGTCACCGTGCGTGTCGACTGATCTACCGCTATCGCGAGCAAGCTCGCTCCCACAGGGGATTGGGTTGTTCTTTTAAGCGGGTTACGCCAGGTGCTCAGGCTTCATCGGGTCCCCAGGCTTGACGTCCAGTTGATGACGCACGTCTTCAAACATTTCGTCGTAGTACTTGTGCATCGAGCCAATGCTGGCGTTTTTGGGCAGGCCGTATTTCTGGGCGATGCGTGTGGCGTGGCGGGCGAAGTCGAAGGCCAGGTCCTTGGCCAGGAAAAAGCTCTCGTCCAAGGTGTTGTCCTCGACCGTACCATGCACCCGGAATGACATGCCGATGCCTTCCTTGGGGTCCTGCGCAACCTCGTAGTCGATGCACAGGTTGTAGCTGAAATCTTCCTTGTTCAGCGCGTGGCGCTCCATGTGCAGGTGACCGGGTTCGAACATGGCCATAATCGACTCTCCTTCGAAGGCATGGGAGTAGGGCAGACCCTGAGTCCGCCCGGTAAGTTTCCTGTTACCGATAAGTGATGCCGGGTGTTGCCGTGCTGATGCGAGTGCCGGCGGTGCCTTGGACGATAGCATTGATGTCTGAAAGCGACCCGATCACCGCGACCTTGCCAGTGTTGCGCGCGAATTCGCAGGCGGCCTGCACCTTTGGGCCCATGGAACCGGCGGCAAAACCGAGTTTTTCCATGGCGTCGGGGTGGGCCTGGGCGATGGCTTTCTGGGTCGGCTTGCCGAAATCGATGAAGGCCGCGTTGACGTCGGTGGCGATCACCAGCAGATCGCTCTCCAGTTGTTCGGCCAGCAGCGCCGAGCACAGGTCCTTGTCAATCACCGCTTCCACGCCTTGCAGTTTGCCGTTGGTGTCGTACATCGTCGGGATGCCGCCGCCACCGGCGCAGATCACGATGCTGCCCTTTTCCAGCAGCCACTTGATCGGGCGGATTTCAAAGATGCGCTTGGGCCGTGGGCTGGCGACCACGCGGCGGAACTTGTCACCGTCCGGAGCGATGGTCCAGCCTTTCTCGGTGGCGAGTTTCTGCGCCTCCGCTTTGCTGTAGACCGGGCCGATGGGTTTGCTGGGATGTTGGAAGGCCGGGTCGTTGCCGTCCACTTCGACCTGGGTCAGCAGTGTGGCAAACGGCACGTCGACGTCCAGCAGGTTGCCCAGTTCCTGTTCGATGATGTAGCCGATCATGCCTTCGGTTTCGGCGCCGAGCACGTCCAGCGGATACGGCGTGACCGAGGTATAGGCCGCCGCCTGCAGCGACAACAGGCCAACCTGCGGGCCGTTGCCGTGGGCGATGACCAGTTGGTTGCCTGGGTGGATTTTCGCGATCTGTTCGGTCGCGGTACGGATGTTGCTGCGTTGGTTGTCTGCGGTCATGGGTTCACCCCGACGCAGGAGGGCGTTACCGCCCAGGGCAACGACGATGCGCATGGTGTTGTCCTCTGACAGAGAAATAATGGACGACTCGGTCTCCTTGTGGGAGCGGGCTTGCTCGCGAAAGCGGTGTGTCAGTCGAAATGACTGTGCCTGTTACTCCGCCTTCGCGAGCAAGCCCGCTCCCACACTGGATCGCATTCCAGCATGGGAGCGGGCGGTGTTCAGATATCCGCCAGCGCCGACACCAGGATCGCCTTGATGGTGTGCATGCGATTTTCCGCTTGCTCGAAGGCGATGTTGGCCGGGGATTCGAAGACCTCTTCGGTCACTTCCACGCCGTTGGCCAGGTTCGGATAGCGCGCGGCGATGTCCTGGCCGACCTTGGTTTCGCTGTTATGGAACGCTGGCAGGCAGTGCATGAACTTCACCCGGGGGTTGCCCGAGGCTTTCATCATTTGCGCGTTGACCTGGTACGGCAGCAGTTGCTCGATGCGCTCGTCCCAGGCTTCCACCGGCTCGCCCATGGACACCCAAATGTCGGTGTGGATGAAGTCCACGCCCTTGACCGCTTCCTTGGGGTCTTCGGTGATGGTGATGCGCGCACCACTTTCGGCGGCGAAGGCCTGGCACTGGTCGATGAAATCCTGGTGCGGCCACAGGGCTTTCGGCGCGCCGATGCGCACGTCCATGCCGAGCTTGGCGCCGATCATCAGCAGTGAATTGCCCATGTTGTAGCGGGCATCGCCCAGGTAGGCGTAGCTGATGTCATGCAGCGGCTTGTCGCTGTGTTCGCGCATGGTCAGGGTGTCGGCGATCATTTGGGTAGGGTGGAATTCGGCGGTCAGGCCGTTGAACACGGGCACCCCGGCGAACTTGGCCAGCTCCTCGACGATCTCCTGTTCGAAGCCCCGGTATTCGATGGCGTCGAACATCCGCCCCAGGACCCGGGCGGTGTCTTTCATGCTTTCCTTGTGGCCGATCTGCGACGACACCGGGTCGATGTAGGTGACGTGGGCGCCCTGGTCATGGGCCGCGACTTCGAAGGCGCAGCGGGTGCGGGTCGAGGTTTTCTCGAAGATCAGCGCAATGTTCTTGCCCTTGAGGTGTGGCTGTTCGGTGCCGGTGTATTTGGCACGCTTGAGGTCACGGGACAGGTCCAGCAGATAGTGCAGCTCGCGGTTGGTGTGGTGCATCAAGCTCAGCAGGCTGCGGTTGCGCATGTTGAAAGCCATGATATGGATCTCCTTGGGTGTCGGTTATCCCCAGGGCCGGAATCGGGTAAACGCCGGCCCTGGCTCAAAGATCAGTAATCGATAGGGTCGCGAACGATCGGGCAGGTCATGCAATGGCCGCCGCCACGGCCTCGGCCCAGTTCGGCGGCGCTGATGGTGATGACTTCCACCCCGGCCTTGCGCAGCAGGGTATTGGTGTAGGTGTTGCGGTCGTAGCCGATTACCACGCCCGGTTCCAGGGCCACCACGTTGTTGCCGTCGTCCCACTGTTCGCGTTCGGCGGCGAAGCTGTTGCCGCCGGTTTCCACCACCCGCAGTGCCGGCAGCTTGAGGGCGGCGGCCACGGTGTCGAGGAAGCTGCCTTCCTCGCGGCGCACGTCGATGCCGCCGGGCTTGCTCTCGTCGGGGCGCAGGGAGAACGCGACGATCTGGCTCACCACTTCCGGGAAAATCGTCACCAGGTCGCGATCGCAGAAGCTGAACACGGTGTCCAAATGCATGGCTGCCCGGGATTTCGGCAGGCCAGCGACGATCACCCGCTCCACGGCGTTGTGCTTGAACAGGTTCAGCGCCAGTTGGCCAATGGCCTGGCGGGACGAGCGCTCACCCATGCCGATCAGTACCACGCCGTTGCCGATGGGCATCACGTCGCCGCCTTCGAGGGTGGCGTTGCCGTGGTCCTGGTCCGGGTCGCCGTACCAGATCTGGAAGTCGGCCTGGGTGAACTCGGGATGGAACTTGTAGATAGCGCTGGTCAGCAGGGTTTCCTGGCGGCGCGCCGGCCAATACATCGGGTTCAGCGTCACGCCGCCGTAGATCCAGCAGGTGGTGTCGCGGGTGAACTGGGTGTTGGGCAGCGGCGGCAGGATGAAACTGGAGTGCCCGAGAAAGTCGCGGAACATCTGGATGGTCTTGCCGCCGAAACTGTCCGGCAGGTCATCGGCCGAGACGCCGCCGATCAGGAACTCGGCGATGTGGCGTGGCTCCAGGCTGCGTAGCCAAGAGTCGACTTCATGCACCAGGCCCAGGCCGACCGAGTTGGGGGTGATCTTGCGTTGCAGGATCCAGTCCAAGGCCTCGGGGATGGCAACGATGTCGGTCAACAGGTTGTGCATTTCCAGCACGTCGACGCCACGCTCGCGCATCTTGGTGACGAAATCAAAATGGTCGCGCTTGGCCTGGTTGACCCACAGCACGTCGTCGAACAGCAGTTCATCGCAGTTGTTCGGCGTTAACCGCTGATGGGCCAGGCCTGGGGAACACACCAGGACTTTACGTAATTTACCGGCTTCGGAATGAACGCCGTATTTCACTTTTTCCGTGGTCATTACAAATCCTCCAGTTAAAACAATCAGCCATTTACAAGGTC
The DNA here is from genome assembly GCF_004786035.1 of Pseudomonas viciae. Taxonomy (NCBI): domain Bacteria; kingdom Pseudomonadati; phylum Pseudomonadota; class Gammaproteobacteria; order Pseudomonadales; family Pseudomonadaceae; genus Pseudomonas; species Pseudomonas viciae. Next base: position 1,430,554 of record NZ_CP035088.1, read on the forward strand.
AGGAAGCCGTCGTAGAGCCCGTAGGCAGCCACCAGGGCGCCTGCGACTACTGCGGCGAAAATCAGCTTCTCGACAGCGGTGAAAATCGGTTTGCCCAACTCGTGCTTGGCTTTGGCGAACAGGATCGCGCCGGGGGCGTAGAGCAGGGCGGACAGCAGCAGGTATTTGATCCCGCCGGCATACAACAACCACATCGCGTAGATCAGGGCGATGGCGCCGATGATCAGGTCCTTGCGGCGGTCGGCCAGGGCGTTTTCATAGGTTTCACCGCGCACCGCCAGTAGCAGCGCGTAGGCCGCCGACCACAGGTACGGCACCAGGATCATTGAGGTGGCTAGGTAGATCAGTGACAGGTACGTGCTGGCCGAGAACAGGGTGATGACCAGGAACAGCTGAACCATCGCATTGGTCAGCCACAGGGCATTGGTCGGTACGTGGTTGACGTTTTCGCGGCGCAGGAGCGCCGGCATGGTGTGGTCCTTGGCGGCGGCGAACATGATCTCGGCGCACAACAGCACCCAGGACAGCAGGGCGCCGAGCAGCGAGATGATCAAGCCGACGCTGATCAGCACCGCGCCCCAGTGGCCCACCACATGTTCCAGCACAGCGGCCATGGACGGGTTCTGCAGTTTCGCCAGTTCCGGCTGGGTCATGATCCCCAGGGACAGCACATTCACCAGCACCAGGAACAACAGCACGGTGATGAAACCGATCACGGTGGCCTTGCCCACGTCCGAGCGTTTTTCGGCGCGGGCCGAGAAAATACTCGCGCCCTCGATGCCAATGAATACCCACACGGTGACCAGCATCATGTGGCGCACCTGGTTCATCACGCTGCCCAGGTCCGGGTTTTTCAGGCCCCAGATGTCGGCGGTGAAAATATCCAGCTTGAAGGCGAACACCGCGATCAGCACAAACAGCGCCAGTGGTACGACTTTGGCGACCGTGGTGACCAGGTTGATGAACGCTGCCTCCTTGATGCCGCGCAGTACCAGGAAATGCACGGCCCACAGCAGCACCGACGCACCGATCACCGCCGCGACGGTGTTACCCTCACCAAAAACCGGGAAGAAGTAGCCCAGGGTGCTGAAGAGCAGGACAAAGTAACCGACGTTGCCCAGCCAGGCGCTGATCCAGTAGCCCCAGGCCGATGAGAAGCCCATGTAGTCGCCGAACCCGGCCTTGGCGTAGGCATACACACCGCCGTCCAGATCGGGCTTACGGTTGGCCAGGGTCTGGAACACAAAAGCGAGGGTCAGCATGCCGACGGCGGTAATCGCCCAACCGATCAGCACCGCGCCGACATCGGCACTGGCGGCCATGTTTTGCGGCAAGGAAAAGATTCCCCCGCCGATCATCGACCCGACCACCAACGCGACCAGCGCACCCAATCGCAGTTTTCCGGGGGTATCAGACATTGTGTGACTCCAATGCAGGAGAAGAGAGTTGCCAGACTAAGTCCATTTGAAACTTAGGCATCTGATCTGGATCAGTGGCGAGCAACAATTCGTTGTTGATAAATGAGTTGTCGATCAACCTTCAAGTATTGAACGTTGTCGAACAGGACCGTCCCATAGACGGTTGTCCCCAGGAAGTGGCCGTTTTTCGGGGGGGAGAAGTTGACCCTAGTTGGTTTCCACCAATAGGCAAGTATTCAGAGAGGATTGGCCATCTGAAAAATAGCGGCCCTAACATAACGATATTTCATATAAATGTCGGACAATAATCCGGGCATTGATTAATGGCGTTATTCAATAAAATTATGACGCTTCCTCTACTTAATTCTTAGCGAGCACACATGGCGCAGCCGCTGCTTAAACTACGACTCGGCGCATTGATTGCGTTGGTGGTGGGTTCGATGATTGGCGGCGGGATCTTTTCCCTGCCGCAAAACATGGCGGCCCGGGCCGATGTCGGTGCCGTGTTGATCGGTTGGACAATCACGGCGGTGGGCATGCTGGCCCTGGCCTTCGTGTTCCAGACCCTGGCCAACCGCAAACCGGAACTGGACTCGGGCGTATACGCCTACGCCAAGGCCGGGTTCGGCGACTACATGGGGTTTTCATCGGCCTGGGGCTACTGGATCAGCGCCTGGATGGGCAACGTGGGTTACTTTGTCCTGTTGTTCAGCACCTTGGGTTACTTCTTTCCGGTGTTCGGCCAGGGCAACACGCCAGTGGCCATCGCGTGTGCGTCGTTGCTGTTGTGGGCCGTGCATTTTCTGGTGCTGCGGGGGATCAAGGAGGCGGCGTTCATCAATCTGGTGACCACCATCGCCAAGGTCGTGCCGCTGGTGATGTTCATCGTCATCGCCGCCGTGGCGTTCAAGGCCGAGGTATTTACCCGGGATATCTGGGGGGCGATGAACCCGGACCTGGGCAGTGTGATGAACCAGGTGCGGCACATGATGCTGGTGACGGTGTTTGTGTTCATCGGTATCGAAGGCGCCAGCGTGTATTCGGCGCGGGCGGAAAAACGTGCGGATGTAGGGCGGGCGACGGTTATCGGGTTCCTCGGGGTGCTGGCGCTGTTGGTGCTGGTGAGCGTGCTGTCACTGGGTATCATGGGCCAACCGGAATTGGCGCAGTTGCAGAACCCATCCCTGGCCGGGGTACTGGAACACATTGTCGGGCCGTGGGGCGCATTGCTGATCAGCTTGGGGTTGGCGGTGTCGCTGCTGGGGGCACTGCTGTCCTGGGCGCTGCTGTGCGCGGAAATCCTCTACGCCACCGCCCGGGACAAGACCATGCCGGCATTTCTCTCCAAGGAAAATGCCAACCATGCGCCGGTCAATGCGCTGTGGCTGACCAATGGAATGATCCAGCTGTTTTTGCTGATCACTTTGTTTTCCGCGGGCACCTATACCAGCCTGATTTATCTCGCTTCGTCGATGATCCTGGTGCCTTATCTGTGGTCAGCGGCTTTTGCGGTATTACTTTGCGCGCGGGGTGAAACCTACGAACGGGCCTCGGCCCGGCGCTTGAAAGACCTGTGCATTGGCGCCATCGCGCTGGTTTATGCGGTGTGGCTGTTGTACGCCGGTGGGATGAAATACCTGCTGTTGTCAGCGTTGTTGTATGCGCCGGGGGTGATCCTGTTTGCCCAGGCCAAGCGGGAGCAGGGGCTGCCGTTGTTCACCCATGTGGAAAAGGGAATTTTTGCTTGTGTGATGGCGGGGGCGGGGTTGGCGGCTTATGGGTTGTACAGTGGGGTTTTGGCGTTGTGAGGGCGTTGAGCGCTCATGCTGTGGCGAGGGAGCTTGCTCCCGCTGGGCTGCGCAGCAGACCCAAAAACAGGGCCGCTGCGCGCCCCAGCGGGAGCAAGCTCCCTCGCCACAGGGGCCGGCTTGTCCGGTATTTGAGCCTGGCTTGTGAAAACGATTGAACAGTCACCACTGTGGGCGATGAGCGCCCAGTTCAGCCGCCGGCAAGGTCCATTGCAGCGGCGTCCCGGTGATTTTCAAGGGCACCTGAAGTCGATGGGCTGGTCCCCATGGGGTCTGCTCGACCACCAGTCCCTGATCCTCGTGGGCCTCGGCCCGCAATGGGGTTGAGTCTCCCGCGCCACGCTCGATCAACAGCTTCGCCGTGCGCGCCAGTGACAAACGCGCCGAGCCGCCTCGACCACTTTCCAGGCGCCGGGACAACAACACAATGGCGCTGGCCGCCATCAAATAGCCGGTGCCATGGTCCAGCGCCTGCACCGGCAGCGGGGTCGGTTTGGCGGCCTGTTGCCATGCCATGCCGGCCTCGGCGATGCCGCTGCTCATTTGCACCAGGCTGTCGAATCCGCGGCGGTTCTGCCATGGGCCGCTCCAGCCGTAGGCATTGAGGCTGACATCAATCAGGCCCGGGGCCATTTGCCGACGCTGCTCAACTCCGTAGCCCAGGCGCTCCAAGGCATCGGCGCGATAGCCGTGCAAGAGGATGTCGGCATTGTTGAGCAAGGCCTCGAACGCGGCACGGTCGTTGGATTGATGCAAGTCGAGGCGGGCGCAGCGTTTGCCCAGGGTGACTTCCGGCACCACACCGGGTTCGTTCCAAGTCGGTGGGTCAATGCGCAAGACATCGGCCCCCAGGCCCGCCAGGAAGCGACTGGCAATGGGCCCGGCCAGTACGCGGGTCAAGTCCAGCACCTTGAGGCCGGCCAGCGGCTGGGCCACGGACCCGAGCCAGGGCTTGTGCTGTTCATCGGCGCTTTCACTGAACTGCACCAGCGGCTCGGCATTCACCGCCAGGCCTTGGGGATGTGCCTGCCAAGCCTGCCACGAACGCATCTGGGCGGCGCAACCGCCAGCGTCGACCACCGCTTGTTCCAGCTCGGCCTTGTTCCAGAGCACCACTTTGCTCGCCATGTCGGCGCGGTCGATGCATGTGCCGAGGACTTTCTCTGCGGCAATGCGATGATGAGGCGCGTTGGTGTGCAGGCGAATCCAGCCATCGGCGGTGGCGTAGTCGCCGGCCACCGGGTCCCACATGGGTGGCACGCTCCAGCCGATGGGGCGCAGGGACGTGGAGAACCAGAACGAGGCCAGGCGCCGGTCGACTTCGAGGGGGGGCCGGCGGCCGGTTTGTTGGTGGATGAGCTCGGTGCTCGCCTGGCCGGCCGCGGCGATGCTGGCGCAGGCCAGCTCGGTAACGGCGAACGCCGAGGGCAGGGCGCCGTCGCCGATGAAGGGGATCGGGGTTGTAGGCAAGCCGAGCGCGGCTTGCATGGACGTGAGCAGATCGGTCATCGCAGGCCCTCCAAAGCGAGAGAGCGAGCATAGATCAAAAATCCGTTGGAGACCGCTTGGCAGTCCATCGATAGCAAGTGTCAGGCACCTGTTCCGGTCGGGACCAGATCCACAGGTTGCCCAGAGCCATGCCGACCAGCGCCAGGTAAACCGGCCAGCGAGGGTCGAGCATCGCCAGCATCAGCCCGGCACAGAGCAGCATGCTGGCGGTGGCGCTGACCTTGGCCCGACGTGGGATGACCTTGCCGTTGCGCCAGTTGTGCAACATCGGCCCGAACAGCCGATGGTTTTCCAACCAGGCGCTCAGGCGCGGCGAACTACGGGTCGCGGCCCAGGCGGCCAGCAGGATGAACTCGGTTGTCGGCAGGCCGGGCACGACAATGGCGATCAGGCCGACGGCCAGGCTGGTGTAGGCGAGCAGGGCGAAGAGCAGTCGGGCGGTTTTTGAAGAGCGGTTCATAGTATTGGTTCAGGCATACACATTTCCCTGTGGGAGTGGTGGTGAATTTTCAGGCCAATTCAGCTGCATAGGCGTGCTCTAGCAACACCGTAAACCGGTTGAATGCATCCAGCGCGCCTTTATCTGCTTCGGCTTCCTGCTGTTCGCTGAAGGCCAGGCCGTCGAGGGTGCGGGTGAAGGTTTTCCAGCCTTCGGCGCGACCGCCCGCCGGTTCTGCCAGGTGGCGGGCGCCAAAGGTCTCGCTCAGCCCGAGGCCCACGGCTCGCTTGATCAGGAATGCGGCGCCGAGCTTGGAACCTTCGGAGACGAACAGCCAGCCCAGGGCTTCGGCCTGGCTCGGGTTCTTCACCGCGCCGGGCACCGGGGCCGGTACTTCGGTGCCCAGGTCCGCGAGGTCGGCCTTGGCCGCTTCGGCACGGCAGCGGGTGGGCAGGTCGGGGATCAGGGTGGTCAGTTGCGCGTCGTTGTACAGCGCCACCAGTTCCGATTGGAACAGGTACTGGGCGACGACGAAGCGAGCGAAGCTGGCCGGGGTTTCAAACGGGGCGTGGGCCTTGACCAGTGCGTCGAGCTTGCTGTGGGGCTCGTGGGTGATCTGGTTCAGGCGTTGGGCGCGTGAAACGGGACGTTGGGTGTTCATGAAAAATTCCTTCTTATGAAAACATTGTGCTGCGAAGAGATCTGCGCTGGGCTGTGGGGGCCAAGCTTGCTCGCGAAACAGGCGCCTCGAATTCTGAAAGACCGCATCGCCTTCATCGCGGGCAAGCCTTGCTCCCACATGACTCCCTCGCCACAGGACATTTTTTGGCTTGCCAACAAAAACCTTTGTCAGATATCCCAAATCAGGTTGACCGCGAAGTTGCGGCCCGGCGCCGTCAGGCGGTCGAGGTTGGCGGGGCTCAGCACTGCTGCTTCGCCGACGCTGTCGTAGCCGCGCACGTCATCCCACAGCCAGTACTTCTTGTCAGTGAGGTTGTAGAGGCCGCCGCTGACGGTGACGTCGGCGGTCAACTTGTAGAACCCGGTCAGGTCGAGAATGCCGAAGCCCGGGGTCTTGAACTGGCTGCTGACGCCGTCTGGCGAGTTGAAGTTGCTGTCGTCGACACGATCTTTTCTCTTCACCAGCGTCCAGCTGAGCAAAGTGCCGTAGTGGTCCTGGTCGTATCCCAGGCCGAACACGCCGGTCAGCGGGTTGACGCTGTTGAGCGGCTCGCCGGTGTCGGCGTTGCGGCCGTAGGCGTAGGCCACCGAACCTTGGGTATACAAGCCCTGAGGCGCGCCAAACAGGTCCAGGTTCAGGCGGCCCCGGACCTCGGCACCCTTGATGGTCGCGTGCTTGATGTTATTGCTCTGGAAGGTCAACTGGTCGGCGCCGGGGGTGATGGCGTCCTCGTTGATGAAATCGCGGTACTTGTTGTAGAACACCGCCACATCGAACGAACCAGAATCGAAACGGCCCTTCAGGCCGGTCTCGTAGCTTTTGCTTTTTTCCGGTTCCAGATCCGGGTTGGGCTCCACGCTATAGCCGGCGCTGGGGTTGTCGAAACGACCGTATAAAGCTTTGGCGGTTGGCGTGCGGAAGCCTTCGGCGTACTGGCCGTACCAGGTGTATTCATCGCTCAGGGCATAGGTCAGGCCGAACTTGGGCGAGATGCGATGCCAGGTCTTGTTCTTGCCGCTGACTTCACCGCCGCCGGTAGGGTCCACGGCGTTGAGGAACTCCTCGGTCAGGTGCGGCTTGAGCCGGGTGTAGTCGTAGCGCAGGCCCGGCGTGAAGGTCCAGCGGTCCCAACTGATCTGGTCCTGGGCGAACAGGCTGTAGGTGTTGATGGTCGGGTCCGGGAAATCACTGACTTTTGCCAGGACGTCCCGGGTACTGATGGCGCCAACCGCGGAGCAACCCACGCCCACCGCCAGGCACACGCCGTTGCCGCTGCGCGAACCGGTGACTTTCTGCTGCTTGATCGTGGTGCCATAAGTCAGCGTGTGATCGGTGTCGGCGAGGCTGAAGGCCTTGTCCAACTGCGCGTCGAAGACCCACTGTTTTTCTTCGTAGAGGGTGTCCCGGGTACGCAGCACCTGGCGGGTGATCGGGAAATAGAACTCAGCGGTGCTCTCGGTTGTCTTGGCGATCTGGTGGTTCAGGCTCCACTTCATGTGATCGGCCAGCAGGCTGTCGAGGGCGAAGCTGTGCTCCAGGCCGAAACGCTCGCGGCTGATGGTGTCGTTGCCGGTGCGCCACTGGTACATGCCGCCGGGCAGCACCGAGGTGGGAATGGCCGGCTGGCCGTTGGAGTAGGGGCCGCCATAGGCGCTTTTCAGGTCGGTGTCGCGATCATCCTTGTATTTCTCGTAGACCAGGCCCAGGCGCGCGTCATCGTTGTAGTTCCAGCCGAGCTTGGCCAGCACGTTGTTGGCACGCACGTCTTCCGGGTTGGCGGCGGTGCGGTCCAGGCCGGTGCCGTTGTGGCTGCCGTAGGATTCGGTTTCATGGCCGTCGCGCTGGCTGTAGTGCAACAGGCCGTCGAACGACCCGCTGCGACCGGCGACCGTGGCGGACTTGAGCCAGCTCTCGTCGGCGGAGCTGTAACCGGTCTTCAGGCGCGCGCCGACGTCTTGGCCCGGCTTGATGATGTCGTCCGGATCCAGGGTGAAATAGCTGACGGCGCCACCGATGGCGTTGCTGCCATAGAGCACCGAGGCCGGGCCGCGCAGGACTTCCACGCGCTTGATGATTTCCGGGTCGACGTAGTTGCGCTGGGTCTTGGCGTAGGGGCCGTTGAAGAAACTGCCGGGGATTTCCACGCCGTCGACCTGGGTCAGGATCCGGTTACCGTCGATGCCGCGGATGTTATAGCCGCTGATGCCGCCGCGCTGGCCCGCACCGCCCACCGAAACGCCGGGCTCGTAGCGCACCAGGTCCTTGATGGTGTTGACGTTATTGCGGTCCAGTTCCTGGCGGTCATGGACGGTGACGGTGCTCGGCACGCTGGTGATGTCCTGTTCCAGGCGGGTGGCGCTGATGGTCACCTGCTGCAGGTTCAACACGCCGGCGGTGTTGCGCTTCTCCAGGACGATGCTGTTGTCGCCGAGCTTGCGAAAACTCAGCTGGGTCCCCAGCAACAGGCGCTCCAGGGCTTTCTCCGCGGGCAGTGAGCCGTTCACGCCTGGCGAAGTGGCGCCTTCACCCAGTTCTGCTGGCAGGCCGACCTGCCAACCCGTGACCGCAGTGAATGCATTCAGGGCTGAAACCAGCGACTGCTGGGGAATAGCAAAGGTGTAGTCGCCGATGTTGCGTGCAGGTGATTGCTCGGCGGCGGCGAGGACAGTGGGCACGGTGCCCGCCATCAGGATGGCGGCGGTCAGCAATGACAGGGTGCAAGAAGGGGCAAGGAACCGGCAAGTAGGGCGAGAGGACATCGTTAGCGCTCCGTGTCGCATCTGTTATAGGTGCAGATTCACATTCATGGATGAGAATCAATTGCATTGGCTATAACGAGACGAACCAGCGGAGGCTATCGAGTAAAAATAATTCTCATTTAGTTCAAAATCACCAGCGCCGGAAATTCCTGCAGGCGCGCGGAGGTGATGTGGGCCAGGGAGCGGACCACATCCAACGGCTGATCGAGGCGATAATTACCGGTCACTGCGACATTGGCCAGTTGTTCATTGTTGTTGATGATCCAGCCGGGGTAGTAGCGCCGCAGCTCGGCCAGTACCTGGCTCAGTGGCCGATTCTCGAACACCAGCCGACCCTGGACCCAGGCCAGGTCTGTATTGACATCGAGCCGGGCCGGACGGTCGAAGCCGTTGGGGCCGATGCGGATGCTTTCCCCGGCCGACAGCCGCACATGGGTGTCGTTGCGGTTGGCGCGCAGGTCGACGTCGCCGCGCTGCACCTGGACCTGGGCCACGCCGTCGAGGTAGCGCACCGCAAATGTGGTGTCGCTGACGCTGGCGGTGACCGGGCCGGCGTCAATTTCCAGCGGCAAGTTGCTATTGCCTGGCACGTCAAAGAGCGCCTCGCCCTTGTACAGCCGAGCCACGTGCCGCTGTTCGTTGAACGTACTGGAAAACGCCGAATCGGTGTTGAGCAGGACCTTGGAGCCGTCCTCCAATTGCAGGCGCTGGCGTTCACCGACCACGGTCAAGTGGTCGGCCTGGAAATGCAGGGGCAGGTCGCTGAAGTTGAACAGGCTCAGCAACAGCACGGCGGCGGTGGCCAGGGGTTTCCAGTGGGCGCGCAGGCGTGAGAGTGCCGTGATTTTCGGTTGAGCCTGGAGCTGCCGGGCGCTTTCAATCACTTGCGGGCCGTTCCAGATCGCCTGGGCCCGAGCGAACGCTTCGCCATGACGCGGATCGGCCGCCAGCCAGGCCTGGAACTGTCGGGTCTGCTCCTCGCTGGGGCTGTCGAGCAGAATCAGCCAGTCCAGCGCCTGCTCCATGGCATGGGCGGTATCCTGCGCCGAAGCGAGCTCAGGGGAGCGGCGGTTGTCCGTCACAGTGGGTCCTCGGATTGAGCAAAATGGTAAACGTGTGCGCGGCTTGAAGTTTATAGCTTACCGCGGCCATTGCGTTCAGCCACTTCCACACAGATCGCCATGATCAACCTCAGTTCCTTTTGCACGGTGCTCAGTGACACGCCCAAGCGTTCGGCGATGTCCTGGTAACTGTGACCGTGCAGGCGGTTGAGAATGAAGATCTGTTGCTGACGCGGGCTCAGCGCTTGCAGGCTGACGTTGAGGCGCTCGAGCATCTGCTCGGCATGGGCGGCGTCCTCGGCACTGCTCTGGGGAGCGGCCACATTCTCGACGACCTCCAGCGGCACGTTGTCCAGCAGGGTCCGGGATTGGATACGCCGCGCACGCAAATGATCCAGCGCCAGGTTGCGGGCGGTCTGGAAGACGAAAGGTTCGAGATGCTCGACGGTGCGCTCACCCAGTGCGCGGGTGACACGCAGGTAGGTTTCCTGAAGCAGGTCTTCGGCGGTGCTGGGGTTTTTGACCATTCGCTCGAGGGTGCGCAGCAGTGGCGTGCGCTGTGCGAGGAAGAGGTGATGAAAGTGCGATTGACTCACGGTAGGGCTCGATCCGGTTCGAGTAGATGATAATGCTTATCATCTACTCTGATGGTCAAGCCCTGATTTCCTGCCGGCCCCCTGTGGGAGCGAGCTTGCTCCCACATTAGAGTCCGGCCAACCCCACGAGGATTATTCGGCGTTACACAGCGCCAGACAGTTATCGAGCATGCGGTTGGAGAAGCCCCATTCGTTGTCATACCAGGCCAGGACCTTGAGCAGCTTGCCGCTGGCCTTGGTGTGGTTGGCGTCGAAGATCGACGACAGCGGGTTGTGGTTGAAATCACTGGAGACCAGCGGCAGGGTGTTGTAGCCGAGGATCTTCGAATGCTGGCTGGCATGGCGCAGCAGTTCGTTGACTTCTTCGGCTGACGCTTCGCGCTTGAGCTGCACGGTGAGGTCCACCAGGGAGACGTTGATCACCGGTACACGCACGGCCATGCCGGTCAGTTTGCCCGCCAGTTCCGGCAGCACCAGGCCCACCGCTTCAGCGGCGCCGGTCTTGCTCGGGATCATGTTCTGGGTGGCCGAACGGGCGCGATACGGGTCGCTGTGGTAGACGTCGGTCAGGTTCTGGTCATTGGTGTAGGCGTGGATGGTGGTCATCAGGCCACTTTCGATCCCCAGCTCGCGGTGCAGCACCTGGGCCACTGGGGCCAGGCAGTTGGTGGTGCACGAGGCGTTGGAAATGATCTGGTGGGACTGGCGCAGAATGTCGTGGTTCACGCCATACACCACGGTGGCATCGGCACCCTTGGCCGGGGCCGAAATAATCACCTTGCGCGCGCCGGCGCTGATATGGGCCGCGGCCTTGGAGCGGTCGGTGAACAGGCCGGTGCATTCGAACACGACGTCGATTTTTTCAGCGGCCCAAGGCAGTTCGGCCGGGTTGCGGATGGCACTGACCGAGATGCGGTCGCCATTGACCGTCAGGCTTTCGTGGTCATGCTGTACCTCGGCATCGAAGGTGCCGTGGACGGTGTCGAACTTGAGCAGATGAGCATTGATCGCACTGTCGCCCAGGTCGTTGATGGCGACGATCTGCAAGTCGCGACGATAGCCTTGGGTATACAGTGCTCGGAGGACGTTGCGGCCGATGCGGCCAAAACCATTGATTGCGATTCGAAGAGTCATTAACTGCGCCGCCGTCGATTTGTTGTTGGAATTACAAGATTATTCGCATAAAAATAGAAAACAAGCCTTTTTAGTGGCAATATTTTGTTTTATCTACAACGAGTGACCTGGATCAACTGGTCCGAGTGGTCAAAAAACCGTCTGTCGCCCAACGCACATCGGGCTTTTGACCAGCATAGACAATCAGGTCGCCACACCCGTTAGCCTGGAGTTCTACACATGCATCCCCGCGTTCTTGAGGTCACCGAACGGCTTATCGCCCGCAGCCGCGCCACGCGTCAGGCTTACCTTGCATTGATCCGCGGTGCAGCCAGCGACGGTCCGACGCGCGGCAAGCTGCAATGCGCCAACTTCGCCCACGGCGTAGCCGGTTGCGGCACCGAAGACAAGCATCACCTGCGGATGATGAACGCCGCCAACATCGCCATCGTGTCGTCCTATAACGACATGCTCTCGGCCCACCAGCCCTACGAAACCTTCCCGGAACAGATCAAGAAAGCCTTGCGCGAGATCGGCTCGGTCGGCCAGTTTGCCGGCGGTACGCCAGCGATGTGCGACGGCGTGACCCAGGGCGAGGCGGGGATGGAACTGAGCCTGCCGAGCCGCGAAGTGATCGCGTTGTCCACGGCAGTGGCGTTGTCCCACAACATGTTCGACGGCGCGCTGATGCTCGGTATCTGCGACAAGATCGTGCCGGGCCTGATGATGGGCGCGCTGCGCTTCGGTCACTTGCCCACGATCTTCGTACCCGGCGGGCCGATGGTCTCGGGCATTTCCAACAAGGAAAAGGCCGACGTGCGCCAGCGCTACGCCGAAGGCAAGGCGACCCGCGAGCAGCTGCTGGAATCGGAAATGAAGTCCTATCACAGCCCGGGCACTTGCACGTTCTACGGCACCGCCAACACCAACCAGTTGCTGATGGAAGTGATGGGCCTGCACTTGCCGGGCGCCTCGTTCGTCAACCCGAACACGCCACTGCGCGATGCGCTGACCCGTGAGGCGGCGTTCCAGGTCACGCGCCTGACCAAGCAGAGCGGCAACTTCATGCCGATCGGTGAGATCGTCGATGAGCGCTCGCTGGTCAACTCCATCGTCGCACTGCACGCCACCGGTGGCTCGACCAACCACACCCTGCACATGCCGGCCATCGCCATGGCGGCAGGCATCCAACTGACCTGGCAGGACATGGCCGACCTCTCCGAGGTGGTGCCAACCCTGAGCCACGTCTACCCGAACGGCAAGGCTGACATCAACCACTTCCAGGCGGCGGGCGGCATGTCGTTCCTGATCCGTGAACTGCTGGAAGCCGGTTTGCTTCACGAAAACGTCAACACCGTGCTCGGTCACGGCTTGAGCCGCTACACCCAGGAACCGTTCCTGGAGGATGGCGAGTTGGTATGGCGCGACGGCCCGATCGAAAGCCTCGACGAAAACATCCTGCGTCCGGTGGCCCGCGCGTTCTCGCCTGAAGGCGGCTTGCGGGTGATGGAAGGCAACCTGGGCCGCGGGGTGATGAAGGTCTCCGCCGTGGCCCTGGAAAACCAGGTCGTCGAAGCGCCTGCGATGGTGTTCCAGGATCAGCAGGATCTGGCCGATGCATTCAAGGCCGGCCTGCTGGAGAAGGATTTCGTCGCGGTGATGCGCTTCCAGGGGCCACGCTCCAACGGCATGCCGGAGCTGCACAAGATGACGCCGTTCCTCGGTGTATTGCAGGACCGTGGCTTCAAAGTGGCGTTGGTGACCGACGGACGCATGTCCGGCGCATCGGGGAAAATCCCGGCGGCGATTCACGTCAGCCCCGAAGCTTATGTCGGCGGCGCGTTGGCCCGAGTGCAGGAGGGCGATATCATCCGCGTCGATGGCGTCAAAGGCACCTTGGAGTTGAAGGTGGACGCCGAGGAATTCGCCGCGCGCACACCGGCCAAAGGCCTGTTGGGCAACAACATCGGCACCGGTCGCGAGCTGTTCGGTTTCATGCGCATGGCCTTCAGCTCGGCAGAGCAGGGCGCCAGCGCCTTCACTTCTGCCCTGGAGACGCTTAATTGAAACTGGCTTTGGTCGGTGACATCGGTGGGACCAACGCGCGTTTCGCGTTGTGGAAGAACCACAACCTGGAAAACATCCAGGTGCTGGCGACCGCGGATTACGCCTGCCCGGAAGATGCCATCAAGGTTTACCTCAGTGGCATGGGCATGGCGCCGGGCGCGATCGGTTCGGTGTGCCTGTCGGTGGCAGGGCCGGTGAGCGGCGATGAATTTCGTTTCACCAACAATCACTGGCGTCTGAGCAATCTGGCGTTTTGCAAGACCCTGGAGGTGGAGAAGCTGCTGCTGGTCAATGACTTCTCGGCCATGGCCCTGGGCATGACCCGTTTGCGCCCTGATGAATACCGGGTTGTCTGCGAAGGCACCCCGGAGCCAAGGCGTCCGGCGGTGGTGATCGGCCCGGGCACCGGGTTGGGCGTCGGTACGCTGCTGGATTTGGGTGACGGGCGTTTCGCGGCGTTGCCGGGGGAGGGCGGTCATGTCGACCTGCCGATGAGCAGCCCACGGGAAACCCAGCTCTGGCAACACATTTACAACGAGATCGGTCACGTCAGCGCCGAAACGGCCCTGAGCGGCAGCGGCTTGCCTCGGGTGTACCGGGCCATCTGCGCGGTGGACGGCCATACGCCGGTGCTCGACACTCCTGAGTCCATCACCGCTGCGGGCCTGGCCGGCGACCCCATTGCCCTGGAAGTGCTTGAGCAGTTCTGCTGTTGGCTGGGGCGCGTGGCCGGTAACAATGTGTTGACGCTCGGTGGCCGCGGCGGTGTCTACATCGTCGGCGGAGTGGTCCCGCGTTTCGCCGACTTCTTCCTGGAAAGCGGTTTCGCCCGTTGTTTCGCCGACAAGGGCTGCATGAGCGATTACTTCAAGGGCATCCCGGTCTGGCTGGTGACCGCGCCGTACTCCGGGCTGATGGGCGCGGGTGTGGCGTTGGAGCAATCGACTCCAGTTTGAAATGTGATCCCCTGTGGGAGCGAGCTTGCTCGCGATGAAGGAGTGTCAGTCGCCATTGATGTTGACTGATACACCGCTATCGCGAGCAAGCTCGCTCCCACAGGTGTTTGTAGTGTGTTTGCAGTCCTCATCCATCAGGCATAATCCGCCCCAATCCAAACAACAAGGACGAGGCTCGTGAGTTCAGTGAACAAATCGATTTTGTTGGTCGACGACGACCAGGAGATTCGCGAACTGCTGGACACTTACCTCAGTCGCGCGGGTTTTCAGGTGCGCACCACGCCCGATGGCGCCGGCTTTCGCCAGGCGTTGAACGAGGCACCGAGCGACCTGGTGATCCTCGACGTGATGCTGCCGGATGAAGATGGCTTCAGCCTTTGTCGCTGGGTTCGCCAGCACCCGCGCCAGGCCCATGTCCCGATCATCATGCTCACCGCCAGTTCCGACGAGGCCGACCGGGTTATCGGCCTTGAGCTGGGCGCCGATGATTACCTGGGCAAACCCTTCAGTCCCCGCGAGTTGCAGGCGCGTATCAAGGCCCTGCTGCGGCGGGCGCAGTTCGGCCAGGAACGCTCCGGCGGCGAGGTGTTGGCCTTCGACGAGTGGCGGCTGGACATGGTCAGCCATCGGCTGTTCCATACCGACGGTGAGGAGGTGATTCTCTCCGGTGCCGATTTCGCCTTGCTCAAGCTGTTTCTCGACCATCCCCAGGAAATCCTCGACCGCGACACCATCGGCAATGCGACCCGTGGTCGTGATCTGATGCCCCTGGACCGGATCGTCGACATGGCGGTCAGTCGCCTGCGCCAGCGCTTGCGTGACACCGATAAACCGCCACGGCTGATCCGCACAGTGCGCGGCAGCGGTTATCAACTGGCGGCCAGTGTGGTTGCCAGCAATGGTCATTGATTGGGTCAAGAAAGTCGCCCGACGGGTGCCGGTGCCGCGCTCGTTACTGGGACGGATGTTGTTACTGACCTTGCTGGTGGTGTTGTTCGCCCAGACCCTGTCCAGCGTCATCTGGGTCTCGCAATTGCGCGCCACCCAGCTCGAGGGGTTGGTCACCAGTGCCCGTAGCCTGGCCCATTCGATGACTGCCAGCGTCAGCTATTTGCGTTCGTTGCCGGTGGCTTACCGGCCGTTGGTGCTGGATCAACTGCGCAGCATGGGCGGTACGCGGTTTGTCGTGACCCTCAACGATAAGCCCCTGGACATGGACGTGCTGCCGGTCACACCGCGCAAACTGGCGGTGCTCAAGGCGGTGGACGATGTACTGCGCCGGTCCCTGGGCAATAGCGCCGACATCGCGGTCAATTTTGTCAGCCCCGACGACCTGCGGATATTCAACGCCGGGCTCAAGCTCGACGAGCTGCCCCGCTCATGGGCCCACTACGCGCTGACCCTTGAACCGGTGAACCCGCCGGTGCTGGTCACGCAAATCCAGATGGCACCGGGCGAATGGCTGTACATCGCCTCACTGCTTCCCGAGCCCTATACCAGCCTCGAAGAACAGGACCTGCCCAAGCAACAGGTCGGCTTCATCTTGCTCACCAGTAGCTTGTTGTTGCTGTTCATCGGCTTGCTGGTGCACTGGCAGAGCCGGCCCCTCAAGCGTTTGGCCCGGGCGGCGCGGGACATGTCCCTGGGCGCCGAAGTGGAACCGGTGGCCGAGGGCGGCGGCAGCGAAGTGGTGGAGGTGGGCCGTGCATTCAACGCCATGCGCGAACGCATCAGCCGTTACCTGACCGAACGTAGCCAATTGTTCAGCGCGATTTCCCACGACTTGCGCACACCGATCACTCGGCTGCGCTTGCGCGTCGAGCTGTTGGAAGACGAAAACCTGCAAGCCAAGTTCGGCCGCGACCTGGACGAGCTGGAGTTGCTGGTCAAAGGCGCGTTGCAATGCGTCAAGGACACCGATATCCACGAAAACATCGAGCCGGTGGACCTCAATCATGTGCTCGATTGTCTCGTCGAACCCTACCTGGCGCCCAACGGCAACGGCCGGGTGACCCAGGATGGCCGGGCGCTGGCGCCGTATTCCGGCAAGCCGCTGGCCCTCAAGCGCTGCATCGGCAACCTGATCGACAACGCCTTGAAGTACGGGCAGAACGCCCACCTGCACATCGACGACGATGAAACCGCGTTCATCCTGCACGTCGACGATGAAGGCCCGGGCGTGCCGGAACAACGCCTGGAGCAAGTTTTCGAGCCGCACTTTCGCCTGGCCGGGCAACAGCAGGGCTATGGCCTGGGCCTGGGCATCGCCCGCAACATCGCCCATAGCCATGGGGGCGAAGTGAGCCTGCAGAACCTGCGCGAGGGTGGGTTGCGGGTGACGTTGCAGTTGCCTCGCAGTGTGGATTGATTAGACCGCGTTATCGTTCTTCGCGAGCAAGCTCGCTCCCACAGGGGGCGGTGGTGGACACAATAGTTGTGTACGCCCTGGCGCTCAATGTGGGAGCGAGCTTACTCGCGACAGTGGCAGTGGCTTCAACATCTCGCTCAGCGTTATGTCACAACTCGGTGACATAACTCGCCCCTTTCGTTACCTGCCCTCCGTCATCCCTTGTTTAGACTCCCTGCGTCAAAACAACAAAAAAGGTACCGCCGATGGACACCTTTCAACCGGCCTTCAGCAGTTGGCTGAATGCCCCTGCCCACCAGCAATGGCTCGCCGCCGAAGGCTTGCGACTGCTGGCGTTCGCCAAGGCCTCGAAGCTGCCGGACGGCTTTGGCAACCTGGACGACCAAGGCCGCCTGCCGCTCGATGCCCGGGCCGAAACCATGAACACCGCGCGCATGACCCACAGCTTCGCCATGGCCCACATCCAGGGCCTGCCGGGTTTCGCCGAACTGGTGGACCACGGTGTCCAGGCCCTCAGCGGCCCTTTGCGCGACGCCGAACACGGTGGCTGGTTTGCCTCGGCGCAACCCGAGGAAGACGCCACTGGCAAAGCCGCCTACCTGCATGCATTCGTAGCCCTGGCCGCGAGTTCCGCAGTGGTGGCCCAGCGTCCCGGCGCCCAGGCGTTGCTGGACGAAGCGGTGCGGATCATCGACACACATTTCTGGAGCGAAGAGGAGGGCGCCCTGCGCGAGTCCTTCAACCGTGACTGGAGCGTCGAGGAGGCCTATCGCGGCGCCAACAGCAATATGCACGCCACCGAAGCCTTCCTGGCCCTGGCCGATGCCACCGACGATCCTCGCTGGCTGGCCCGTGCCCTGCACATCGTCGAACGGGTCATCCATGGCCATGCCGCCGCCAACGACTACCTGGTGGTGGAGCATTTCGATCGCCAGTGGCAGCCGTTGCGTGAGTACAACCAGGACAATCCCGCCGATGGTTTCCGCCCCTACGGCACCACCCCCGGGCATGGTTTCGAGTGGGCGCGCCTGCTGCTGCATCTCGAAGCGGCACGGGTGCAGATCGGCATGCTGACCCCCGGCTGGCTGGCCCAGGATGCGCAAAAGCTCTTCGACCAGAACTGCCGCCATGGCTGGGACGTCGATGGCGCGCCGGGCATCGTCTACACCCTGGACTGGGACAACCGCGCCGTGGTTCGCCATCGCCTGCATTGGGTTCACGCTGAAGCGGCGGCGGCTGCCAGTGCCTTGCTCAAGCGCACCGACGAGGCAAAATACGAAGCCTGGTATCGGCGCTTCTGGGAGTTCTGTGACAAACACTTCATCGACCGCTGCAACGGCAGCTGGCATCACGAACTCGACCCGCAAAACCGCCCCAGCGCCGACATCTGGCCGGGCAAGCCGGACCTCTATCACGCCTGGCAAGCGGTGTTGATTCCGCGCCTGCCCCTGGCACCCAGCATGGCTACGGCCCTGGCGAAAATGTCCAGTCCTGCGCCTGTGTAACCATGTCGTGACATTTACGCGTCCCTTCGTTACCTGCGAAGGGATTTCCCCTGTTTAGAATCCATGCAGCGCAAGCACCAGACTTGCATGCATAACAACAAGAAAGGTACTTCTAGATGAATGCGATTTCTCGCCTCGCTACTGTCATTTCTCTTGCTTCCCTGCTTCCCGTCGCAGCATTCCCTGTCAGCGCTCTTGCCGCCGAATCCAAAGGTTCCGTGGAAGTCGTCCACTGGTGGACGTCGGGTGGCGAAAAAGCCGCAGTCGATGTGCTCAAGGCCCAGGTAGAGAAAGACGGCTTTACCTGGAAGGACGGCGCTGTCGCCGGTGGTGGTGGTTCCACCGCCATGACCGTGCTCAAGAGCCGTGCCGTGGCCGGCAACCCACCGGGTGTGGCCCAGATCAAGGGGCCGGACATCCAGGAATGGGCGTCCACCGGGCTGCTCGACACCGACGTCTTGAAAGATGTTGCCAAAGCTGAGAAGTGGGACAGCCTGCTCGATAAGAAAGTCTCCGATACCGTGAAGTACGAAGGTGACTACGTTGCCGTGCCGGTGAACATTCACCGCGTCAACTGGCTGTGGATCAACCCGGAAGTCTTCAAGAAAGCCGGCATCGAAAAAGCCCCGACCACCCTCGAAGAATTCTACGCCGCCGGCGACAAACTCAAGGCTGCGGGCTTCATTGCGCTCGCCCACGGTGGCCAGCCTTGGCAGGACAGCACGGTGTTCGAAGCCGTGGTGCTCTCGGTCATGGGCGCTGATGGCTACAAAAAGGCTCTGGTCGATCTCGACAACAAGGCCCTGACCGGTCCGGACATGGTCAAGGCGCTGACCGAGCTGAAGAAAGTGGCGACCTACATGGACGCCGACGGCAAGGGCCAGGACTGGAACCTGGAAGCGGCCAAGGTCATCAACGGCAAGGCCGGCATGCAGATCATGGGTGACTGGGCCAAGAGCGAGTGGACCGCCGCGAAGAAAGTCGCCGGCAAGGACTACCAGTGCGTAGCTTTCCCGGGCACCGAAAAGGCCTTCACCTACAACATCGACTCCCTGGCGGTGTTCAAGCAGAAAGACAAAGGCACTGCGGCCGGTCAGCAGGATATCGCCAAGGTCGTGCTGGGTGAGAACTTCCAGAAAGTCTTCAGCATCAACAAGGGTTCGATCCCGGTGCGCAACGACATGCTGGCCGACATGGCCAAGTACGGCTTCGACTCCTGCGCCCAGACCGCCGCCAAGGATTTCCTGACGGACGCCAAGACCGGCGGCCTGCAGCCGAGCATGGCGCACAACATGGCGACCACGCTGGCGGTACAGGGTGCCTTCTTTGACGTGGTGACCAACTACATCAACGACCCGAAAGCCGACCCTGCCGATGCCGCCAAGAAGCTTGGCGCAGCGGTGCAGTCTGCCAAGTAACCGTTAGCAGCGCAGGTCCTCCTGTGGGAGCGAGCCTGTGGGAGTAAAGCTTGCTTGCGATGAATGATAACGCGGTCATTTGAAAGACCGAGGCGCCTTCATCGCGAGCAAGCTCAGCTCCCACACAAGCCTGCTCCCACAGGGAATGCCTTTGTAATCATTACCCTTTGTGCGGGATCTTCCCATGAGTTCTGTTGCTGTGTTCAGCAAGGCCTCGCCGTTCGATGCATTGCAACGCTGGCTACCAAAACTGGTGCTGGCGCCGAGCATGTTCATCGTTCTGGTGGGCTTCTATGGCTATATCTTGTGGACGTTCGTTCTGTCGTTCACCACCTCGACCTTCTTGCCGAACTACAAATGGGCCGGGCTGGCGCAATACGCGCGGTTGATGGACAACGACCGCTGGTGGGTGGCGAGCAAGAACCTGGCGCTCTTTGGCGGCATGTTCATCGGCATCACCCTGGTGATCGGGGTGCTGCTGGCAGTGTTTCTTGACCAGCGCATTCGTCGTGAAGGTTTCATCCGTACCATTTACCTGTACCCGATGGCGCTGTCGATGATCGTCACCGGTACGGCCTGGAAATGGTTGCTCAACCCAGGCATGGGCCTGGACAAATTGTTGCGTGACTGGGGCTGGGAAGGTTTCCGCCTGGACTGGCTGATCGACCCGGACCGTGTGGTGTATTGCCTGGTGATCGCGGCGGTATGGCAGGCCTCGGGCTTCATCATGGCGATGTTCCTGGCCGGCCTGCGCGGGGTTGATCAATCGATCATCCGCGCCGCGCAGATCGATGGTGCGAGCATGCCGCGCATCTACTGGAAAGTGGTGCTGCCAAGCCTGCGTCCAGTGTTCTTCAGCGCAGTGATGATCCTGGCGCACATCGCGATCAAGAGTTTCGACCTGGTGGCGGCGATGACGGCTGGCGGGCCGGGTTATTCCTCCGACCTGCCTGCGATGTTCATGTATTCCTTCACCTTCAGTCGTGGCCAGATGGGCATGGGCTCGGCCAGTGCGATTCTGATGCTCGGTGCGATTCTCGCAATCATCGTGCCTTACCTGTACTCCGAGCTGAGGACCAAGCGTCATGACTAGTCTTGCTGCCAAACCTTCCATCAGCTTGAGTCGCATCGCGATCTACGCGGTGTTGATCCTCGCTGTATTGCTGTACCTGGTGCCGCTGGTGGTCATGCTGTTGACCAGCTTCAAGACCCCGGAAGACATCAACACCGGTAACCTGCTGAGCTGGCCGACCGTGGTCACCGGCATCGGTTGGGTCAAGGCCTGGGCCACGGTCGACGGCTACTTCTGGAACTCGATCAAGATCACCGTCCCGGCGGTGCTGATCTCTACCGCTATCGGTGCGTTGAACGGCTACGTGTTGTCGATGTGGCGCTTTCGCGGTTCGCAGTTGTTCTTCGGCCTGTTGCTGTTCGGTTGCTTCCTGCCGTTCCAGACCGTCCTGCTGCCGGCCTCGTTTACCCTCGGCAAGATGGGCCTGGCCAGTACCACCACCGGCCTGGTGTTTGTGCACGTGGTCTACGGCCTGGCGTTCACCACGCTGTTCTTCCGTAACTACTACGTCAGCATTCCCGATGCGCTGGTGAAGGCTGCGCGGCTGGACGGTGCGGGTTTCTTCACCATCTTCCGGCGGATCATCCTGCCGATGTCCACCCCGATCATCATGGTTTGCCTGATCTGGCAGTTCACGCAGATCTGGAACGACTTCCTGTTCGGCGTGGTGTTCTCCAGCGGCGATTCACAGCCCATCACGGTGGCGCTGAACAACTTGGTCAACACCAGTACCGGGGCCAAGGAATACAACGTTGATATGGCGGCGGCGATGATCGCCGGGCTGCCGACCCTGCTGGTCTATGTGGTAGCAGGCAAGTATTTCGTGCGCGGTCTCACGGCCGGCGCAGTCAAGGGGTAATCATGGCAACGCTCGAACTTCGCAATGTAAACAAGACCTATGGTGCCGGCCTGCCGGACACCCTGAAGAACATCGAGTTGTCGATCAAGGACGGTGAGTTCCTGATCCTCGTCGGCCCTTCGGGCTGCGGCAAGTCGACGCTGATGAACTGCATCGCCGGCCTTGAGACCATCACCGGCGGCGCGATCATGATCGGTGACCAGGATGTCAGCGGCATGAGCCCGAAGGATCGCGACATCGCCATGGTGTTCCAGTCCTACGCGCTGTACCCGACCATGAGCGTGCGGGAGAACATCGAGTTCGGTCTGAAAATTCGCAAGATGAGCCAGTCCGCCATCGACGAAGAAGTCAACCGCGTGGCCAAGCTGTTGCAGATCGAGCACCTGCTCAATCGCAAGCCGGGCCAACTCTCCGGTGGTCAGCAACAGCGCGTGGCCATGGGCCGGGCACTGGCGCGGCGGCCGAAGATCTATCTGTTCGACGAACCGCTGTCCAACCTCGACGCCAAGCTGCGGGTCGAGATGCGCACCGAAATGAAACTGATGCACCAGCGCCTCAAGACCACCACGGTCTACGTGACCCACGACCAGATCGAAGCCATGACCCTGGGCGACAAAGTGGCGGTGATGAAGGACGGGATCATCCAGCAGTTCGGTACGCCGAAGGACATCTACACCAACCCGGCCAACCTGTTCGTGGCGAGCTTCATCGGTTCGCCACCGATGAACTTTATTCCGCTGCGCCTGCAACGCAAGGACGGTCGCCTGCTGGCCTTGCTCGACAGCGGCCAGGCCCGTTGTGAGCTGCCAATGGGCATGCAGGACGCGGGCCTGGAAGACCGCGAAGTGATCCTCGGCCTGCGTCCGGAACAGATCGTGCTGGGGGGGAACGAACCCAACGGCTTGCCAACCATTCGCGCTGAAGTGCAGGTCACCGAGCCCACCGGCCCGGACACTCTGGTGTTCGTCAACCTCAACGACACCAAGGTCTGCTGCCGCCTGGCGCCGGACGTGGCACCGCAGCCGGGTGAAACCCTGACGCTGCAATTCGATCCGTCGAAAGTGCTGCTGTTCGACGCCAAGTCCGGTGAGCGCCTGGGTGTGGCAGGCCAGCCGCAAGCCGACGCCCGGAGCGCCAACGTGGCGCAGTTCAAGGGCCGGTGAAGAACAAAATGTGGGAGTGAGCTTGCTCCCACAAAAAAGGAGTATGCGGTGGATGGGGACATCCGCCGCAATCGCTGTAAACCACGTTAGATAAAAACAGTTAATAACAATAAAGACGAGGATGTAGGGATGAAGAAGAAAAACAACGCCCAGCTTATCTGCCAGTTGTCAGCCGTTGCGGCGATGATGCTGGCTGGTAGCGCACACGCGGCCGACGCATTCAGCGCCGACTCGAAGTGGATGACGGGTGACTGGGGCGGCGAACGGACCAAACTGATCGAGCAAGGTATCGATATCAAGGCTGACTTCGTCGGTGAGATGGGTGCCAACCTCCACGGCGGCTACAACGATGACAAGACAGCGCGTTGGTCCCAGCAGTTTGGCTTGGGCGTAGCCCTCGATCTGGAGAAGCTGGCGGGTTGGGGAGATACAGAGGCCAAGATCCAGTTCACCCGGCGTGATGGTCGCAACATTTCCAACGACCGTATCGGTGATCCACGTGCCGGTACCCTCAGTTCTTCCCAGGAAGTGTGGGGTCGTGGGCAAACCACCCGTCTGACCCAGTTGTGGATCAAGCAGAAGTATTTCGACAGTAAGTTGGATGTCAAAGCCGGTTATTTCGGTGAAGGCGAAGACTTCAACACCTTCCCGTGCGAGTTCCAGAACCTGGCGTTCTGCGGTTCGCAGGCGGGTAACTGGGCGACCGGCATCTGGTACAACTGGCCGATCATGCAGGCGGCGATTCGCGTTAAATACAACCTCACCCCTGAGCTCTATGCGCAAATCGGCGCGTACAACCAGAACCCTTCGCAGCTGGAAAACAAAAACCGCTACAAGCTCAGCGGCAGTGGCACCAAGGGCACCCTCATTCCGGTCGAGTTGGTCTGGTCGCCCAAGCTCAATAATCTGCCGGGCGAATACCGTGTGGGTTACTACAAAAGTACGGCCAAGGCCGATGACGTCCGTGAGGACGACGATGGCAACGACGCCGCGACCACCCGCAACGCCTATCGCAGCCACAGCAGCAAGGACGGCTACTGGTTTGTCGCGCAACAACAGCTCACCACCCACAACGGTGATGCTTCGCGCGGTCTGAATATCGCGGCCAACGCCACCTTCCACGACAAGGAAACCAACATCGTCGACAACTACCAGTCGCTGATGTTCGTGTACAAGGGGCCGTTCGATGCGCGTCCTAAAGATGATGTCGGGATCGGTTTCTCCCGCATCCATGTCAACGAAGATGTGAAGAAAAACGCCGAGCTGGTCAACGTCGCCAATGGTGTCTCCGACTACGATGATCCGCTGTTCACGCCGTTGCGCAGCACCGAATACAACTACGAGATCAACTACGGTTTCCACGTGACCAACTGGCTGACCGTACGTCCCAATCTGCAATACATCACTCACCCAGGTGGTGTGGATGAAGTCGACAACGCGCTGGTGGCCGGCCTGAAAATTCAGTCGGTGTTCTAACGCTGTTGCGATAAGCTCCTCTCTATGTGCGCATTTTTGCGGACGGCCAAGGCTGTCCGCTTTTTTTTGGAGTGTGGGAGCAAGGCTTGCCCGCGATGAAGATGACGCGGTCTTCCAGGGCACCGAGTCGCCTGCATCGCGAGCAAGCTTTGCTCCCACAGGCCTGTGGGGATAAATCCCCTCGCCACAAAAACTGTCGCATCAATTGAGCGTTCAATGATTTCCAGGATCGCGGCCCATGCATGAGCATCCGCTACAACGTTTTTTCAGATCCTTGCGCGAGCGCCCGGTGTTTGCGTGGGAGCGCTATCGGCAGCGTGATGTGCTGGTGATCGATCATCCACTGTGCCAGGCGGTGTTCAGTCGCCAGGGGGCTCAGTTGTTGCACTTTCAGCCGCGCGGCCAGAAACCCTGGTTGTGGTGCGCGGCCAAGTGGCCACAAGTCGGCGCGATACGCGGCGGGGTGCCGGTGTGCTGGCCGTGGTATGGCCGTCATCCGAGCGAAAATGCCTGGCCGTCCCATGGTTGGGCGCGGCTGATCGATTGGAAATTGCTCGACAGCCGCAGTGATGACGACGGTGTGCATTTGCACTGGCAACTGCAGCTGTGCGACTGGCAAGTGGACTTGCATGCAGATCTGGGTGAACGCATGGAACTGCGTTTGAGCACCGAGCACCAGGACAGTCTGCCATGCCAGTTGAGCCAGGCTTTACACGCTTATTGGCGTATCGGTGATGTTGGCGAGGTAGCGCTGTCTGGGCTCGAAGGCGCGCAGGGTTACGACCAGTTGAGCCGCGCTGTTTGCCAGCAGGAAGGCGAGTTGCGGGTCGAGGGCGGTTGCCAGCGGGTGTTCCAGCACGAGGGTGAATTGCAGCTCAAGGACCACGCCTGGCAGCGCGAGTTGTGCATCGACACCGGCGACAGTGCTGACACCGTGGTGTGGCATCCCGGCGCCCGGCCATTGCTGGGGGTGAGTTGGGATGAGGTGTCGGAGTTCGTCTGCGTCGAAGCGGCCAGCGGTGGCACTGACAGCCTGTGCCTGGCGCCGGGGGAGCGGGCGCATCTGAGTTTGCAGGCGTGGGTGGGGGCTTAGCTCAGGATCTCTGGTATGGCGGCTGGCCCCTTCGCGAGCAAGCCCGCTCCCACATGGGGTTCGGGTTGTTCACAGAACTTGTGATCAACATAGACCTTGTGGGAGCGGGCTTGCTCGCGAAGACGGACTATCAGGCACTGAAGGTTCTGGATCGAGTCAGTTGAACTCATCCCCTACCGGATACCGACTGGCATTCAAGCTTTCCTTGATCTTGCGCAGATGCGGTTGGAAGTCCACGCCCCGGCGCAGGGTCATGCCGGTGGCGAGCACATCCAGCACCGTGAGCTGGATGATTCGCGAGGTCATCGGCATATAGATGTCGGTGTCTTCGGGCAGCGGAATGTTCAGGCTCAGGGTGCTGGCCTTGGCGAGCGGCGAGCCTTCGGCGGTCAAGCCCAGCACCGAAGCGCCGTTTTCCCGGGCGATGCGCGCCACTTCCACCAGCTCGCGGGTACGCCCGGTATAGGAAATGATCACGAACAGCTCGCCGGTATGGGCCACCGACGCGATCATGCGTTGCATCAGCACGTCGGCGTGGGCGGTCACCGCCAGGTTGAAGCGGAAAAACTTGTGCTGGGCATCCAGCGCCACCGGGGCCGAGGCGCCAAGGCCAAAGAAGTGGATCTGTCGGGCCTGGATCAGCAAATCGACGGCTCGACTGATCAAATTGGGATCAAGGGCCTGGCAGGCACTGTCCAATGACGCAATGGCGCTGCCAAAGATTTTCCGGGTGTAAGCTTCTGGATTGTCATCGGCCTCTACCGCACGGCTGACATAAGCGGCGCCGCTGGCCAGGCTCTGGGCCAGTTGCAGCTTGAGTTCCGGGTAGCCGCTGACGCCGAACGAACGGCAGAAGCGGTTGACGGTAGGCTCGCTGACCGACGCAGCCTGGGCGAGGGCGGCGATGCTGAAGCGGGTGGCCTGCTGTGGGTTGAGCAGGATCACCTCGGCCACCTTGCGTTCGGCCTTGTTCAGGTCTTCAAGGCGACTCTGGATCTGCTCCAGTAAATTTCGCACGCGGTCCATACAAGATTCCTAGAAAGACGGGTCTTTGATACGACCCTTTGCGGTGGCCTATCCTACTGATGGCTCTGACGGACCACCACTCGGAATCGGAATTTTCGAAAAATGTTGTGGTTATTACTACATTTTTCCTTGAGTGATACCTTGAAAAAAGGTATTTGTAGCTTAACTTGATAAAAGAACAAACATCATGCATTCCATTACGGTTGAACCGTGCACCTTTGCCTTGTTTGGCGCGTTGGGCGATCTGGCCCTACGCAAGCTGTTTCCTGCCCTTTATCAGCTCGATGGTGCCGGCCTGCTGCACGAGGACACGCGGATCATCGCGCTGGCCCGGGAGCCCGGCAGCGAGCAGCAGCACCTGGCGTTCATCACCACTGAGCTGCGCCGTTACGTCGGCGACAAAGAGCTGGACGAAGCCGTGGTCGAGCGCTTCCTGGCGCGACTGACTTACCTGCATGTGGATTTCCTCAAGGCCGACGATTACGTCGCCCTGGCCGAACTGGCCGGTTCGGCCCAGCAGGTCATTGCCTATTTCGCCACCCCTGCAGCGGTCTACGGCGCGATCTGCGAGAACCTGGCGAAGGTTGGCCTGAGCGAAAACACCCGTGTCGTGCTGGAGAAACCCATCGGCTCGGACCTGGAATCGTCGCGCAAGGTCAACGATGCTGTGGCGCAGTTCTTCCCGGAAAACCGCACTTATCGCATCGACCACTACCTGGGCAAAGAGACGGTACAGAACCTGATCGCACTGCGGTTCGCCAACAGCCTCTTCGAAACCCAGTGGAACCAGAATTACATCTCCCACGTGGAAATCACCGTGGCCGAGAAGGTTGGCATCGAAGGCCGTTGGGGCTATTTCGACAAGGCCGGCCAACTGCGGGACATGATCCAGAACCACTTGCTGCAGTTGCTGTGCCTGATCGCCATGGATCCGCCGGCCGACCTGTCCGCCGACAGCATCCGTGATGAGAAGGTCAAGGTGCTCAAGGCCCTCGCACCGATCAGCCCGGAAGGCCTGACCACCCAGGTGGTGCGCGGCCAGTACATCGCCGGCCACAGCGAAGGCAAGGCGGTGCCGGGCTATCTCGAAGAGCCCAACTCCAACACCCAGAGCGACACTGAAACTTTCGTCGCCCTGCGCGCCGACATCCGCAACTGGCGTTGGGCCGGGGTGCCGTTTTACCTGCGCACCGGCAAGCGTATGCCGCAGAAGCTGTCGCAGATCGTCATTCACTTCAAGGAGCCGTCCCACTACATCTTCGCTCCCGAGCAGCGCCTGCAGATCAGCAACAAACTGATCATCCGCCTGCAACCGGACGAAGGGATTTCCTTGCGGGTGATGACCAAGGAGCAAGGCCTGGACAAGGGCATGCAATTGCGCAGCGGTCCGTTGCAACTCAACTTTTCCGACACCTGGCGCAGCGCACGGATTCCCGATGCCTACGAGCGGTTGTTGTTGGAAGTCATGAACGGCAATCAGAACCTGTTTGTCCGTAAAGATGAAATTGAAGCCGCGTGGACGTGGTGTGACCAGTTGATCGCCGGGTGGAAGAAATCCGGCGATGCGCCCAAGCCGTACGCGGCCGGGTCCTGGGGGCCGATGAGCTCCATTGCACTGATCACGCGGGATGGGAGGTCATGGTATGGCGATATCTGAAGTGAAACTGCCCGAAGGCGTCAGCGCCCTGGCGTTCAAGAGCCCGGTGCTGCTGGCTGAAGGCCTGGCGTTGAAAGTGGCCGAGCAGCTGCGCAATGCGATCGATGCGCGCGGCGCGGCGGTCCTGGTGGTGTCCGGCGGTCGCAGCCCGGTGGCATTCTTCCAGAGTTTGGCCAAACAGGCGCTGGACTGGTCGAAGGTGGTGGTGAGCCTGGCCGACGAGCGTTGGGTGCCGGTCGAGCATGCCGACAGCAATGCCGGCCTGCTCAAGCGTTACCTGCTGCAAGGTGCGGCGGCCAAGGCCCAGTTCCTCAGCCTTTACAATGCCAGCGCCAACCTGGAAGCGGCGGCCGAGCAGGCTGATCGTCTGCTGGGCGAGCTGCCGCCGATCGACGTGCTGATCCTGGGCATGGGCGATGACGGGCACACCGCCTCGCTGTTCCCCGACAGCCCGAACCTGGCCCAAGCCCTGGATGCCAAGGGCGCTCGTCGTTGCTGGCCAATGCTGGCGCCGACCGTACCGCACCAGCGCTTGACCATGAGCCGCGCCTTGCTGGCCTCGGCGCAACACAAAGTGCTGTCGATTTCCGGTCAGTCGAAATTGACCACCCTGAACGCCGCAGTGGCCGGTGACGACGTCGCCGAGATGCCGATCCGCGCGTTCCTGCAACCTACGTTAGAGATTTACTGGTGCCCATGAACCAAGGATCAGCCGCTATGACAAACCCATCCCCGACCGTTTCCATGGCGGACAAAGTTACCCTGATCGACAGCCTCTGTGCCAAGGCGCGGATCCTGCCGGTGATCACCATTGCCCGCGAACAGGACATCCTGCCGCTGGCCGATGCCCTGGCCGCCGGTGGCCTGACGGCGCTGGAAGTAACCTTGCGTTCCCAGTACGGCCTCAAGGCCATCCAGGTGCTGCGCGAGCAGCGTCCGGAACTGGTGACTGGCGCGGGCACCGTGCTCGACCGCCACATGCTGGCCGCCGCCGAGGCCGCCGGTTCGCAGTTCATCGTCACCCCGGGCATCACCCGTGATCTGCTCGAGGCCAGCGTCCATAGCTCGATCCCATTGTTGCCAGGTATCAGCAACGCCTCGGGCATCATGGAAGGCTACGGTCTGGGTTATCGCCGCTTCAAATTGTTCCCGGCGGAAGTCAGCGGCGGCGTCGCGGCCATCAAGGCCTTGGGTGGTCCGTTCGGCGAAGTGAAATTCTGCCCGACCGGCGGCGTGAGCCCGGCCAACATCAAGAGCTACATGGCGTTGAAAAACGTGATGTGCGTGGGCGGCAGCTGGATGCTTGATCCGGAGTGGGTCAAGAACGGTGATTGGGCCCGCATCCAGGAATGCACCGCCGAGGCGCTGGCGCTGCTGGACTGATTGATTTACCGAACCTCGTTGGGTGTTCTACGGCTTTACGGTGCGCTTGGTCGGCGCGCCGTTTTTTTTTGCCCCGGGTTTTTAGCCCTTGTGGCGAGGGAGCTTACCTCCGCTGGGCCTTGTAGGAGCTGTCGAGCGAAGCGAGGCTGCGATCGTTCCCCGGATATTTGAATCCTCAGTGAAAGATCAAAAGATCGCAGGCTCCGCCAGCGCCTACAGAGTCCAGCGCACCTCGTTATGTATGGCTCAGCTCAATCAGCGCTCGGATCAACCGCTTAATATCACTCGCCAACGTAATCAACCCTGGTGTAATTCGAATGCAGGGCCCAACACTCGTGTGGCGCACCACAGTGAAAATATCATAGTCATCGAGCAATCGATCGGCCATCGCCTGCTGGTCCGTATGGGCGGTGAAGCGCATCGAGGTGATGCCGCAATACAGGCTCGGATCGTCCGGGGTCATGACTTCGATACCCGGCACATCACGCACGGCGCTGACCCACATATCCCGCAGATAATTGAGCCGCGCACCCTTGGCCGAAGCGCCGCCCAGGGCCTGGTGTTCCTCGAACACCAGCGGCAGGGTCAGCAAGGCCGGGATGTTGGGTGTGCTGTGGGGCGTGCGCGAGCGGATATCGGTGGCGGGATAATGCCCTTCGTCCATGTCCGGGTCGATGTCGGCCAGCCGCTGCGGATCTATGTACAGGAACCCCAGGGCCAGAGGCCCGCCGATCCATTTCTGCAGGTTGAAGCCAGCGAAGTGGATGCCGAGTTTCTTCAGGTCGAAGTCGATCTGGCCCAGGGCGTGGGCGCCGTCGAGAATGATATCGACGTCAAACTCACCAGCGGTCTCGGCAATGGCCTGGACCGGCATCACCAGCCCGGTGAGGTGGTTGACGTAGGTCAGCGCCATCAGCTTCACGCGAGGGTGGCGAATGAACGCGTTGCGGTAGGTGCCCACCAGGCTTTCAAGGCTGGCGGGGTGCGAGTGGACCAGTTCGATCACCTCTGCACCACGCTGTCGGGCCAGCCAGCGTATCGCGCTTTTGACCGACGCGTATTCCAGGTCACAGATCAGCACCTGATCGCCCGGTTTGAGCTTGTTGTAGTTGCGAATCAACGATTGCAGGGCGTCCACCGCGCTGGTGGCCATCGCCACGGCTTCGGGAGGTACCTGGATCAACTGCGCCACCTGGCGGCGAATTGCGTCGCCGTGCTCCAGGTCGAAATGCTGGCGTACGTACACCGAATTGCTGCGATTGATGAAAGCGATATTGCGCTGGTATTCCTCGACCACGGTTCGCGACATGCGCCCGAAGTAGCCGTTTTCCAGATTGAGCGGACCCTCGCTATCGATCTCATAGCGACCGATGTAGGTCTGCCAGAAAGCTTCATCATGGGCGCGCAGGGTATTTTCGGGCATGGGTGGAAGGCTCGATCAGTTAGTGGCGAGGCTTGGGTTTGCCGTGTTTGGCGCGCAATGGGTCGAGCAGATCCGACAGACCGTTGTGGTCGATTTCCTGCATCAACGCCAGCAAACCACCCAGTTCTCCGTGGGGAAAGCCTTCGCGGGCGAACCAGTTCAGGTACTGGCCGGGCAGGTCGGCGAGGATTCGACCTTTGTATTTACCAAAGGGCATCTGGCGCGTGACCAGCAGTTCGAGCTTTTCCGGGTTCATGGCAATCGTCTTGATTCAAACAGCTTGGAAAATACAGGCATTCTGCATGCAGGCCAAATGACAGATCATGCAAATAACGCGGATACAGTTTTTTGCTGTTTATATAACTATTTGATTATTAACGATTTTATTTTTGGTTCGGGGCTGGCACGGCCGATGCAATATTCCTTGTAGATGTTTTATTCACCCAGCAAAGGAATTGAAAAATGACCGACATCAATAAAGAATCCATCTCCGTCCTGAACGACCTGATCGAGACCAGCAAAGATGGCCAGGAAGGTTTCAAGACTTGCGCTGAAGACGTCAAGCACCCTGAGCTCAAGACTCTGTTCGTCCAGCGCGCCGCCGATTGCGCCGCTGCCGCGGCTGAACTGCAAGCGGCCGTTCGCGCGTTGGGCGGTGATCCGGAAACCTCTACCAGCGTAGCCGGTGACATGCACCGCCGTTGGGTGGACGTGAAAGCCATGTTCACCGGCAAGGGCGAAGAAGCGGTGCTCAACGAAGCCGAGCGCGGTGAAGACCATGCCAAAAAGGCTTACGAGCAAGCCCTCGAGAAGATCAACAAGCACAACCTGGTGGGCATTCGTGACCTGGTTGAACGCCAGTACCATGGCGTGCAACGCAACCATGACCAGGTCAAGGCACTGCGTAACCAGGCGCGCAAGGCCGGCTAAATAACGCGTCCTGATCCAAAAAAAACGCCAGCTTGCCTGGCGTTTTTTTGTGGCGATGATTTGCCCGGGGCGAGGAGCTTGCTCCCTCGCCACAAAGGCTCAAGCTCATTTACCGCTAAACAGCTCTGGACTCAGTTAGGTAGCTAGCTAATAATTGCATCCGTCCATCCCCTTTCATTGCATCTATCGTTACTGCGTCTCCCATAAGAGTTTCTCGCGTGCCCATTACCTTCCAGGCCTTGTTCGCCCCCGACCGCCTTGCCGTGCAGTTCGCCATCAAAACCGTCCTCGGTGGCGGGCTGGCGCTGTGGTTGGCGTTGCGCTGGGGGCTGGAGCAGCCGTCATGGGCGCTGATGACGGCGTTCATCGTGGCCCAGCCGCTGTCCGGGATGGTGGTGCAGAAGGGGTTGGCCCGGCTGGTCGGTACGTTGGTGGGCACGGTCATGTCGGTGCTGTTCATGGGCCTGTTCGCCCAGGCGCCCTGGTTGTTCCTGCTGACATTGGCGCTGTGGCTGGGCCTGTGCACGGCCTGTTCCACGCTGTTGCGCAGCGCCTGGTCCTACTCCTTCGTGCTGGCTGGGTACACGGTGGCGATCATCGCGTTGCCGGCCATTTCACATCCGCTGGGGGTGTTCGATCAGGCCGTGGCGCGCTGCACTGAGATCAGCCTGGGGATTGTCTGTGCCACGGCCGCCAGCGCCTTGCTCTGGCCATTGCGGGTCGAACGGCAATTGTCCGGTCAGGCCCGTGCCGCCTGGCAGAGCGGTATGCAGGCCGCCCGTGCCACCCTGGCCGGCGATGCCCAGGCCCGTAAAGGGTTGCTGGAAATCCTTGGCAAGATCGTCGCGGTGGATGCCCAGCGCGAACATGCCTGGTTCGAAGGCAGCCTTGGCCGGCAGCGGGCCCGGGCCATCAGCGGCTTGAGCCAGAAATTGCTGATGCTGCTGCGCCTTTCCCGCTCGGTGCGTCGGCAGTGGATACAGCTCGACCCCGAAGAGGCCGAGGCGCTCCAGCCGTGGATGAGCGAGGTGCAACAAGCCCTCGACGCCGACAGTGCGACCTTGCAAGCCCTGCGCCCGCGGGTATGGGATGCGTCTCACGACCCCCGCATCAGCTCGGCGCAAAGTTATTGCCTGGCCCGTTTCGCCTTGTTGCTCGATACCGCCCTGGCCGCCTGCACCGCGCTGACCGCCGTGGAAGAGGGCAGAGAGGCGGCGGACCCTCCCCGAACCCTGGCGCCTCATCGTGATCTGGCCCTGGCCATGGTCTTCGGTGCCCGGAGCGCCTTGGCATTCCTGGCGGTTGCCTGTTTCTGGCTGGCGACCGCCTGGCCCGCCGCCTCGGGTGCGCTGATGCTCACCTGCGTGGTGTGCAGCCTGTTCGCCAGTCGTGAAAACGGCGCGCAGATTGGCATGAGCTTCCTGCGGGGCATCTTCTTGGCGGTGCCAACGGCGTTTGTGATCGGTCAGATCGTGCTGCCGCAGTGGAGCAGTTTCGCGATGCTCTGCATGGCCATGGGCGTGCCGTTGTTTTTCGGGGCACTGGGCATGGCCAAGCCGCAGATCTTCGCCACGGCCACGTCGTTCTGCCTGCATTTTGTGGTGCTGATATCGCCGCTCAATGCGATGAAGTATGACGTTGCGGCGTTCTTCAACAACGCCCAGGCGATGATGATCGGCGTAGGCGCTGCGGTGCTGGCGTTCAATCTGCTGATCTTGCGCAACCCGGCCTGGCACAGCCAGCGCTTGCTGGCGGCGACTCTCGACGACCTGGTGCGCCTGACCCACCGCAGCCTGCGTGGCGCCGAGAGTTGGTTCGGCGGGCGGATGGCCGACCGGCTGTTGCAACTGGCGCGGCATTACCCCGAGCTGCCGGTGCGGGTGCGCAGCCGTTGGGATGATGGTCTGCTTGGCCTGGACATGGGGGATGAGCTGCTGCACTTGCGCCTGAGCCTGGCCGTCGCCCAAGTGCCCGATAACCTGGCCCAGCGCGGTTATTTCGATGCGTTGGAGCAGGTGCTCGAGCGTGGTCCGGCCGGTGACCAGGCCGAGGCCCTGGCGCCAGCGAGTGCCGAGTTCCTCAAGGTGTTGTCGACACAGCCGCCCGGTGATGCGTTGAAGCTGGCCCAGGGCGCGGTGGTGCAATTGCAGAACAGCTGGCGCGCCTGGTGCCGCCAGCACGAACCGGAACGACAGGAGCACAGCCATGGGCTTGCGTGAGTGGTCGATTGGCGGGGTGTTGCTCAGCCCGTTCCTGATTTATGTGGTGCTGGCCTTGTTGGTGACCGGTGCGCTGCGCCTGTTGCTCAGCCTGGTGCCGGCCGGGCGCTGGATCTGGCATGAAAGCTTGTTCGACTGTGCCCTGTATGTCTGTGTCCTGACTGTTATTACCGTGGTCCTCGGGCCGCTATAGGAGTTGAACATGCGTACCTCCGTACGTGTCGCTATCACGCTGGGCGTGGTAGCTGTGGCGATTTTCGCCGGGTTTCATTTGTGGCAGTACTACATGCTCACGCCCTGGACCCGCGATGCGCGGATCCGCGCCGACGTGGTGGTGATCGCCCCCGACGTGTCGGGTTGGGTGCGTGAACTCAAGGCGGTGGATAACCAACAGGTCAAGGCCGGTGATGTATTGCTGAGCATCGACCGTGAGCGTTTCGAGGCCGCGGTGGAGAAAGCCCGGGCCGTGGTCCAGACCCGTCAGCAGCAATTGAGCTTGCGCGAACACGAAGCCAGTCGCCGCGCCGCCCTGGGGCCCCAGGCCATCAGTGCCGAGCTGCGGGAAAACGCCCAGATCAACGCCGGCATCGCCCGGGGCGAACTGCGCGAAGCCCAGGCCGAGGCCAAGGTCGCCGAACTCAACCTGGCCCGCAGCCAGGTCCTTGCCCCGCGCAGCGGCCACATCACCAACCTGCGCCTGGCCGAAGGCAACTACGTGAACGCCGGGCAGCCGGTCATGGCGCTGATCGACGATTCGACGTTTTATGTGCAGGCCTACTTCGAAGAAACCAAGCTACCGAGGATTCGTGTGGGCGACCCGGTCAAGGTCTGGCTGATGAGTGCCGGCCATGCGCTGGAGGGCCATGTCGAGAGCATCAGCCGTGGTATCACCGACCGCAACACCAACCCAGATGCGCAATTGCTGGCCGAGGTCGAGCCGACCTTTAACTGGGTGCGCCTGGCCCAGCGGATTCCGGTGCGAATCAAGCTCGACAAGGTGCCGGAGGGGGTGAACTTGAGTGCGGGGATGACGGCGAGTGTGCAGGTGCGCGAAGGCCAGCAATAGTCCGTCGCGCACCAGTCATTGTGGTGAAGGCCTGCTCTGTGGGAGCAAGCCTTGCTCCCGCACAGTGGCTCGCCACAGGTCACTCATTTTAGACGGTGGTAATCAACCGACAGTAATCGCCGGCAATGTCGGCAAGGTCACGGTCTGTTGCTTGCGCGGTGCGAGAATTTCGGCTTCGCCATCCACCACCAACTCATCGCGCTGGTTGAACACGCGCGTGGCGATGCGCACGCGAAACTTCGGCAGTTTCTCCAGGATTTCCAGGCGCACGGTCAGGGTGTCGCCAATTTTCACCGGTTTTTGGAAACTCATCTGCTGGCCGATATAAATGGTGCCCGGCCCAGGCAACTCGCAGGCCACCGCCGCGCTGATCAGTGCACCGCTGAACATGCCATGGGCGATACGCTCCTTGAACATGCTCGCCGCCGCGAATTCGGCGTCCAGGTGCACCGGGTTGTGGTCGCCCGACATCGCGGCGAACAGCTGGATGTCGCGCTCTTCGACGGTCTTGCTGTAGCTGGCGGTCTGGCCGACTTCGAGGGCTTCGTAAGGGGTGTTGGTAACCTGGGTCATCTGTCTCAAATCCTGTGAGGGTAAAGGAAAACGCTGGAAATCTACTCGCTGCGTGGCGGTCGCTTATGGTTCAGGGCCTGGGCAATCCAGGCGAGCACGTCGGCCGTCACTTCGTCGCGGTTGGTCTCATTGAACAGTTCGTGCCGGGCCTGCGGGTAAATCTTCAATTGCAGGTACCGGCTGCCGGCCTCGCGCAGGGCGTCGGCCAGATCCTTCAGACGCTTGCCTTCGCTCACCGGATCACATTCGCCGCCAATCACCAGCAGCGGCAGGCCCGGATCGATCTGGGCGAGATTGGACGCTTTGCTGATTTGCTGCAAGCCGCCGAGCAGATCGACCCACAGCTGATTGGTGCAGCGAAAGCCGCACAGTGGGTCGTGGATGTATTTATCGACCTCGGCCGGGTCGCGGCTGAGCCAGTCGAAGGGGGTACGGGTTGGCTTGAATTTCTTGTTGAAACTGCCAAATGACAGCCACTCGATCAACGCGCTGCGCCCCGTGGCACCCTGGCGCCGTCGTTCGAAGCGGGCGATCAGGCGAGCGCTGCGATAGAGCGCCACGGGCTGGAAATTGGAACCACTGAGAATCGCCCCGTGCAGGCTGGCACTGTGGTGCAGCAGGTAACCCTGGGCGATGTAGCTGCCCATGCTGTGGCCCAGCAGGACAACAGGTGTATCGGGGTGTTGCTGGCCGATGTGATGGTTGAGGCTGGCCAGGTCACCCACCACCTTGGCCCAGCCGTCCTCGTCTGCAAAGTGACCGAGAATCGCCTCTTCGCCGGTTTTGCCATGGCCGCGCAAGTCTGGGGCGTAGACACCGTAGCCTTTGTCGCACAGGGCCTGGGCCAAACGCGCGTAGCGGCCGCTGTGTTCGGCCATGCCATGGGCCAGCATGATCACCGCTTCAGGCGCGTTTTCGGGCAGCCACTGGTTGACGAACAGGCGGCTGTGGTCGGTCGCGGTCAGCATGAACGTTTGGTGGATCATGGCGATTCCTTTACCAGGGAGCATCACTGAGGCGTGCACAATGTTGCTGCATTGTATAGCGCATCTGTTGCGTCTCGCCTGATCAGGCTACGCCGGGGCAGGAAGATTCACACAATCTATGACGCAGGTCGCCATATTTGCCTGATTGGCCATAGCTGCTAGTGTCCCAAGAGTTCCGCCTCTGCACGCGACAGAGAGGCGGCCCGGATACGCTCAGGTAAAGAGGACAAAAACAATGCAGCCTGATTTCTGGAATGACAAACGCCCGGCCGGCGTGCCCTCGGAAATAGACTTGGGGGTTTATAAGTCGGTGATCGAGGTGTTCGAGCGTTCCTGCAAGAAATTTGCCGATCGTCCGGCGTTCAGCAACATGGGGGTGACTCTCACGTATGCCCAGATCGAGCGCTACAGCGCGGCCTTCGCCGGTTACCTGCAAGCCCACACCGACCTGGTCCCTGGCGATCGCATCGCGGTGCAGATGCCCAATGTCCTGCAATATCCGATTGCCGTATTCGGTGCCTTGCGTGCCGGGCTGATCGTGGTCAACACCAACCCGTTGTACACCCCGCGGGAAATGCGCCACCAGTTCAAGGATTCCGGCGCCCGGGCGCTGGTGTACATGAACCTGTTCGGACAGAAAGTCCAGGAAGTGCTGCCCGACACCGACCTGCAATACCTGATCGAAGCCAAAATGGGCGACCTGATGCCCACCGCCAAGGGTTGGCTGGTGAACACGGTGATCAGTAAGGTCAAGAAGATGGTCCCGGACTATTCACTGCCCCAGGCTGTCTCCTTCAAGAGCGCCTTGCGTCTGGGGCGGGGCCATGGCATCAAGCCGCTGCAGGTCAGCCTCGATGACATTGCGGTGCTGCAATACACCGGCGGCACCACCGGGTTGGCGAAGGGCGCGATGCTCACCCATGGCAACCTGGTGGCCAACATGCAACAGACCCGGGCATGCCTGGGCCAGCTCGGCGACGGCGGCCAGCCCTTGCTGCGCGAAGGTCAGGAGGTAATGATTGCGCCGCTGCCGCTGTACCACATCTATGCCTTCACGGCGAACTGCATGTGCATGATGGTCACCGGCAACCACAACGTGCTGATTACCAACCCGCGAGACATCGCTGGTTTCATCAAGGAGCTGAAGAACTGGCGTTTCTCGTTGCTGCTGGGGCTCAACACGCTGTTCGTGGCGTTGATGGACCATCCGGATTTCAAGACCCTGGATTTCTCGCACCTCAAGGTCACCAACTCCGGCGGTACCGCGCTGATCAAGGCCACGGCCGAGCGCTGGGAGCAAATCACCGGTTGTGGCATCACCGAAGGTTATGGCCTGACCGAAACCTCTCCGGTGGCCTGCGCCAACCCTTACGGCGGCAAGTCCCGGCTGGGCACGGTGGGGTTACCAGTGCCGGGCACGCTCATGAAAGTGATCAGCGATGACGGCGTCGAGCAACCCTTTGGCGAGCGCGGCGAGCTTTGCATCAAGGGCCCGCAGATCATGAAAGGCTACTGGAACAAGCCTGAAGCCACGGCCGAAGTCCTGGACAGCGAGGGCTGGTTCAAGTCCGGGGATATCGCGGTGATCGACCCGGACGGTTTTGTGCGCATCGTCGACCGCAAGAAAGACATGATCATCGTCTCGGGTTTCAACGTGTACCCCAACGAGATCGAAGACGTGGTGATGGCCCACCCGAAAGTCGCCAACTGCGCAGTGATCGGCGTGCCGGACGACCGTTCGGGAGAGGCGGTGAAACTGTTCGTGGTGGCGCGCGAGGCGGGCATTAGCCTTGAGGAGCTCAAGGCCTACTGCAAGGAGAATTTCACCGGCTACAAGATACCCAAGCACATCGTGTTGCGAGAATCGCTGCCGATGACCCCGGTGGGCAAGATCCTGCGGCGGGAGTTGCGCGATATCGCCTGATGGCCCACCGAAAACCTGATGTGGGAGCGGGCTTGCTCGCGAAGGCGGCCGATCAGACAAAATTTTTGTGACTGATAGGACGCCTTCGCGAGCAAGCCCGCTCCCACAGTTTTTTGCGTATTCAGAGGGATTCAGTAAGGAATAGTCTTTTTGCTCTAAAAGTGACCATTAAATATTCTTGAGTCATGTTTGTGACTGTGGGGGCTGTTTTTGGCTCTAGGCGGCCCTTGGCAAAGCTGCTACTCTCGGCGCGCTTTTGTGACTTCTCGGCCTTGATTCAAGCCAGATTCACCAATAAACACACACCAATAATAATCGCATCAAATGCGGTGAGAATTCGCGTTGCTGAGGAGTGGGCTTCCATGATTGAAGACTTTTGGAAGGATAAGTACCCAGCTGGGATTGCTGCCGACATCAATCCAGATGAGTATCCGAATATTCAGGCGGTGTTGAAGCAGTCCTGCCAACGCTTTGCCGACAAGCCGGCATTCAGCAACCTCGGCAAGACAATCACCTACGGTGAACTGTACGAATTGTCCGGTGCCTTTGCCGCGTATCTGCAACAGCATACCGATTTGCAGCCGGGCGATCGAATCGCCGTGCAATTGCCCAACGTTCTCCAGTACCCGGTGGCCGTGTTCGGGGCGATCCGCGCCGGTCTCATCGTGGTCAACACCAACCCGCTGTACACCGCGCGG
The DNA here is from genome assembly GCF_004786035.1 of Pseudomonas viciae. Classification (NCBI taxonomy): domain Bacteria; kingdom Pseudomonadati; phylum Pseudomonadota; class Gammaproteobacteria; order Pseudomonadales; family Pseudomonadaceae; genus Pseudomonas; species Pseudomonas viciae. Next base: position 1,469,801 of record NZ_CP035088.1, read on the forward strand.
GAAATGGAACACCAGTTCAACGACTCCGGCGCCAAGGCACTGGTGTGCCTGGCGAACATGGCGCACCTGGCCGAGGCCGTGGTGCCCAAGACGAGCGTCAAGCACGTCATCGTCACCGAAGTCGCCGACCTGCTGCCGCCACTCAAGCGTCTGTTGATCAACAGCGTGATCAAGTACGTCAAGAAGATGGTCCCGGCCTATCACTTGCCCAAGGCCATCAAGTTCAACGATGTGCTGAGCAAGGGCCATGGCCAGCCCGTGAGCGAAGCCAACCCCACCAGCGACGATGTCGCCGTGTTGCAATACACCGGCGGCACCACCGGCGTGGCCAAGGGCGCGATGCTCACCCACCGCAACCTGGTGGCGAACATGCTGCAGTGCAAGGCGCTGATGGGCTCCAACCTCAATGAAGGTTGCGAAGTGCTGATCACGCCGCTGCCGCTGTATCACATCTATGCCTTCACCTTTCATTGCATGGCGATGATGCTGATCGGCAACCACAACATCCTGATCAGCAACCCGCGTGATCTCTCGGCGATGGTCAAGGAACTGTCGAAGTGGAAGTTCAGCGGTTTTGTCGGCCTCAATACGCTGTTCGTGGCCCTGTGCAACAACGAAGCCTTCCGCAAGCTGGATTTCTCGGCACTGAAAGTCACCCTGTCCGGCGGCATGGCCCTGCAACTGGCAGCGGCTGAGCGCTGGAAAGCGGTGACCGGCTGCCCGATCTGCGAAGGTTATGGCATGACCGAGACCAGCCCGGTGGCCACCGTCAACCCGATCCAGCACATCCAGATCGGCACCATCGGCATTCCAGTGCCATCGACGCTGTGCAAGGTGATCAATGACGCGGGCGTCGAACAGCCGTTGGGCGAAATCGGTGAGCTGTGTGTGAAAGGGCCGCAGGTCATGAAGGGCTATTGGCAGCGCCAGGACGCCACCGACGAGATCCTCGACAGCGAAGGCTGGCTCAAGACCGGCGACATCGCGGTGATCCAGCCGGACGGCTACATGCGCATCGTCGATCGCAAGAAAGACATGATCCTGATCTCCGGTTTCAACGTGTACCCCAACGAGCTGGAAGACGTGTTGGCAACCCTGCCAGGGGTGCTGCAATGCGCGGCCATCGGCATACCGGACGAAAAATCCGGCGAGGCGATCAAGATCTTCATCGTTGCCCGGCCGGGTGTCACCTTGACCAAGGAGCAGGTGATGGAGCACATGCGTGCCAACGTCACCGGCTACAAAGTGCCCAAGGCCGTAGAGTTCCGCGACGCATTGCCGACCACCAACGTGGGCAAGATCCTGCGACGCGAGTTGCGTGACGAAGAACTCAGGAAGCTGGGTGTGAAGAAGTAAACCACGTTGCAAACAAAAGCCCCGCGAATGCGGGGCTTTTTATTAGGCGGCATATTTCTGTGGCGAGGTAGCTGTTGTGGCGAGGGAGAAAATTCAGGCCTACAACCGGAACTGCGCAAAATCCAGATTGGTGCCACCGGGCCGCATGTCCTGCAGGTACGAGTCTTTATCAGCACTCAGCTCCAGGCTCAGGGCTGCCTTGCGCTTGCCCTGGTTGCGCACTTCCAGGCCTTCCATTTTCTCGCGCAGGAACACCGTGGGCACTTTCAGGTGCAACAGCTCATCGGTGGCCGGCGTGTGCAGCAACAGATGAATCCATTCGTACTGACCGATGGCCAGGCGTGCTACCGGGATATCGAACCAGAAGATGTTGCGGTTGCGGTTCAATTCGCTGAAGTGGCAGTTATTGACGCCCAGTACGGCGCCGCCCAGTTCCTGGTTTCTGCGGGCGATAGCCTGCTTTTTATCGAGTTTCATAACGTTCCTACGGGATTGGAGCTTCAGGCCTCAGCCTGAATACGTGGGGCATTCTCGGGGGTGGATCGGCAAACATAAAGCGCAACCTGCATCTGACGATGAAATGCGCTGCTGAAAAAATGAAACTCCCCGCAAACGGCCTCGGTCAACCCTTATGTAATGACTTTTCGTACAGTTGTTCACAGGAGAGACATCATGGGTAGCACGAGCGATAAAGTGAAGGGCGTTGCCAACGAAGCCGTCGGTAACATCAAGCAAGGCGTCGGCAAGGCCACCGACAATGACCGCATGCGCGCCGAGGGCGTGGTCCAGGAGAAAAAAGGTGAGGCCCAGCAAACCTTGGGCAAGGCCAAGGATGCAGTCAAGAAAGGCGTTAACGAGGCATAACCGGCCTGTTGAAAAAGCGATTGGAACGGCCATCCGCGGGTGGCCGTTTTCATGTCGGCTCGAACTTGCACCGGGGAAATTGTTCCAAAGTCGCCAAACAGGTTACTTTTGTCTTGGATAGCAACCCGTGAGTCGCCAGACGACCTTCCTTTTTTGCGGCGAAAGGAGACGCACATGATGTTCCCGGCCATGAAAGGCTTGCCCTTGCATCGTGTGATGATGCGCACCGTGACCGAGTTTCTCGATGACGAGATGTCGACCTACGCCTCGGCGTTGGCTTACCAGATGCTGTTTTCGCTGTTCCCCTTCATCCTCTTCCTGATCGCGCTGATTGGCTTCCTGCACCTGCCGGACTTCTTCTCCTGGCTGCGCCTGCAATCGGAACTGGTGCTGCCGCCCCAGGCCCTGGAACAGGTCAACCCGGTGATCGACCAGCTCCAGCAATCCAAGGGAGGGTTATTGTCGGTGGGTATCGTCATTGCGTTGTGGACGGCTTCGGCCGGTGTGCGGTTGATGATGAGCGCGATGAACGCCGCCTACGATGTGGTCGAAGGCCGTCCGGCCTGGAAGCGCTTTCCGCTGTCGGTGTTCTACACCGTCGGCATTGCCGGCATGCTGCTGGCCGCCGCGGCGCTGATGGTGCTCGGGCCGCAGGTGATGGGCTGGATCGCAGCCCAGGTCGGGTTGGAGGAATTCATCGTCACGCTCTGGACGATCGTGCGTTGGCCGGTGATCGTGTTTTTGCTGATGGTGGCCGTGGCGTTGATCTATTACGTGATGCCCGACGTCAAGCAGGAGTTTCGCTTCATCACGCCGGGCTCGGTACTGGCGGTGGTGGTGTGGATCATCGCGTCCCTGGGCTTCGCGTTTTACGTCAAGACCTTCGCCAACTACAACGCCATGTATGGCAGTATCGGCGCGATCATTGTGCTGTTGCTGTACTTCTATATTTCTGCGGCGGTGCTGTTGCTCGGCGCGGAAATGAATGCGGTGATCGAGCACATGTCCGCCGAGGGCAAGAACCCCGGTGAAAAGAGCCCGGGCGAGCACGAGAAGCAACATGTGTCGGGCCTGGGGCGCGACCATTCCATCCCTCACACCCACACTGACGAAGCCCGACCATGATTCGTGAAATCCTGAAAATGGGCGACGAACGCCTGCTGCGCATCGCCGCGCCGGTGCCGCCGGAAATGTTCGACAGCCCGGAGTTGTGGCAACTGATCGACGACATGTTCCAGACCATGGAAAGCGTTGGCGGCGTTGGCCTGGCGGCGCCGCAGATCGGGGTTGACCTGCAATTGGTGATCTTCGGCTTCGAGCACAGCGAACGCTACCCCGACGCCGAGGCCGTGCCCCAGACGATCCTGATCAACCCGTTGATTACACCGCTAGGCCCACTGATGGAGGAGGGCTTCGAAGGCTGTCTGTCGGTGCCGGGCTTGCGAGGGGCGGTGGATCGCTACCAGCATATTCGCTACGAAGGGTTTGACCCGAAGGGCGAGCCGGTGGTGCGGGCGGCCTCAGGCTTCCATGCGCGGGTGGTGCAACATGAATGCGATCACCTGATCGGACGCTTGTACCCTTCGCGGATCACGGATTTCAGCAAGTTCGGGTTTACCGAGGTGATGTTTCCGGATCTGGATCCGGCTGCAGACGATTGATAGCCGGACACAAACCCTGTGGGAGCGGGCTTGCTCGCGAAAGCGGTGGGGCAGCTTGCATTGATGTTGAATGTGCCACCGTCTTCGCGAGCAAGCTCGCTCTCACACTGGATCTGTATGGCATTTCAGGACAGGGTATTTAGCTCCAACCCCATCGCAATCATCGGCTTGCTGCGCGCATATCGGCTCAAACGCTCAGCCATCGCATACGGCAGTTCGGGATCGAAGCTGAACCCGCGCCGTTCATAAAAATCGCGCAAATCCGGATGGCAGAACAGCCACACCGGCTCATTCACGTCTTTCACCGCTTCAGCGATCAACCGCGCCGCAATCCCTTGTGCACGGTACGCCGGGTCGACCAGCAACCCCGTCAACCAATGCCCGCCCGTCACCGGGCGCAGACACAGCGCCGCGACGATTTCATCCCGCCGTGCCACCCACAGTTGAGCTTCCCGAACCGCTTTCATCGAGGATTGGTGGGTGCGGTAAAACTTGTTCATCAGCGGCCACAGCGGCTCTTCGAGCTGTGTGTAATGGATTTCGGACATGGCAGGGTCGTGGGCGATAAGGGGAGGGCGATTATAAAAGAACGCGAGGGCGGCGATAGGTGTATACCTGACTCCACATCCCGTATGAGTGGAGTACGTATCATGGCCAAAGGCATGGATTCAAAAAAAGCGGCAAAGAAAAAACCGGCGAAGACCGCCGATGAAAAACGCGCCGACAAAAAGACCAAGAAGGTGAACCTGTTCGGTCATTGAGCCGGCACCGCCTCGGTTGGCCTCAGGTTTGAGTTGGGGCTGTAACCCCAGCTCAAACCCGCTGCAATGCATGGGGGCTCAAAGTGAGGCGAGGAACATGTCCGTGGCCGGGTCTTTGTCGCTCGTGCGGTTTTCCTGGGTCTTCTCCACCTGGGCCATCGCCGACTTGTCCTGCATGCGCTGGGCAATTTCCTGGCTGACGGCCATCTGTTTCTCGGGCGGCATCGCCTCGAGCTCTTCTTCAGATATGCCCATCTCTTCAAGAATGCTGTCGCGCAGGCGCTCTTCAGGCGTCTTGCTCATGTAGTCCTTGAACTCCGCCAGTGCAGTGCTGCCAATCTTCTTGGCCTCTTCGGACGCTGAGGAAGCCACGGCCTGCAATTGCACACGGGTCTTGGCGAAAGTCTCATCGACATTGTCGCTGATGGCAGCGGCCGCATTGACCTGTTGCGTGGCTCGCCGGGTGAAGGCGTCCTGGACGTGGGCGCTGCCTTGGCTGGCCTGGGCCTGGACGTTATCGCGCAACGCCTGCAATGCAGCACTTTGCAGGCCGCTGACGGCTTCGGCGGTAGGGTCCTCGCCGGGGCGTTTGAGCGGCAAGATCATCGCTTGCTGTTTGGCACTGACCAACATGATGAATACCTGTAGGTAATGGCTGAGCGATGGGCATGAGCAATTCCCATGCCGCCGGCACGAACCTCGGATTCCAAGGGCTGCGGGCACGAGGGCAAAGATTCGGGCGGCCAACCCTTGCCGTCGGACGGCATGGATCGACCGCCAGTGCGGGGCGGCTCAGGTGCTTTCGCGAACCTTGAGCTCAAAGCCCAGGTCCACCACCGGCTGCGCAATGCGGTTACCCGCCATCAACGTCAGCATCTGTTCGGCGGCGCGGCGACCAATGGCTTCCCGAGGGGTGCTGATGCTGCTCAGGCGCGGCACCATGTGGGCCGAGGCGGGCAGGTCGTTGAAGCCCAGGATCGAGACGCGCTCGGGGATCTTGATGCCACAGCGCAACGCCTCGAGCAGGGCGCCGTGGGCCAGGTCATCGTTGCCGAAGAAGATCGCATCGACGTCCGGGTGACTGGCCAGCAGTTGCAGGAACAACTCGCCACCCAGGCCCACCGATGATGGACGCGGTGTCAGCACTTCCAGGTCTGGATCGTACAGCCCGGCGTCTTGCAGGGCGCGACGAAAGCCTTCGCCGCGCAGCAGGGTGCGCTGATCCAGTTGCGCGCCGATGTAGGCCAGGCGCTTGCGCCCCTTGGAAATCAAGTGCTCGGCCGCCGTTTCGCCGGCCTTGAGCTGGGAAAAACCGACGCAATTGAGGCCGGCGCCGGGATCCAGCTCCATCATGTATACGCAGGGAATGTTGCTGGCCTCGATCATGCGTCGGGCGCTTTCGGTGCGGTCGAAACCGGTCAGCAACAAACCACGCGGCTGATAGGCCATGTAGTTGCGCAGCAGGTCTTCTTCTTCGTCGCGGGAGTAGTGGTAGTTACCGATCACCACTTCGAAGCCCTTGGGGCGCAGCACCCGATGAATGGCTTCCAGGGTGTCGATGAACAACAGGTTGGACAACGACGGCACCAGCACCACCACCGAATGGCTCTGGGCCGAAGCCAGGGCGCGGGCGGCGGGGTTGACGACGTAGTTAAGCTCTACGGCGGCCTGGCGGACTTTTTCCACCAGTTCGGTGGCGACGGTGCTGACGCCGCGCAGGGCACGGGAGGCGGTGATGGGACTGACACCGGCCAGGCGTGCGACTTCGTTGAGCGTAGGGCGACCGGTGGTGCGGGTATTCTTATCGTTTTTAGGGGCGGTCATCAGGGCGGCTTGCCAAACAAAAATCAAGGCACTAAGGTAGCGCTGTCTCGACGCGTCTGCAAATGCGTGAGTGGGGTTTGCCTGAGCCCCGTCCGTTGACGTCGTGAACGAACATGCTGCAACCACAAAAATGACAAGAAGGCGTCGGCAACTTCTGCTTTTGCTGCGGTGTCATAACTGGCAAAGGTAGCGCTGTCTGCGCGCTGAGGTGTTACATGAATAATCCCATCACCGCCCTGGTCATCATGGGCGTTGCCGGTTGCGGCAAAACGTGCGTCAGCCAGGCCCTGTGCCAGTTGAGCGGCGCCACCGCCATCGAAGGCGACACTTTCCACCCTGCGGCCAACATCCAGAAGATGAGCGCCGGTATCCCCTTGAACGACGACGACCGTGCCGGCTGGCTCGACAGCCTGTGCGACGAGTTGCGCCGCGTCGATGCCTTGGGCGAGCGGCCGGTGCTGACCTGCTCGGCCCTCAAGCACAGTTATCGCGAACGTCTGCGCAGTGCCTTGCCGGGCCTGGGCTTTGTATTTCTTGAATTGACCCCCGAAGTGGCCGCCGACCGTGTGTCTCATCGTCCCGGCCATTTCATGCCGTCGACGTTGATCGACAGCCAGTTTGCCACCCTTCAATCCCCTGTCGGCGAGCCCCTGACCCTGGCTCTGGACGCGTCCAGCCACAGCGTTGATGAACTGGCTCACCAGGCTTACGTCTGGTGGCTGGACCACGGTTTGAAGCTGGCCAGCTGAGTTTCAAAAAATTTGCGTCAGAAAGATAGCGCTGTCCCGACGGCTTACAAATAACTGCTTCAATAACAACAACAAATCAGGAGACACCCCCCATGTTTGGCATGTCCCACGAGACGTTCCTGCTGCTCGATGCAGTGGTCACGGTGATCGGACTTATCATCCTCATCACCAAGTTCAAGTTCCACCCGTTCATTGCACTGACCATCGCCGCCGCTTTCCTCGGCCTGACGTCGGGCATGCCGACCGGCACCATCATCAAGGCGTTCCAGGACGGCTTCGGTGGGGTGTTGGGCTTTGTCGGCATCATCCTGGCGCTGGGCACGATGCTCGGCAAAATGATGGCCGAGTCGGGCGGGGCCGATCAGATCGCCCAGACCCTGATCCGCGCCTTCGGCAAGGATAAGGTGCAGTGGGCCATGATGTTCGCTGCGTTTCTGGTGGGCATCCCGCTGTTCTTCGAAATTGGCTTCGTGCTGCTGATCCCGCTGGTGTTCATCGTCGCGCGCCGCACCGGCGTGTCGATCATCAAGATCGGTATCCCGTTGCTGGCCGGTCTTTCCGCGGTCCACGGCCTGGTGCCACCGCACCCGGGACCGCTGCTGGCGATTGGCGTGTTCGGTGCCGACATCGGTAAGACCATTCTCTACGGCCTGATCGTGGCGCTGCCAACGGCCATTATTGCCGGGCCGATCTTCGGTACGTTCATTGCCAAGCATATCCCCGGCCATCCGAATCAGGAGCTGGTGGACCAACTGGCGCGTGAGACGAACGCGGCCGAGCTGCCAAGCTTCAGCATCACCCTGATCACCGTGCTGTCGCCGGTGTTCCTGATGCTGCTCAAGACCTTCGCCGACGTGGCGCTGCCGGACGGCAACATCTTCCGTGCCTGGATGGACATGATCGGCCACCCGATCTCGGCGCTGTTGCTGGCGTTGTTGCTGTCGCTGTACACCTTCGGCTACAAGCAGGGCATTGGTTCCAGCCAGATGCTCAAATGGCTGGATGCGAGCCTTGCGCCGACCGCCGCGATCATCTTGATCATCGGTGCCGGTGGTGGCTTCAAGCAGATGCTGGTGACCAGCGGCGTGGGTGACGTGATCGGCCACATGGCGGTGAGTGCGCAGATTTCCCCTATCCTGCTGGCCTGGCTGGTGGCGGCGGTGATCCGCATTGCCACGGGTTCGGCGACGGTGGCGACCATTACCGGTGCCGGGATCGTGGTACCGGTGGTGGGGATGATGCCGGGTGTGAACCGTGAGTTGCTGGTGCTGGCGACCGGTGCCGGTTCGTTGATCCTGTCTCACGTCAACGATGCGGGCTTCTGGCTGGTCAAGCAGTACTTCAACATGACCGTGGCTGAAACCTTCAAGACCTGGACCGCGATGGAAACCATCCTGTCCGTGGTGGGGTTGATCTTTATCCTGCTGCTGTCGCTGGTGGTTTAACTAACAGCGCATAACAACTGTGGGAGCGGGCTTGCTCGCGAAAGCGCAGTATCAGTCAACAGAGATGTTGAATGTTACATCGCCTTCGCGAGCAAGCCCGCTCCCACATTGGTTTGGTGTCAGGCGCCAGGTTTGTGTATCAACCCATCCGCCCGAAACATCCCGCGGATCCCACGGACAGCCTGGCGGATCCGGTCCTGGTTTTCGATCAGCGCAAAGCGCACGTGATCATCCCCATACTCCCCGAATCCCACTCCTGGCGAGACGCAGACCTTGGCTTCGGCCAACAGCTTCTTGGCGAATTCCAATGAGCCCAGGTGTGCATAGGCCTCGGGGATCTTGGCCCAGACGTACATCGATGCCTTGGGGTTTTCCACCATCCAGCCCAGTTCATGCAGCCCCTTGACCAGCACATTGCGGCGCTGGCGGTACTGCTCGGCGATGTCGCGCACGCATTGTTGATCGCCTTCCAGGGCGGCGATGGCGGCCACCTGCAAGGGGGTAAAGGTACCGTAGTCGTGGTAGCTCTTGATCCGCGCCAGGGCGTTGACCAGTTCCGGGTTGCCCACCATGAAGCCGATGCGCCAGCCGGCCATGTTGTAGCTTTTGGACAGGGTGAAGAATTCCACTGCGATGTCTTTCGCGCCGGGCACCTGCATGATCGACGGGGCTTTCCAGCCGTCGTAGACGATGTCGGCGTAGGCCAGGTCGTGGATCACCAGCACGTCGTATTGCTTGGCGAGGGCGATGACCCGTTCGAAGAAATCCAGCTCCACGCACTGCGCGGTCGGGTTGGACGGGAAACCGAGGATCATCATTTTCGGCTTGGGGATCGAGCCGCGAATGGCCCGCTCCAGTTCGTCGAAGAAATCCACACCGGGCACCAGCGGTACCGAACGTACCTGGGCGCCGGCGATTACCGCGCCGTAGATGTGGATCGGATAGCTGGGGTTGGGCACCAGCACCGTGTCGCCCTGGTCCAGGGTCGCCAGCATCAGATGCGCCAGGCCTTCCTTGGAACCGATGGTGACGATGGCCTCGGTTTCCGGGTCGATGTCCACTTCGTAGCGGTCCTTGTACCAGCGCGAAATGGCGCGGCGCAGGCGCGGGATGCCTTTGGAGGTGGAATAGCCGTGGGTGTCTTCACGCTGGGCGACGGTGACCATTTTTTCCACGATGTGCGGGGGCGTGGCGCCGTCGGGGTTGCCCATGCTCAAGTCGATGATGTCTTCGCCGCGCCGACGCGCAGCCATCTTCAGCTCGGCAGTGATATTGAATACATACGGGGGGAGTCGATCGATGCGCGCAAAGCGGCGCGGCGAACCTTGTTCGGCCATTGTTGCCTCGAGATACGTGAGCGCCCGGAACCGTCCGAGCGACGTTGGCCACTGCGGTGGCCTGTGGCGGAAGATAAAGGCGCCGATGGCAAATTGTCCAGTAGCGGCGCAGAACTATTTTCGACGACACTGTCGACTTCGTCGCGCGGCCATCAACGACTGCCGCGGTCAGCTCAACCCGCCACACCCCCAATCGAACGGAATGAATGATGGAATTTTCCAGCGGTTTCCTGCTGAGCCTCTCCCTGTGCCTGGACATCGGCGTGGCCAATATCGCGATGATCACCCTGGCGATGCAGCGCGGCTATTTCCAAGGGTTTGCTCTGGGCCTGGGCACTTGCGTGGGGGATCTGATCTACGCCGTCCTGGCCTTGGCCGGCATGACCGTGCTGCTGCAGTACGAAGCGGTGCGCTGGGTGCTGTGGGTCGGCGGCTCGGTGCTGCTGCTGTATTTCGCGGCAAAAATGATCCACTCGGCGATCTATCACAGTGCGGTGCTGGCGCAGGCGGGTGAGGTTCAGGGCAATTCTTCGCGCCAGGAGTTCTTTCGCGGGATTTTCCTGGCGATGTCATCGCCCAGCGCCATCCTCTGGTTCGCGGCGGTGGGCGGCACACTCATCGCTCGTTCAGGCGGTGGAACCTTGCTCAGCTCGGCGCTGTTCCTCAGCGGTTTTCTCTGCGCCGGGTTACTGTGGTGCGCAGCCCTGTGCCTGGCGGCGACCCAGGGCGGCAAGCTGTTGGGGGATAAGCTGCTGCGCTATTCCTATTGGGCATCGGCGGCGATCTTCTGCTATTTCGCTGTCTATGTGATTGTTTCGGGGTACAACGAATTTGTCGGAAAAGCCGCTGCGACGGCGCTACCTGGACTCGGATAAAGCGAATCGGCCTGGCAATCACTGTTTGGCTTCTATACTGGCAAACCCGACTTCACGTTTTGCGGAGTGTTGACGCATGGAAAAGCACGAACGCGGTAACGCAGCCGAACCACGCTTTGAACACGGACGCTTTCAGCTCATCGCCGGTTTCGGTGCCAGTTTTACCCAGGAGACAGCCCAGGACATCCCGCTGCTCTGGGAAAAGTTTTTGCCCTGGCTCGGTAAGGTGCCAGGGCAAAAAGACGAGGTGACCTACGGCGTGTGTTGCAACGCGGACGAGAAGGGCGGGTTCCAATACATCGCCGGGGTTGAAATCAGCCGGCTCGACGATCTGCCTGAACAATACCGCTGGATCGAAATCCAGCCCGGGTACTACGCGGTGTTCGAACACAAAGGCCCGTTGAAAAGCCTGCCGGACACGTTCCAGTACATCCGGAACGTGTGGTTGCCGCAGTCCGGCCACACCGCTGCGGACGAACCGCAATTCGAGCGTTACAGCGAAGACTTCAACCCCAAGACGGGCGAAGGCACCCTGGAGATCTGGATACCCCTCAAGCCGAGCTGATCGAGGTGCCTCTAGCCGTCATGCTCTGGCGAAGGGGGCGTCGTAGCTTCAGTACAAACTGGCCTGCACCCGCGCTGGCGCTTCACGGTCGTACGCCTCGGCATCGAATTGCCCATCATTCAAGCGTTTGTGAATCGCCCCGGCGCTGGGCAGTGCCGAGCGTTCGAGGTGGCGATCCGGATTCCACAGGTCTGAGCGCACGATGGCTTTGGAACAATGGAAAAACGCCGCTTCGACCGTCACCAGCAACACTGTGCGCGCCGGTTTTGCGTTCACCGCAAAGCGCTCCAACAGGTCGGGTTCGGCGCTGATCCGGGCGGTGCCATTGACCCGCAAGGTTTCGCCAATGCCGGGAATGATGAACAGCAGCGAAACCCGTGGGTCGTGCAGGACATTGCGCAGGGTATCGATGCGGTTGTTGCCGGGGCGGTCGGGCAAGGCGAGTGTGTGTTCATCGAGGATTTGCACGAAACCCGGTGCGTCGCCCCGCGGTGAGCTATCGAGGCCATCGGGCCCTGCCGAACTGATGATCACCAGCGGCGAGGCCCGGACCAGCGCCTGATAATCTTCGTTGAGGAAGGGGATCTGTTTACGCACGGCCCGCTCATGAGGCAGGCCGTAGATCGCTTCCAGCTGTTCAATCGACGTCAACATCGTTCAACTCCTCCTTGGTCCATATATCCCGGGTCTATCAAAATGCCAGCCCCATTCGCCGCTCATAAGCGACGCGGCCCTTGTACGCCTCGCCACTGTCAACCCAGCCCAAGCGGGTGTACAGGCCAATGGCCGAGTCATTATCGGCATCGACCGAGAGTTCCAGCCCCCTGATTTCCGGCCAGGCCGCTCGGGCCATGTCGGGCAGCGCCTGCAGGCAGGCCTTGCCGTACCCCTTGCCCTGGGCTCGATAATCGACTTGCAGCGCGTGCAGGGTGGCGCTGTGCTCGTTGGCCCAGGCTGGCAGTACTGGCGGGCGCTTGAGTAGCAGGAACGCCACTGGCACGTTGTCAGCCAACAGCGCGAAGCCCTTGACCCCCGGGCCGGGCCTGGACAGCAGCATATGCAGCGCACCGTGGATATCCCCGGCGAACCTGACCTGTTCGGGAGTGATTTCGATGGCTTCGACCTGCTTGCGTTGAAGCGCGGTGAGCGCTTCGTAAGGTACGAGCTGAGCGGTCACGAAAACATCCGTTGTCTGTTGGCGGAATGGGCTTGGAATTCTAGCGAATTTTTTTCTTTGGATTATTTTTGTTTGGTTGTCGATTCGCTGTTTCTCCAAACGACAAAGGGTGTCTTCAACAAAAAACTGCGGAGAATCATCATGAACACTGAAAGCGAAATCCGGACCCTGATCGACACTTATCGCCAGGCGGTCATGGTCAAGGACATCGAAAAGGTCATGGCGCTTTACGATGAAGATATCGTTTCCTTCGATGCCATCCAGGCCCTGCAATTCAAGGGCAAGACCGCCTACCGCAAACACTGGCAGGACTGCATGGAAATGTGTCCCGGCCCGCACAAGTTCGACTTCCATGAACTCAAAATCACCCCCGCCGACAACATCGCCTTCGCCCACTGGCTGGCCTATTGCGGTGGCACCAACGACAAAGGCGAGGAGCAGGCCTGCTGGATGCGCGTGACGGCTTGCTACCAACGGGTGGCCGGGCAATGGAAGATCGTTCATGAGCACTGGTCCGCACCGTTCGACCCGATGGCCGGTACGACGCTGTTCGACCTGCAACCCTGATCGTCGGTTTTTTCGCCAAGCGTCTTCCAGCCGTCCATAGTTGATCAGCTCGATCACGGAGCTTTCCATGAAGTACTTATGCCTGGTCTATAGCAACGAAAACGTGCTGCACAGCTCGCCTGACAGCCCGGAAGATGCCGAGTGCATGGCCTATGCGGAATCGATCCAGAGCAGCGGGCGGATGCTCGCCGCCGAGGCCCTGGAGTCGGTGCAGACCGCTACCACGGTGCGCATGCGCGGCGGCAAGCTGTCGATCACCGACGGTCCGTTCGCCGAAACCAAGGAGCAACTGGCGGGCTTCTACCTGATCGACGCCAAGGACTTGAACGAAGCCATTCAGGTCGCGGGCAACATCCCGGCGGCTCGGGTCGGCTGTGTCGAAGTGCGCCCGGTACGCCAGCTCCAAGGCATGCCCGGCTGATGTCGGTCGAAGCGGTCACGGCGCGGGTCGAGCAGGTTTATCGGCAAGACTCGCGACGGATCCTGGCGACGCTGATTCGCCTGCTGGGGGACTTCGACCTCGCGGAAGAGGCCATGCACGAGGCCTTTTTCATTGCGGTCGAGCGCTGGCAACGCGACGGTGTGCCGGCCAACCCGCGGGCGTGGCTGGTGTCTGCCGGCCGCTTCAAGGCCATCGACAGTTTGCGTCGACGGGCGCGATTCAATGCGGCCCAGCCGCTGCTGATCGCCCAATTGGAAGCGCTGGAGCAGAGCGACTGGAGTGATGATGACGTGGAAGACGATCGTCTGCGGCTGATTTTCACCTGTTGCCACCCGGCCCTGGCCGCTGATGCTCAGGTGCCCCTGACGCTACGGGAAGTCTGCGACCTGACCACCGAGGAAATCGCCCGTGCTTTCCTGGCCGCCCCGGCGGCCATCGCCCAGCGCATTGTCCGGGCCAAGGCGAAAATTCGCGATGCGAAGATCCCTTATCAAGTGCCGTCCCGTGCGGAACTTCCCGACCGGCTGGACAGTGTCCTGCGGGTGATTTACCTGGTATTCAACGAAGGTTATTCGGCGTCCATGGGCACCGAGTTGACGCGTGAAGACCTGACCCGCGAAGCGATCCGTCTGGGGCGTTTACTCATGGAGTTGCTGCCTGAAGCCGAGGTCATGGGCTTGCTGGCGTTGATGCTGCTGCACGAGTCCCGGCGACTGGCGCGAACATCGTCAAGCGGTGAATTGGTCCTGTTGGATGAACAGGACCGATCCTTGTGGGACGCCGAGTTGATCGCCGAAGGCTGTGCCCTGGTGGAGGCCGCCCTGAGTACCCGGCGGTTCGGGCCTTATTGCCTGCAAGCGGCGATTGCGGCGGTGCATGCCGAAGCGCCGACGGCGCAGGAGACCGACTGGCCGCAGATCGTCGGGCTTTATGAGGTGTTGCTGCGTGCCATGCCATCGCCGGTGATCGAACTCAATCGCGCTGCTGCCCTGGCCAAACGCGACGGACCGCTGGAGGCATTACGTTTGATCGATGCGATCCTGGGGCGTGGAGAGTTGCTCGACTATCACCTGGCTTATTCGGCGCGGGCGGAATTCTGTCGGCAGTTGGGTCGCCTGGACGAGGCGAGGGCGGCGTATCAACGTGCGCTTGAATTGACGCAGCAATTGCCGGAACGGCGGTTTATCGAGGGGCGGCTGGCGGGGTTGGAGTGATGAACCACACGGATTAAACACTTGTGGCTGACATCACATTTGTGAACACCCTGAAATCAACTGTGGGAGCGAGCTTGCTCGCGATAGCGGTGGATCAGCCAACATCGATGTTGGCTGACATGCCCTTATCGCGAGCAGGCTCGCTCCCACAGGTTTTGTGGCTCACTGATGCCTGCGTGGATCAGAACTCGTGATCAGCACTGTCCGGGTTCAGATCGCTGATGCCCAGCTTGCCCGCCGCCTGTTCGATCGAACCGGTCTGCTTGACCAGTGCGGCGATGGCGTCACGGACGATCTGGTTACCCGCGGTGTTGCCGGCGGCGATCAACTGGTCGTAGTGCTCACCCTTGTTGGCGTGATCGACCATGACCTGGATCTTGGCTTCGGTATCGGCCAGATCGGCCTTGAGCGCGGTATCGGCGGCCGGGTCGGCCTTGGCCACCAGGGACGACAGGCTGGCGCCGGTCATTTTGGTCCCGTCGGCGCGGGTGTATTCGCCCAGGTACACGTTGCGCACGCCCTTGGCATCGTAGAAGTGCGAGTTGTGGGTGTTATCGCTGAAGCAATCCTGCTCGTCTTCTGGCGAATTGGCTTCCAGGGAGACCTTCATGCGCTCGCCCGCCAGTTCACCCAGGGACAGGCTGCCCATGCCGAACAGCATTTTGCGCAGGCCGCTTTCGGCCGGTTCGGCTTCCAGGGTGGCGCGGTAGTTGTCGGCCACGTTCGGCTTCCAATTGCCCACCATTTCCTGCAGGTCATTGACCAGCAGTTGGGTCACGGACTTGAGGTAGGCACGACGACGGTCGTTATGACCGCCAGTAGCGCCGGCGCCTTCCAGGTAGTCGGAAGCCGGGCGGTTGCCTGCACCAGGGCCGGTGCCGTTGAGGTCTTGGCCCCACAGCAGGAATTCGATGGCGTGGTAGCCGGTGGCGACGTTCGCCTCGGAACCGCCCAGCTCGTTGAGGCTGGCGAGTTTTTCCGGGGTGATGTCTTTCACATCGACCTTGTCTTCGCCAACCTGGACTTCGGTATTGGCGATGATGTTGGCGGTGGCGCCCGGGTTACCCAGGGCGTGCTCGTAGGATTTGTCGACGTAGTCGATCAAGCCTTCGTCCAGGGGCCAGGCGTTCACCTGGCCTTCCCAGTCGTCGATGATGGTGTTGCCGAAGCGGAACACTTCGCTCTGCAGGTAAGGCACGCGTGCGGCGATCCAGGCAGCCTTGGCGGCCTTCAGGGTCTCGGCGTTCGGCTTGGCCAGGAACGCGTCGACGGCGGTTTGCAGGGTTTTCGCAGTGGATTCGGCATCGCTGTAGACGGCATAGACGATGTCGGCATAGTGCGCGACAACGGCCTTGGCAGCGGCTTCGTCGATTTTGCCAGCGGCAGCCGGCGCGGCCGGAGCAGTGGTGCTGGCGGCAGGCGTTGGCGCTTGCGGCGCGGCGGCCTTGTCTTTGCCTTCGCCGCAACCGGCGAGGGAAATAGCGATGGCCAGCAGACTGGCGGTAGCCAGAGGCATACGAATCATGGCGAACATCCTGCTTCGGTAATTGGATGGGACAGGCGCGAGGTGCGCAAAACTGCGACATAATGCGAAAGATTTGCATTATGTGTAAAGGGTTGTAGCTGTAAATATTTCTTATTTAATACGGCGAGATCGCAGCCTTCGGCAGCGTCCGCAGGAGCTGTCGAGCGAAGCGAGGCTGCGATCTTGTCCCGGCCAATTGAATTTCAAGTGAAAGATCAAGATCAAAAGATCGCAGGCTTCGCCAGCTCCAACAGGGGGCCTGGCACCAGGGGGTGAATCAGATGATGGAGACCTTGCTGCGCTCCGCCTGCTTCAGGTAAACGCCCAACTCCCGTGCCGGCAGCGGTTTGCTGTAGTAATAGCCCTGACCTTCGTGACAGCCCTCGGCGATGATGTAGGCCTCTTGCTCGACCGTCTCGACCCCTTCGGCGATTACTTGCATTCCCAGGCTTTTGCCCAATTGGATGATGGCTCGGACGATGGTCGCGTCGTCCTCGTCATCGAGCAGGTCCTGAACAAAGCTCTTGTCGATCTTGATCTTGTCCAGCGGCAGGCTCTTGAGGTAACTCAGGGACGAATAACCGGTCCCGAAGTCATCGATGGCAATCAGCGCGCCCGAGCGGCGCAGGCTCAGCAGGTGCTGGGCTGCGGTGGTGATGTCTTCCATCAGGCCGGTTTCGGTGACTTCCAGCTCCAGGCTGCGCGGCGGCAAGCGGTACATCTGCAAGAGATTGTTCACCACCCGCGGCAGTTCGGCGTGGTGCAGTTGCACCGTCGACAGGTTGACCGCCATGCGCAGGTCGGCGAAGCCTTGGTCGTGCCATTCGCGCAACTGTTTGCAGGCCTGGTCCAGCACCCATTCGCCGATGGCAATGATGGTGCCGTTCTGCTCGGCCAGGGGAATGAACAGGTCCGGCGGTACGAGGCCGTGTTCGGGGTGATGCCAGCGGATCAGGGCTTCGATCCCCACCACCCGCAGGTCGCGGTAGCTGATTTGTGGCTGGTAGACCAACGTGAACTGCTCGCGGGCCAGGGCCTCGCGCAGGTCTTTCTCCAGTTCGCGACGGCGGCGCATTTCGCTGTCGACGCTGGCAATGTAGAACTGGTAGCGATTGCGTGAGCGGGCCTTGGCCAGCGTCATGGTCTGCTCGGCTTTCTGCAAGAGCTTCTCGGTACTGTCGCCGTCCTCGGGGAAGAGGGTGATGCCGATGGTGGCCCGCAGGCGGATTTTCTGATCGTCGAGGGCGAACTGCGCTTCCAGGTCGTCGAGGATGCTCTGGGCCAGCTCAGCGGCTTCGTAAGGCTGCTCGATGTCGGCCTGGACCAGGGCGAACTGGTCGCCACCCAGTCGCGCCAGGGCACCGAGACGCCCGCTGTGGGCCCGCAACCGATCCGCGAGGGCCAGCAGCAACTGGTCGCCCGTCTGATAGCTGAACTGTTCGTTGATGCCCTTGAAATCATCCAGCCCTACACACAGCACCGCCACCCGGCGTTGCAGGCGCCCGGCGTCCACCAGGATCTTGTCCAGTTGCTGTTGAAGCTGCTGGCGGTTGGGCAGGCCGGTGAGGAAGTCGTACTGGGCCATGCGCAGCAGGCTGTTTTCCGCTTCGTGGCGCAGGTGCGTGTTGCGCTCGATGGATTCGAGCAATTGATTGGCGGTATTGATCCACAGGCCCAGTTCGTTTCGCTCGTGGCCCTTGAGCTGTGGGATCTTGTGTTCGCTGGGGCGATCGGGATTGATTTCGGTCAGATGCTCGATGATCCGCGACAGCGGCTTGGTGAGCAGCCAGTGATAGACCAGGTACAACACCAGGCCCATGGCCAGGGCCCGCAGCATCCCGGAGATGAAGATGATCCCGGAGTTGACGATGAAGCTCTGGCCATAGGTGGCGGTGTCGAGGGTAATGCTCAGGTCGCCGTAATATTCACTGTAGGGCCCGCGTCCCACCAATTGCGTGGTGAAGGTGCGCTCCTTGCCGAGGATCAGGTCGGTCAGCCAGCGGCTGTCGGACTTCTGCAAGGGCCGGGTTTTTTCGGCCAGCATGGTTTCGCGGGGGTGGCCGATGGAAGCCATGCGTACGGCGTCGTCCTGGAATAGCCCCTCGATCACTTGCATGCCCATTTCCCGGTCCAGGCTGTAGACGGCCTGGGTCGAAGGGTCGCGGAACATATCGAGAATCCGCTGGGCGTCGCTGGCCACGGCCCGGTTGGTTTTATAGGCATCGAACACGATCTGGGCACAGCTCAAGACCATGCCAACGATCAATGCCGAGAGGAGCACGACCCGGAGCAACTTCACAGACAAGCTGTTCTTGAGTTCCAGCTTCAAAGAGGGGGTTCCTTGTTCCGTGCGGGTAGCGTCAAGTTGCCATGAGTATTGGCAATCCTGTGATGTCAGTCAAAGGGACAATCAAACACAAGGGTTTTCGTCTGATGCCTGGCCGACGCACAGTTTTTTCCGAGCTATTGCTCTACAGTCATTATGTCGGTTGGAAAGGGCCGCAACTTGAGGCCTGAAAGGATTTTTTGTTGGGTTTTGGATGTGGGTTCATGCGTCGGAGTCGATGGTCAATCACGGATCCAAGGTAAAAAAAACCCGGCAAGGTGCCGGGTTCTTTGTCTGGCATCAAGGCTTAAGCGGTGAAGGTCTTGCCTTCGAACTGCTCGGCCACGAATTTCCAGTTGACCAGGTTCCAGAACGCTTCGACGTATTTCGGACGAAGGTTACGGTAGTCGATGTAGTAAGCGTGTTCCCAGACGTCGCAGGTCAGCAGCGGGGTGTCGCCGCTGGTCAGCGGGTTGCCGGCGCCAATGGTGCTGGCCAGGGCCAGGGAACCATCAGCCTTTTTCACCAGCCAGCCCCAGCCGGAACCGAAGGTGCCGATGGAGGTTTTGCTGAACTCTTCCTTGAACTTGTCGAACGAACCGAAGGCTGCATTGATGGCTTCAGCCAGCGCGCCGGTTGGTTGACCGCCGGCGTTTGGCGCCAGGCAGTTCCAGTAGAAGGTGTGGTTCCAGACCTGAGCGGCGTTGTTGAAGATACCGCCCGAGGAAGTCTTGACGATTTCTTCCAGGGTCTTGCCTTCGAACTCGGTGCCAGGCACCAGGTTGTTCAGGTTCACGACGTAGGTGTTGTGGTGCTTGTCGTGGTGAAACTCCAGAGTTTCTTTGGAGATGTGCGGCGCCAGTGCGTCGTGTGGATAGGGCAGTGGCGGCAATTCGAAAGCCATGGTGATTCTCCTAATCAGGTCAGTTGCGGTGAGCGCAAGGCCGATCACGGGCGGCCAGACTAGCGCCGGGGAGTTTGTACTCTTTGCGGCGCAGGAGTCGGATCATAGCACCGGGGGTGCGGCATAACCACGCAACAACTGTGTGGAATAGAGGTTCCAGAGCGGTTTGGAATAATCAGCCGGAGACGATCAACTGCACTGCCACGGTAAACATCATCAGCGCCACCAGAACGTCCAGTATCCGCCAGGTACTTGGCCGGGCCAGCCACGGAGCCAGCCACGCGGCGCCAAGGGCCAGGGTGAAGAACCACAGCAGCGAGGCACTGGCCGCGCCCACGACATAGGCGCCGGGCACGCTTTGCTGGGCACCGAGGGAACCGATCAGCAGCACGGTGTCGAGGTACACGTGGGGATTGAGCAGCGTCACCGCCAGCGCGCTGAGCAGCACCGCCCGTAGCGAGCGCACCGCCTGTTTTTCCCCTTGTTGCAGGCTCTGTTTCGAGCAGGCCCGACGCAACGCCTGGCTGCCGTACCAGAGCAGGAATAGCGCCCCGCCCCAGCGGGCAATCGCCAGCAGTATCGGGCTCTGGGCCAGCAGCGTTGCCAGCCCGAACACGCCAGCGGCGACCAGCAATGCATCGCAGGTGATGCACAGTGCGGCCACCGGCAAGTGATGCTCGCGGCGCAGGCTCTGGGCCAGTACAAAGGCGTTCTGCGCGCCGATGGCCATGATCAGCCCGAGGGCCACCAGCAGTCCGTTCACATAACTTTGCCACATGATTTTTACTCCCCGTCGATGCCTGAATGCTGGCCATTCTCCGGTGGGACGCTGTATAAGAAAAACCAATCTTGCTGATTGCTCATTAGGAAAACTGATGTTCGATTACAAATTGCTTTCCGCCCTGGCTGCCGTGGTCGAGCAAGCGGGTTTCGAGCGGGCCGCCCAGGTGCTGGGGCTGTCGCAATCAGCCATTTCCCAGCGGATCAAACTGCTGGAGGCGCGGGTCGGTCAGCCGGTGTTGGTGCGCGCCACCCCGCCTGCGCCGACCGAGATCGGCCGCCGCTTGCTCAACCATGTGCAACAGGTGCGTCTGTTGGAGCGTGACCTGCAAAGCCTGGTGCCGGCGCTGGATGAAGAGGGCCTGCCCGAACGCCTGCGCATCGCCTTGAATGCCGACAGCCTGGCGACCTGGTGGGCGGCGGCCGTGGGCGATTTCTGCGCCGAGCAGCATCTATTGCTCGATTTGGTGGTGGAAGACCAGAACGTCGGCCTCAAGCGTATGCGCGCCGGCGAAGTGGCAGCGTGTGTCTGCGCCAGTGAACGCCCTGTGGCTGGCGCCCGCAGCGTATTGCTGGGGGCCATGCGCTATCGGGCCCTGGCCAGCCCGGCGTTCATAGCCAGGCATTTCCCCGATGGGGTGCGTGCCGATCAGTTGGCCCGCACGCCGGCACTGGTATTTGGCCCGGATGATTTCCTGCAGCACCGCTACCTTGCGTCCCTGGGGGTGGAGGGCGGTTTCGAACACCATCTGTGCCCGTCGTCCGAAGGATTCATCCGTCTTGCCGAGGTCGGGCTCGGCTGGGGGCTGGCGCCGGAGCTGCAAGTGCGTGGGCAACTGGCGCGAGGCGAGCTGGTGGAGCTGTTGGCAGATAAACCGATTGATGTGCCGCTGTACTGGCATTATTGGCGTAATGGCGGGCAGTTGCTCGGTTTATTGACCGAACAGTTGATCCACTCCTCCAGGCAATGGCTGGTGCCTTGGGAGCCGCAATAGACGTCAAGCTGCAGGTAATAAGCGGCGCACAGATTAATTTGCAGGTTGAAGCTTGAGGCTCGTAACTGCACTTCTTAGGAGCATTCATGAAAATTCTGGTCACCGGCGCGAGCGGCTTCATTGGCGGGCGCTTTGCGCGTTTCGCCCTGGAGCAGGGCCTGGATGTACGGGTCAACGGGCGCCGGGCCGAGAGTGTGGAGCACCTGGTGCGTCGCGGTGCGCAGTTCATCCAAGGGGACCTCAGCGACCCGTTGCTGGCTCGCGATCTATGCCTGGACGTCGACGCCGTAGTGCACTGCGCCGGTGCCGTGGGGCTTTGGGGGCGTTATCAGGATTTTCACCTGGGCAATGTCCAGGTCACGGAAAATGTCGTCGAGGCCTGTCTCAAGCAGAAGGTCCGGCGCCTGGTTCATCTGTCGTCACCCTCCATTTACTTTGACGGCCGTGACCACCTCGGGCTGACGGAAGAGCAAGTGCCCAAGCGCTTCAAGCATCCTTACGCCGCCACCAAGTACCTGGCCGAACAGAAAGTCTTCGGCGCCCAGGAGTTCGGTCTTGAAGTGCTGGCCCTGCGCCCGCGTTTCGTGACCGGCGCTGGCGACATGAGTATTTTTCCACGTTTGCTGAAAATGCAGCGCAAGGGCCGGCTGGCGATTGTCGGCAACGGCTTGAACAAAGTGGATTTCACCAGCGTGCAGAACCTTAACGAAGCGCTGCTCAGCAGTCTGCTGGCCACTGATTCGGCCCTGGGCAAGGCCTACAACATCAGCAACGGGGCGCCGGTTCCGTTGTGGGACGTGGTTAATTATGTGATGCGACAGATGGAAGTCCCACAGGTCCGGCGTTATCGTTCCTACGGGTTGGCCTACAGTGTCGCGGCCCTGAATGAAGGCTTCTGCGCGTTATGGCCAGGCCGCCCCGAGCCGACGCTGTCGCGCCTGGGCATGCAGGTCATGAACAAAAGCTTCACCCTGGACATCAGTCGCGCCCGGCATTATCTCGATTACGATCCACAGGTCAGCTTGTGGGCCGCCCTCGATGAATTCTGCGCTTGGTGGAGGGTCCAAGATGCCCGCTGATCGGCCCGTCATGAACCGAGTGTCATGTTCGGGGTCAATCGGTGCGGCGGGCGAGGGGGTTATACTCGCTGTATCACGCCATCACCGGTTTCTCAAAGGTTGAATCCATGCCCATGCGTAACGATGCCAACGACGACTTCGACGATGTACCGAGCCTGCGGATGCGAGCCGACATTCCCGATGACGATGACTTTCTGCCCAACCGCCAGCCCCATGCGCAAGCGCGCCCGGCGCCCGTTGCGGCGGCCAAGGTCAAGGGCCCCAGCACCGGGCCGTTGTGGGCATTGATCGGCGCGCTGTTGTGTGCGTTCGGTTTCCTGGCCTGGTGGAGTTTTCAGCAGATTTCCCTGATGGAACAGCAACTGGTGGCCACCCAGGAGAGCTTCGCGCGGATCAGTGAAGATGCGGCGGGACGCCTGCAGGACATTTCCGGCAAGGTCGTCGCTGGCCAGTCCAATGTGATGAGCGACAGTGAAGCCTTGAAACTGCAGATCAAGCAGTTGGACAACAAACTGCAGGACCAGAGCAAGCAGTTGGACAGCAAGCTGCAGGATCAGAGCAAGCAATTCGAAAACAAACTGCTGGAGCAGTACAAACTGCAGCAGGGCGCGTTTGGTCCGTCCGCCGACCTGGACAAGGAACTGGCTCAGCTCATTGCCCAGGCAGCTGAACAGCAGAACGCCAACACTCAGTTGCAAACTGCCAATAAGGAGCTCCAAGCCCAGCTCAAGGCGCTCGCGGCTGAAGTTACCGCCCTGAAAAACCAGGGCGAGGGTGGTGCCCTGGATGCCCAGCTCAAGAGCATCGGTGCCGACATCACCGCCTTGAAAAGAGCCACTTCCAACTCTGCCATCGACCGCCTGGAGCAGGATGTGATCGTGCTCAAGAGCCAGCAGGATAAGGGCGGCAACACTGCCGAGTTTGACGCCTTCCGCGGCCAGGTCACCCGCAACATCAATACCCTGCAATCGCAGATCCAGTATTTGCAGCAGCAACTGAGCAGTCGGGCTCAGTGACATACCTGTGGGGGCTAACAGCTACCGAAGGTGGTGGCTGTCAGGTCGCTTTCGCGAGCAAACCCGCTCCCACACTGGATCTTCAGCGAACATGGGCGTTATAGCTGTCAAAGATCAGATGTGGGAGCGGGCTTGCTCGCGAAGGCTGAGCCTCAGTCAATCCGCTACTGCCTGACCCTTCGCTATCTTGCGCATAAGTGCTCCCCAGCAATCCCCTGAATACTTCCACATCACCCCACGCCGTCTACGCTCTTGAAACATCAACAAGAACGAGGGCGCGCGTATGGGTTTTTTTCACAAGATTGCCTGGCTGGGCGCAATGCTTGTGCTGGGTTTGGCACCGGTTCACGCCGCGACGCCCGACGATGGCCAGGCGGCCCGGGCGCTGCTGGAAAAGGCCTTGGCCTATTACCACGACAACGGTGACAAAGCGTTTGCCGCCTTCAGCCGCCAAGGGGAGTTCGTCGACAAGGACCGCTACGTGTTCGTGGTGGATACCCAGGGCGTCATGCTCGCCAGTGGCGGACCCTCTTCGGCGTTGATCGGGCGAGACGTCTCCGAGGTGCTGGGGCCGGATTTGCGCAAGGCCTTCAAGGACGCCTTGAAAACCCCCGAGGCCAGCGGCATCCAGCAAGCCGAATACCGCTGGCAGAACTGGGCCGACGGCAAGGTCGAACGCAAGCACGTGTATTTCCAGCGGGTCGGCGAGCGGATCCTGGCCGTCGGCTACTACCTGCCACGCGCTTCCGCCGAACAGGCTCGGGCGCTGCTGGGCAAGGCTTCGAGCGACCTGATGAAGAACGAGAAGGCCACGCTCACGGCAGTCAACTCCCTCAAGGGCGGTTACTTGCAGGACGACCTGTATGTCTTTGTCGTTGATCTCAATACCCAGAGGTATGTCGGCCACGGCACCAACCTGCGGTTGATCAACACCGATTTCGCCAAGGTCAAGGACCCGGATGGCAAACCGGTGGGCGAGCCGATCCTGGCGCTGATCGGCAAGCAGGACGAGGGGGAGTACGAGTATCGCTGGAAGAACCCGGTGACCGGTAAGGTCGAGGACAAGCACGCGTACCTGAAGAAGGTCGGGCATTTCCTGGTGGCGGTGGGGTATTACAGCCCTTGAGCCTCAATAAAGGCTCATAGCGCTGGCCATTGTGACGAGGGAGCTTGCTCCCGCTGGAGTGCGCAGCTCTCCCCAAAAAGGGCCGCTTCGCAGCCCAGCGGGAGCAAGCTCCCTCGCCACGGATGAATCCGACAACCTTCAGGTAATGGCAATCAGCCCGCCACCAACACCCGAATCGCCTCCAGTCGCAGCGCCGCCTTCTCAAGCATCGCCAGGCCTTGCTCGCGCTGTTGGCGCAGGGCCACCAGTTCGCTGTCGCGTACGGTCGGGTTGACGGCTTGCAGGGCGGTCAGGCGCGCCAGTTCTTCGTCGGTATCGGCGGCCAGGCGTCGCTGGGCCTCGGCCACGCGTTCGGCGTGACGCGGGGCGATCTTCTCCTCACCGGCGTTGATCCGTGGCGTGAGCTGGTCACGTTGGGCCTGGATGAACTTGTTGGCGCTGGCACGGGGTACGCTTTCGAGTTGGTCGTTCAGGGTTTCGAACGAGACACGGGCGGCCAAGTCGTTGCCGTTGGTGTCCAGCAGGCAGCGCAGTGCGGCCGGCGGCAGGTAACGACCCAGTTGCAGCGAGCGTGGGGCGACCACTTCACTGACATAGAGCAGTTCCAGCAATACGGTGCCCGGCTTGAGGGCCTTGTTCTTGATCAGCGCCACGGCGGTGTTGCCCATGGAGCCGGACAGCACCAGGTCCATGCCGCCTTGCACCATCGGGTGTTCCCAAGTGATGAACTGCATGTCTTCGCGAGACAACGCCTGGTTGCGGTCGTAGGTGATGGTCACGCCTTCGTCGTCGCCCAGTGGGAAGCTGGCGTCGAGCATTTTTTCGCTCGGTTTGAGAATCAGCGCGTTTTCCGAATGGTCCTCGCTGTCGATACCGAATGCGTCGAACAGGGTTTCCATGTAGATCGGCAGGGCGAACTGGTCGTCCTGCTCGAGAATCGCCTCCACCAGTGCGTCGCCTTCACCCGCGCCGCCGGAATTGAGCTCCAGCAGACGGTCGCGACCGGTGTGCAGCTCGGCTTCCAGGCGTTCGCGTTCGGCGCGAGCTTCGTCGATCAGCGCTTGCCACTGGCCATCGTCGGCTTCTTCCAGCAGCGGCAGCAGGCGCGGGCCGAACTGATGCTGCAAGGCGTTGCCGGTCGGGCAGGTGTTGAGGAAGGCGTTCAGGGCTTCGTGATACCACTGGAACAGGCGCGCTTGCGGGCTGGTTTCCAGGTAAGGCACATGCAGCTCGATGGTGTGCTTCTGACCGATCCGGTCCAGACGGCCGATGCGCTGCTCCAGCAAGTCCGGGTGGGACGGCAGATCGAACAGCACCAGATGATGGGCGAACTGGAAGTTGCGACCTTCGCTGCCGATTTCCGAGCAAATCAGCACCTGGGCGCCAAACTCTTCATCGGCGAAGTAAGCTGCCGCGCGGTCACGCTCCAGGATGTTCATGCCTTCGTGGAACACCGTGGCCGGGATGCCGGAGCGCACGCGCAGGGCGTCTTCCAGGTCCATGGCGGTTTCGGCATGGGCGCAGATCACCAGCACTTTGGTGCGCTTGAGCATCTTCAGGGTGTCGATCAGCCATTCGACCCGCGGGTCGAAACGCCACCAGCGTTCTTCTTCGCTGGCGTCCAGCTGGGCCTGGAAGCTGACTTCCGGGTACAGCTCGGCGTGATCGCCCAGCGGCAGCTCGAGGTATTCATCCGGGCATGGCAGCGGGTAGGCGTGCAGCTTGCGCTCCGGGAAACCCTGCACGGCGGCGCGGGTGTTGCGAAACAGCACGCGGCCAGTGCCGTGGCGGTCCAGCAGTTCGCGCACCAGGCGGGCGCTGGCTTCGACATCGCCGTCGTTGACGGCGGTCAGCAACGCTTCGCCTTCGTTGCCCAGGAAACCGTGGATGGTCTTGTGGGCTTCGGGCGAGAGCCGGCCCTTGTCCAGCAGCTCCTGCACGGCTTCGGCCACCGGGCGATAATTTTCGCTCTCGGCGCGGAAGGCCTTGAGGTCATGGAAGCGGTTCGGATCCAGCAGGCGCAGGCGGGCGAAGTGGCTGTCCTGGCCCAGTTGTTCCGGGGTCGCGGTCAGCAGCAGCACGCCGGGGATCGTCTCGGCGAGCTGTTCGACCAAGGCGTATTGCGGGCTGACCTGATCCTCATGCCATACCAGGTGGTGAGCTTCGTCGACCACCATCAGGTCCCAGCCGGCGGCGAACAGCGCATCCTGGGCCTTTTCGTCGTCCACCAGCCATTCCAGCGCCACCAGGGCCAACTGGGTGTCTTCGAACGGGTTGCTGGCATCGCTTTCGATGAAGCGTTCTTCGTCGAACAGCGCGACCTGCAGGTTGAACCGCCGACGCATTTCCACCAGCCACTGGTGCTGCAGGTTCTCCGGAACCAGGATCAGCACGCGGCTGGCGCGACCGGAAAGCAGTTGGCGGTGGATCACCAGGCCGGCTTCGATGGTCTTGCCCAGGCCCACTTCGTCCGCCAGCAGCACCCGCGGCGCAATGCGGTCGGCCACTTCACGGGCAATGTGCAATTGGTGGGCGATCGGCTGGGCACGGACGCCGCCCAGGCCCCAGAGTGAAGACTGCAACTGGCGGCTGGTGTGTTCCAGGGTGTGGTAGCGCAGGGAAAACCAGGCCAGCGGGTCGATCTGGCCGGCGAACAGGCGGTCGCTGGCCAGGCGGAACTGGATAAAGTTCGACAGTTGGGTTTCCGGCAGGGTGACGACTTCGTTCTGCCCGTTGAGGCCGTGGTAGACCAGCAGTCCGTCGACATCATCGACTTCGCGCACGGTCATCTTCCAGCCTTCGAAGTGAGTGATCACATCACCCGGCGAAAACCGTACACGGGTGAGGGGCGCATTCCGTAGCGCGTACTGGCGAGTGTCGCCAGTGGCCGGATAGAGCACGGTCAACAAGCGGCCGTCCTGTGCCAGAACGGTGCCTAAACCCAGCTCGGCTTCGCTGTCACTGATCCAGCGTTGCCCCGGTTGATACTGCTGCGCCATGCTGCCTGACTCCCGCCTTGAAAAAGCCGGTTATCTTAACGGAATGATCCTTCAGACCAAAGGATTTACGTACGCATTACGCTGCCAGGGGGCTGATTCATTACCCGCAGGTATGGAACTTAAGCCCGCTCGACGATCAAACAAGCTCGGCCCCGCGGATTGCTGCAATGCCAACTGGGTCACAAGTTTCAGACCGGCGGTTCAAGCTGCCACCCCTGCAGCCGACAACCTGAAGACAGGAGACCTTTATGTTGCCACCCATGCTTCCTCTGAGCGCCGTGCCTATTACGGCTCAACAGGATCCGATCCGCCAGCGACCGGACATACCGCCCGTGGTCCCGGTGCAGCAAAGCTCCAACGAAAGCACCATCGACCTGAAAAATCGCGACCCTGAAGAGGCTGCGCTGTTGCTGCGCGAGGAGCAACAGCGCCAGCAGGAACGCAACAAGCGCCGCCGCGAAGCCGACGAAGATCCCGAGGTGCACCTGGCCGTACCAGGTACTGAACTGAACGCCGATAACACCGTGCCAGTGGTGCCGCTGGTGGAAGGGGAGGAGCGTCAGGGCTTATGGGTCGACATCCAGATCTGATTTAGGGTGTTTGCCGACGTACGCAGTCTGGTCAACGCCGCCAACAGCCCGCATCATGGACGTATCCGCAATTCACTGCACGATGCCGACACGCCATGAGCCAAGAAGACAAACTGATCGACCTCAGCGCTGAGCGCGCCAAGCGCGTTCACGACCTCAACGAAAAACGCCTCAATGAAGTCCGTCAGGCTTTCGAGCAAGCCATGCCGTTGGGCAAGCCCAAGAAAAAGCCGAAAAACAAACCGAAAAAGCGCTGACCTCCCCTCGATCCATTGATACAGATCAGTTATTTCCCCACCTTTGCGCCCCGTTGCGGGCGTTATTGACCCCGGTCAATTTTCATCCAGGCCTGATTGGTTAACTTGAACCCATCGCAACAGGGGCAAGATCAGGAGGCCAGTCATGTTTTTCGATAATGTGGTGTTTGCCGGAGTGTTGACGGTCGGCCTCATGTTCGTATTTTTCGCCGGCTTTGGATTATTCATCTGGAAAGACGCACATAAGCGCAAAAAGCCATAGGTCTTTCCGGCTACAACGAGCACGCAAGGCATTTTGGGCGACTTCGGTCGCCCTTTTTTTTGCGATTTTTCAGGCCTACACCAAACTCCTGTGGGAGCGGGCATAAAAAAAGGTGCGATCCACAAGGATCGCACCTTTTTTGTAACTGGCTGAAATCAGCTACCCAGGGCCTTGGATGCCAGCCAGAACAGCCCGGCCGACAGCGCTACGGTCGCCGGCAGGGTCAATACCCAGGCCAGCAGGATGGTTCGAACCGTGCCACCTTGCAGGCCGCTCTTATTGGCGACCATGGTGCCGGCCACGCCCGAGGACAGTACATGGGTGGTGGAAACCGGCAGGCTGAAAATGTTCGCCATGCCGATCATGCACGCGGTGGTGATCTGCGCCGACATGCCTTGGGCGTAGGTCATGCCTTGCTTGCCGATCTTCTCACCGATGGTCAGTACCACGCGCTTCCAGCCGACCATGGTGCCCAGGCCCAGCGCCAGGGCGACCGCCAGAATCACCCAGAACGGGGCGTACTCGGTGGTGCCGGTCAAGTCCTTGCGCAGCTTGTTCAGGTCGTCTTTCTCACGGGCTGCCAGGCCTGGCAACTTGCCGACCTTCTTCGCCGTGTCGTCCAGGCAGAGCAGGTAGCGACGCACCTCGATACGGCTTTCCGACGGCAGCGAATGGTAGTCAGCCACGCCTTTGAGCGTGTCGAGCAGTGCATTGATCGTCGGTTCAGTCTGCTGCGGGTTGCAGCGGAATTTCTCCGGCAGATCGCCCTTCACGCTTTTGCCCAGCGCCAGGAATTCACCCAGGGACTGGCTGTTGCGCTGGTAGAACTGGCTCAAGTGCAGGGTCGCGTCGCGGGTCCGCTCGATCTGGTAGGTGGTGCTGTTCAGGTCGAGCACGAACTGCGAAGGCACGATACCGATCAGCACCAGCATGATCAGGCCGATACCTTTCTGACCATCGTTGGAGCCGTGGACGAAGCTGACGGCCATGGCCGAGATCACCAGCACCAGGCGGTTCCAGAACGGTGGGTGCTTCTTGTCGTCGATCTTGCGGCGCTGTTCTGGCGTCTTGTGCATCTTTGACAGTGGACGCCACCATTTCAGGCTGATCAACACCAGGGCGGCAATCAGGAAGCCGGCCATGGGCGAGAACACCAGGGAGGCGCCGATATCGATCGCCTTCTGCCAGTTCACCCCGTCGGCCAACGGAATGTCATTGATCAGTGCGTTGGCCAGGCCCACGCCGAGGATCGAACCGATCAGCGTGTGGGAACTGGAAGCCGGAATACCGAAGTACCAGGTGCCCAGGTTCCAGGTGATGGCCGCTGCGAGCAGCGAAAACACCATGGCCAGCCCATGTCCGGTGTTCACATTGATCAGCAGTTCCACGGGCAACAGGTGGACGATGGCATACGCCACGCCCACGCCGCCCAGCAGTACGCCGAGGAAATTGAATACACCGGAAAAGAACACCGCCAGGTGAGGCGGCATGGCTTTGGTGTAGATAACAGTGGCAACCGCGTTAGCGGTGTCATGAAAGCCGTTGATGAACTCGAAGGCGAGGACAAAAGCCAGGGCGAGCAAGAGGCTCACAAGCACCCAAGCATCCAGTCCGCTGAATAAATCGATCATGAAGGTTTTCTGACCCGGTCGTAAGGGGGCGCGATTATGCCAGAAAACCGTGGCAATCGATGCATTGCCTGCTCATCGGTAACATTCTTCTACGAAATAATTTGTAGAAAGCCCGTCGCGCCGAGGTTTTTGGCGGGTCATGCAACCCATTGATTCTGGTGTGGAAAGCGCGAACGACAAGATCGCCACCCGGTTGGAGGGGGCGTCAGGGTGGTATGAAATACCTGAAAGAAGTTCGGTCATGGGCATTCCTCGACCGTTGGCGCAAGGAGATGCGGCCCGCTCATGACGGGCGCTCAACCTCGGTGTCCGGCCTGGGTGTCGGCCGGATACCGCTTCACAAGAACACAAGCCTTAAGTGTCAATGCTCTTCGGCTTTGAGTTCCTTTTCCATTTTCTGGAGTTCCTGGGTGAAGGCCTGGTCCTGAACGGTGGCGCGTTTACGCCAGGGTTTGCGTTCGGGTTCAGGCTGCGCGGCGTAGGTGGTGACTTCCCCGCCGTAAACTTCCTTGTAACGTTGTTCCTGGCGCTCAAGTTCCGCGCGCAGTTCGTCTTTCGTCACAGTGTTACCTAATAAATTGAAATTGAATCTGGTGATACGCACTGCATGTAGGCATGCAGACGGCCACGGCACCAGAGCTGACAGCTGACGTAGCATCAGGGCTTCGTGTTGTTACCAATACAGGAGAAGCGGCCATTAAGGTGCTTCGGGCACCTGTTGCCGGCACTACGGTATATCTGCAGTACCGGCGGACGGGAACGGTCGATTGGCCGTTGCGTCACTGAAGTGCATTATAGCGGTCCACTCGAAGAACACTATCGGGAAAAGTTAAAACGGTCTTTTGTTGTGTGAATCCATGTTTGGATGCACAACTTATGGCAATTAGGTTTCAGCTCGCGCCCGCAAGTGCCGGTAGGCTGACGCCATCGACGCTGACAAGTTCAATATCCCATGCCCCGAGTTGAAGTCGCCGTCCTTGGAGCTGGAACTTATATCGACTCTGCTCGCCAGATCAAGCGAATTACCGCGCAATCAGCCTTGTTGCGATTATCGATCGCTGGTTCGATAATCGAACGGTCTTGGCAGCTTGCCCTTGTCTGTTCATTGGGCAGCCGCTTGTAATAGCCGTCATTTGCCGGGAAGGACCAGACATGAACGACCAGTTGCGCAACGCCTTTACTTCAGTAGCGCCCCCGATCGTCGCCTCACCGGCCAAGCGGATCCAGGCCCTGACGGGCGACCCGGACTTCATGACGTCCCTGGCCCGCGGATTGGCCGTGGTCCAGGCTTTCCAGGAGCGCAAGCGACACCTGACCATTGCCCAGATCAGCCACCGCACGGAAATTCCCCGTGCCGCCGTCAGACGTTGCTTGCATACCTTGATCAAGCTTGGCTACGCCACGACGGACGGGCGCACCTATTCGTTGTTGCCCAAAGTGCTGACCCTCGGTCACGCCTATCTGTCCTCGACGCCCCTGGCTGTTTCCGCCCAGCCCTATCTGGACCGCATGAGCGAACAGTTGCACGAGGCCTGCAACATGGCGACGCTCGAAGGCGACGATATTCTCTATATTGCCCGGTCGGCCACCACTCAGCGGCTGATCTCCGTGGACCTCTCCGTTGGTGGGCGTCTGCCGGCTTATTGCACCTCCATGGGTAGGATTCTTCTGGCGGCCCTGGATGATGCGTCGCTGCGTGACTACCTCGACCACGCCGACCTGCAGGCCAAGACCAGCCGGACCCTGCACACACCCGAGGCGCTGCTCGAGTGCCTGCAACAGGTTCGACAGCAGGGCTGGTGCATCGTCGACCAGGAACTGGAGCAGGGCCTGCGTTCGATTGCCGTGCCGGTGTACGACGCTTCCGGTCAGGTGGTGGCGGCGCTGAATGTCAGTACCCATGCCGGGCGGGTCAGCCGCAGCGAGTTGGAGCAGCGCTTCCTGCCAGGCTTACTCGCGGCAAGCCGCGACTTGAGTGCGCAGCTGTTCACTTAAGTTGTTCGATAAACGCACAGAGTCGCCGCTGGTGAATTGACGGTATTTACCGTGCCTCATTAATGTCGCGGCAGCGTCATCCGGCGTGATCGAGTCTGGCTCGGTCGGTGGCGACTTCTGTTCGCCTGCGTTTCTCGCGTGGAATAAAAATAAAATGAATCAGCCCCAAACTTCCGTAGGCAATTGCCTCGATGTGCAGTCCTTCATCAACGCCCAACCCATTTCGCGCTACCAGTGGCGAGTGGTGATTCTCTGCTTTCTGATTGTCTTTCTCGATGGCCTCGACACGGCGGCCATGGGCTTCATCGCCCCGGCCCTGTCCCAGGACTGGGGCATCGATCGCGCCAGCCTTGGGCCGGTGATGAGTGCCGCATTGATCGGCATGGTGTTCGGCGCACTGGGTTCCGGCCCGCTGGCTGACCGTTTTGGGCGAAAAGTCGTACTGGTGGGCGCGGTCCTGCTGTTTGGCGCGTTCAGTCTGGCATCGGCCTACAGCACCAACGTCGATCAATTGCTGGTGCTGCGTTTCCTCACCGGCCTGGGGTTGGGCGCCGGGATGCCGAACGCCACCACTTTGCTGTCGGAATACACCCCGGAGCGCAAGAAATCCCTGCTGGTGACCAGCATGTTCTGCGGCTTCAACCTGGGCATGGCCGGTGGCGGGTTCATCTCTGCCAAGTTGATACCGGCGTTCGGCTGGCACAGCCTATTGCTGATCGGCGGAATCCTGCCATTGATCCTGGCGGTCGTGCTGTTGTTTTGGCTGCCGGAGTCGGCGCGTTACCTGGTGGTGCGCAATCGCGGCACCGATAAAGTACGCAGGACCCTGGCGCCAATCGATCCGCACACCGTTGCCCAGGCGGCGAGCTTCAGTGTGCCGGAACAGAAAACCGTGAAGGCTCGCAACGTACTGGCGGTGATCTTCTCCGGCACCTACAGCGCCGGCACCTTGCTGCTGTGGCTGACCTATTTCATGGGCCTGGTGATCGTTTACCTGCTGACCAGCTGGTTGCCGACGCTGATGCGCGACAGCGGCGCGAGCATGGAGCAGGCGGCGTTTATCGGCGCGTTGTTTCAATTCGGTGGGGTATTGAGCGCGGTCGGCGTGGGTTGGGCGATGGACCGGTTCAATCCACACAAGGTCATCGGCCTTTTCTATCTGATGGCCGGGATATTTGCCTACGCCGTGGGGCAGAGCCTGGGCAACATCACCTTGCTCGCCACCCTGGTGCTGGTGGCCGGCATGTGCGTCAACGGCGCGCAATCGGCCATGCCGTCCCTGGCGGCGCGGTTTTATCCGACCCAGGGCCGGGCCACGGGTGTGTCGTGGATGCTGGGCATCGGCCGTTTCGGCGCGATCCTCGGCGCCTGGATGGGCGCGACCTTGCTGGGCCTGGGCTGGAATTTCGAACAGGTCCTGACCGCTCTGGTGATTCCGGCGGCGCTGGCGACCACGGCGGTGGTGATCAAGGGCATGGTCAGTCATGCGGATGCGACTTGAGGCGGTGACATGGCCCGCTCCCACGGGGTTCTCTGTGTACTTGGATAAATCGATAGCCAAACAACAATCTGTTCGATAAACGAACACTCAGTCGATTATCGGATTGTTTGGCCTTTTCCCTCAGCTTAATCTTCAGTCACTCCGGCGCTTAACCTCGCGCCTTTTTCTTCATGTCGGTCTACTGGAAAACGGGAGCCTGCCCCATGGCTGAAATCCTTTCGCTGCACGACGCGGTGAAGCAATTCGTCAACGACGGCGATACCGTCGCGCTCGAAGGCTTCACTCACCTGATTCCGACGGCGGCGGGTCATGAAATCATTCGTCAGGGTAAGAAAGATCTGACCCTGGTGCGGATGACGCCTGACCTGATCTACGACCAGTTGATCGGCGCCGGCTGTGCTCGCAAGTTGATTTTTTCCTGGGGCGGCAACCCTGGCGTGGGGTCGTTGCACCGCCTGCGTGACGCCGTAGAGAAGCAATGGCCGCACCCGCTGGAGATCGAGGAACACAGCCATGCCGACCTGGCCAACGCTTACGTCGCCGGGGCCTCGGGCCTGCCGTTTGCGGTGCTGCGGGCCTACGCCGGTTCTGACCTGCCAAAGGTCAACCCGCTGATCAAAAGCGTGACCTGCCCCTTCACCGGTGAAGTGCTGGCCGCTGTGCCTTCGGTGCGTCCGGACATCACAGTGATCCACGCCCAGAAAGCCGACCGCAAAGGCAACGTGCTGCTGTGGGGCATTCTCGGTGTGCAGAAAGAGGCCGCGCTGGCCGCCAAGCGCTGCATCGTCACGGTGGAAGAGATCGTCGACGACCTGAAGGCGCCGATGAACGCCTGCGTGCTGCCGACCTGGGCCTTGAGCGCGGTCTGCCACGTCCCGGGCGGCGCGCATCCGTCCTATGCCCACGGCTACACCGAACGTGACAATCGTTTCTACCAAGCGTGGGACCCCATCGCTCGGGATCGTGAGACCTTTACCGCGTGGATCAACGAATACATCCACGGCACTAAAGACTTCAGTGAGTTCCAGGCCAGACTGGCAGCCGCTTCGCAGGTGAAATCATGACGTACTCCACCAATGAAATGATGACCGTTGCCGCAGCCCGTCGGTTGAAGAACAACGCCGTTTGCTTCGTGGGCATTGGCCTGCCGTCGAAAGCGGCCAACCTGGCGCGGCTGACTTCGGCGCCGGATGTGGTCCTGATCTACGAGTCCGGTCCGATCGGTGCCAAGCCCAGCGTACTGCCGTTGTCCATTGGCGATGGTGAGCTGGCGGAAACTGCGGACACCGTCGTACCCACCGGTGAGATTTTTCGCTACTGGCTGCAGGGCGGGCGCATCGACGTCGGTTTCCTCGGCGCGGCCCAGGTTGACCGCTTCGGCAACATCAACACCACGGTGGTGGGCGACTACCATCAGCCAAAAGTCCGTTTGCCGGGCGCCGGCGGTGCACCGGAAATCGCCGGTTCGGCCAAGAGTGTGCTGATCATTCTCAAGCAGTCGGCGCGTTCGTTTGTCGACAAACTGGACTTCATCACCTCGGTCGGCCACGGCGAGGGCGGCGATTCGCGTAAACGCCTGGGCCTGCCAGGCGCCGGCCCCGTGGGCATCATCACCGACCTGTGCATCATGGAACCGGAAGCCGACACCCATGAGTTTGTGGTCACTGCGCTGCATCCCGGCGTGACCCGCGAACAGGTCGTTGCCGCCACCGGATGGGCGGTCCGTTTCGCCGACCAGGTGCACACCACGGCCGAACCGAGCGAGCTGGAGCTGCGCGCGCTGCGCGATCTGGAAGCTCGCACCGCAGCGGCCCATGGCCAGGTACCGGGAGAAGCCTGATGCGCGACGTTTATATCTGTGATGCGATTCGAACCCCCATCGGCCGGTTCGGCGGCGGTTTGTCCGCCGTGCGCGCCGATGATCTGGCGGCCGTACCGATCAAGGCACTGATGGAGCGCAATCCGTCGGTGGACTGGACTGCCGTGGACGAGGTGTTCCTCGGTTGCGCCAACCAGGCCGGCGAAGACAACCGCAACGTGGCGCGCATGGCGCTGCTGCTGGCGGGTTTGCCGGAAAGTATTCCCGGGGTGACCCTCAACCGCCTCTGCGCCTCGGGCATGGACGCCATCGGTACGGCGTTCCGCGCCATCGCCAGCGGTGAAATGGAATTGGCTATCGCCGGCGGCGTGGAGTCGATGTCCCGCGCACCGTTCGTGATGGGCAAGGCTGACGCGGCGTTCTCGCGCAACATGAAACTGGAAGACACCACCATCGGCTGGCGCTTCATCAACCCATTGATGAAAGCCCAGTACGGTGTGGACGCGATGCCGCAGACGGCGGATAACGTGGCCGATGATTACGCGGTGTCCCGCGCCGACCAGGACGCTTTCGCCTTGCGCAGCCAACAGCGCACGGCGGCGGCCCAGGCGGCAGGTTTTTTCGCCGAAGAAATTGTTCCGGTGCGCATTGCCCACAAGAAAGGTGAGACCGTGGTCGAGCAGGACGAGCATCCTCGCGCCGACACCACGCTTGAAACCTTGAGCAAACTCAAACCGGTCAACGGCCCGGACAAGACCGTCACCGCCGGCAACGCCTCGGGGGTGAATGACGGGGCGGCGGCGCTGATCCTGGCGTCGGCCGACGCGGTGAAGAAACATGGCCTGACGCCTCGAGCCAAGGTGTTGGGCATGGCCAGTGCCGGTGTGGCGCCTCGGGTGATGGGCATCGGCCCGGTACCGGCGGTGCGCAAGCTCACCGAACGCCTGGGCCTGGCGGTGGCCGATTTCGATGTGATCGAGCTCAACGAAGCCTTTGCCAGCCAAGGCCTGGCGGTGCTGCGCGACCTGGGGGTGGCGGACGATGCGCCGCAGGTGAATCCGAACGGCGGCGCCATCGCCCTCGGCCATCCGCTGGGCATGAGTGGGGCGCGGTTGGTCCTGACAGCGTTGCATCATTTGGAAAAGACCGGCGGCAAGAAAGGCTTGGCGACCATGTGTGTCGGTGTCGGCCAGGGTCTGGCGCTGGCTATTGAGCGCGTCTGACCCGTCGTTCTACTAATAAGAAACCGAGGAATGCTTCATGACTGACAAGCCTGGTTATCGTCGCCCCCAAGCGGGCACCCAGCCGGAGTATTTGCACCCGCCGTACCAGTCCACCAACCTGCGCTCGCCGTCCAAGCCGTTGGTGTATCTGCCGCACTCGCTGTCGGAAATCACCGGTCCGACCGTCGGCGCTGACCGTGTGCAGGAGAAGGACTACGACCTGACCGCCCAGCATGCCGGCGAGCCGCTGGGGGAACGCATCATCATTCACGGGCGCGTACTGGATGAGCACGGTCAGCCCGTGCCGGGCATCCTGGTGGAAATCTGGCAGGCCAACGCCGCCGGTCGCTACAACCATGACCGCGACAATCACGACGCGCCGCTGGATCCGAATTTCACCGGCAGCGGTCGCACCATCACTGACGCTGACGGTTGGTATCAGTTCCAGACCATCAAGCCCGGCGCCTATCCATGGGGCAACCATCACAATGCCTGGCGCCCGGCGCATATCCATTTCTCACTGTTCGGGCCGAGCATTCTGACGCGCCTGGTGACGCAGATGTATTTCCCCGGCGACCCGCTGCTGGCCTACGACCCGATCTACAACTGCGTGCCGGACACCAGCGCCAAGGAACGCCTGATCGCCCGTTTCGACCTGGAAAAAACCGTCCCCAACTACGCCCTCGGTTATCGCTGGGACATCGTTTTGCGCGGCCGCGATGCCACGCCGATGGAGAAATAAGATGACGCTTACCGCCACCACGTCCCACACCGTTGGCCCGTACTACCACATCGGCCTGACCTGGTTGAACCGCGAAGACCTGACCGTCGCCCAAACCCTTGGCCAACGGGTGGCGATCACCGGGCAGGTGGTCGACGGCAACGGCGCGTTCGTCAACGACGCGATGCTGGAAGTCTGGCAGGCCAACGCTGCCGGTAAATACGCCCACCCTGAAGACGACCAGGACAAACCCCTGGACCCCCATTTCGAAGGCTTCGGCCGGGTGCCGGTGGATGCCGAAGGACGCTTTCGCTTCACCACCATCAAGCCGGGCACCGTGCCGGGACTGGGGGGCACGACTCAGGCACCGCATCTGGTGGTGCTGGTGTTCGCCCGTGGGCTGGTCAAGCATCTGCTGACGCGCATCTACTTCGATGGCGAACAGGCCAACGAGGCCGACCCGCTTTTGGCCTGCGTGCCTGAGGAGCGTCGCGCCACTCTCGTGAGCAAGCCCGATGCTTCGGGCGTGTATCAGTGGAACGTGATCCTGCAGGGGACGGATGCCGAGACGGTGTTTTTCGATTACTGAGTGACAATTTTCCCGTGGCGAGGGAGCAAGCTCCCTCGCCACGGGTGAAAGGACTGTGGAACGGGGCTGTTACAAAGTGTGTCTAGACACTGTCAGTCCCCATGAGTGAAAAAACATGACGATTCCAATGACCCACTACACCGGCGAAGAACGCAGCAAGCGCATCTTCGCCATCGTCGGTGCCTCATCCGGCAACCTGGTCGAATGGTTCGACTTCTACGTCTATGCGTTCTGCGCGATTTATTTTGCGCCAGCGTTCTTCCCGTCGGACAACCCCACGGTGCAACTGGTCAACACCGCGGGTGTGTTCGCCGCCGGGTTCTTGATGCGGCCCATCGGCGGCTGGATTTTCGGCCGGGTGGCGGACCGTCACGGGCGCAAGAACTCGATGATGATTTCGGTGCTGATGATGTGCTTCGGCTCGTTACTCATCGCCTGCCTGCCCACCTACAAGGACATCGGCGTCTGGGCGCCAGTGCTGCTGTTGCTCGCGCGCTTGCTGCAAGGCCTGTCGGTGGGCGGTGAATACGGCACCACGGCCACCTACATGAGCGAAGTCGCCCTCAAGGGCCAGCGCGGCTTTTTTGCCTCGTTCCAGTATGTGACGTTGATCGGCGGACAACTGCTGGCGGTGTCGCTGGTGGTGGTCCTGCAACAGTTCCTCAGCGAAGACGAATTGCGTGCCTACGGCTGGCGGATCCCGTTCGTGGTCGGCGCGGCGGCGGCGTTGATTTCTCTATTGCTGCGGCGCTCCTTGAAGGAAACCAGCAGCAAGGAAATGCGCGAGAACAAGGACGCCGGTAGCATCGCCGCGCTGTTTCGCGATCACAAGGCCGCGTTCATCACCGTGCTGGGTTACACCGCTGGCGGCTCGCTGATTTTCTACACGTTCACCACTTACATGCAGAAATACCTGGTGAACACCGCCGGCCTGCACGCCAAGACCGCCAGCTACATCATGACCGGCGCGTTGTTCCTCTATATGTGCATGCAGCCGCTGTTCGGCATGCTGGCGGACAAGATCGGTCGGCGTAACTCCATGCTCTGGTTCGGCGCCCTGGGTGCGTTGTGCACAGTGCCGATCCTGCTGACCCTCAAAAGTATCAGCAGCCCGTTCCTGGCGTTTGTGCTGATTACCCTGGCGCTGGCGATCGTCAGCTTCTACACCTCCATCAGCGGATTGGTAAAAGCTGAAATGTTTCCACCCGAAGTACGGGCGCTGGGGGTAGGGTTGGCCTATGCGGTGGCGAATGCGATTTTTGGTGGCTCGGCCGAGTACGTCGCCCTGAGCCTGAAGGCCCAAGGCATGGAAAACGCCTTTTATTGGTACGTCACGGTGATGATGGTGGTGGCGTTTCTGTTTAGCCTGCGCCTGCCCAAGCAACCGGCGTATTTGCATCACGACCTTTGACCCCACCGCGCTCGACCGAGAGGCGGGCGCATCCAAGGACTGTTTATGAGCGAACGACCGAGCAATCAGCTGTTCGATACCTACTTCACGGCTCGCGAGATGCGCGAGGTGTTCTGCGATGCGGGCCGGGTACAGGCCATGCTGGATGTCGAGGCCGCATTGGCTAGGGCTGAAGCGCGGGTAGGGTTGATTCCCCAGAGCGCGGTGGCGCCGATCGAGAACGCCTGTCACGCCCAGTTGTACGATTTTTCGGCGTTGAGCGAAGCAATTGCCAGTGCCGGCAATTCGGCGATCCCGTTGGTCAAGGCACTGGGCAAGCGTATCGCGAGCGAGGATGCCGAGGCTGAGCGCTATGTGCATCTGGGCGCTACCAGCCAGGACGTGATGGACAGTGGGCTGATCCTGCAACTGCGCCAAGCCTTGACGCTGATCGAAGACGAGCTGGCGCAATTGGCCGTTACCCTGGCCCGCCAAGCCGAACGTTACGCTGCCACACCGCTGGCCGGGCGCACTTGGCTGCAACACGCCACGCCGGTGACCCTGGGCATGAAAATCGCCGGTTGGCTGGGGGCGATCACTCGCAGTCGCCAACGCTTGAAAGACCTCAAGCCGCGCTTGCTGGTGCTGCAATTCGGCGGCGCTTCCGGGACGCTCGCCGCACTGGGTGAGCAGGCCCTGCCCATCGCCGAAGCCCTGGCTGCCGAGCTGCGATTGAACCTGCCGGAGCAGCCGTGGCACACCCAGCGGGATCGCCTGGTGGAATTCGGCTCGGTGCTCGGTTTGATCACTGGCAGCCTGGGCAAACTGGGCCGCGACATCAGCCTGTTGATGCAGACCGAGGCCGGCGAAGCGTTCGAACCGTCGGCACCGGGCAAGGGCGGATCGTCCACCATGCCGCACAAACGTAACCCGGTGGGCGCGGCGGTGCTGATCGGCGCGGCGACCCGGGTGCCTGGTTTGTTGTCGACGCTGTTCAGCGCCATGCCCCAGGAACATGAGCGCAGTCTTGGCTTGTGGCACGCCGAATGGGAGACCCTGCCGGAGATCTGCTGCCTGGTGTCCGGTGCCTTGCAACAAGCGCGGTTGTTGGCCGAAGGGCTGGAAGTGGACGCAGCGCGCATGGCCCGTAACCTGGAACTGACCCAGGGGTTGGTGCTGGCCGAGGCGGTCAGCACCGTCCTCGCCCAGCGGGTCGGGCGCGACACCGCGCATCATCTGCTGGAGCAATGCTGCAAGCGCGCCGTGGCCGAACAACGGCATTTGCGCGCGGTGCTGGGGGACGAACCCCAAGTCACGGCGCAACTCTCCGTCGCCGAGCTCGATCATTTGCTCAACCCCGCCCATTACCTCGGCCAGGCCCAGACCTGGGTTGCCCGGGCCGTGGCCGAACACCTTGCCTTGAACGCCTGAAAGGAGATTGTTGTGGGATTCGTCAAACTCGCCGAGGGCGAACTGAACTACCGTTTTGACGGGCCGCAAGACGCCCCGGTGCTGGTGCTTTCAAACTCCCTGGGCACTGATCTGCACATGTGGGACGAGCAGGTCGCGGCTTTCAGCGAACACTTTCGCGTGCTGCGCTTCGACACCCGTGGTCACGGTCAGTCGCTGGTCACCGAAGGGCCGTACAGCATCGAACAACTGGGTCGCGATGTACTGGCGATGCTTGATCAGTTGGGCATCGACAAGGTGCATTTCTGTGGCTTGTCCATGGGCGGGTTGATCGGCCAATGGTTGGGGATCAATGCCGGTCAGCGTCTGCATAAATTGGTGGTGTGTAATACAGCCGCCAAGATCGGCGATCCTTCGGTGTGGAACCCGCGCATCGAAACCGTGCTGCGTGACGGCCAGGCAGCGATGGTAGCGTTGCGTGATGCCTCGATTGCCCGTTGGTTTACCCCGGACTTCTCTGAGGCGCAGCCAGCGACGGCGAAAAAAATCACTGACATGCTCGCTGCCACTTCACCCCAGGGCTATGCGGCCAACTGCGCAGCGGTGCGCGATGCCGATTTCCGCGAGCAACTGTCGTCGATCCGCGTGCCGCTGTTGGTGATCGCCGGCACTGAAGATGCCGTGACGCCGCCGTCGGGTGGGCACTTTATCCAGGAGCGGGTCAGCGGTGCCGAGTACGCCGAGTTCTACGCCGCGCACCTGTCCAACGTCCAGGCCGGCGCCGCGTTCAGCGCGCGGGTGCTGGATTTCCTGCTTGATTCTGGCCGCGCCTGAGGAGTTTTTTGTGGACGAGAAACAACGTTACGACGAAGGCATGCAAGTACGCCGCGCGGTGCTGGGCGATGCCCACGTTGATCGCAGCCTCAATGCCTTGACCGAGTTCAACAGCGAATTCCAGGAGATGATCACCCGTCACGCCTGGGGCGATATCTGGACCCGCCCGGGCCTGCCGCGCCATACCCGCAGCCTGATCACCATCGCCATGCTGATCGGCATGAACCGCAACGAAGAACTCAAACTGCACCTGCGCGCCGCCGCCAACAACGGCGTGAGCCGCAGCGAGATCAAGGAAGTGATCATGCAGAGCGCCATCTACTGCGGCATCCCGGCAGCCAACGCCACCTTCCACCTGGCCGAGTCGGTGTGGGATGAGCTAGGCGTCGAGTCCCGGACTTAGGAACCGCCGCTAATCCCTGTGGGAGCGGGCTTGCTCGCGAAAGCGGTGGGTCAGTTTGCTTCGATGTTGAATGTGATGACGCCTTCGCGAGCAAGCCCGCTCCCACACTGGATCTTCAGTGAGCACAAAACTTTGTGTTCGACACTGATCCCCTGTGGGAGCGAGCTTGCTCGCGATGACGGTGGTACAGCCTCCATCCATGTTGGTTTTTACAGCAAGCTGATCGGATAGCTGACAATCAACCGGTTCTCATCGAACTCATTGTTGCTGTAGTCCCGGCGCATCGTCGAGTTGCGCCACTTCACATTAAGACTCTTCAGCGCACCGCTCTGTACGGTGTAAGCCAGCTCACTTTCCCGACCCCATTCCTTGCCGTCGTCAACCGTGGCGGTGTGCACGTTGTCACCGCTGATGTAGCGGTTCATCAGGGTCAAGCCCGGCACGCCGACGGCGGCGAAGTTGAAGTCATGGCGCAGTTGCCAGGATTTTTCCTTCGCGTTGTCGTAGCTGGAGTTGTAGCTGTCGTTGGCCAGGGTGCCGCCGCTGGTGCCGTTGACGCGCATCCAGGCATCGTCGCCGCTGACTTTTTGCAGGCCGACATAGAAGGTGTTGCCGCCGTATTTGGCCGAGAGCAGGGCGAACGCGGTTTTGTTGTCCAGGTCGCCGGCCAGGGCACTGCCATCTTCCTTGCCGATGAAGTAGCCGAGGTTGGCGCCCAGGGTCCAGTCGCCGATGGGCTGGCTGTGGGTCAGGTTGAAGTATTGTTGCTGGTAGATGTCGGACAGTTCCGAGTACCAGACGCCGACTTGGGTGCGTTTTTCGTTGAAGGCATATTCACCGCCGCCGAAGTTGAAACGGTCGGAAGTGAACGCGCCACGGCCGTTCATCGACATGTCTTCCATGCTTGCGTCGTTGCGCGGGCTGTTGGCGCGGAACTGGCCGCCGTACAGCGTCAGGCCGCTGATCTCGGTGGAGGTCACCTGGCCGCCACGGAAGGTTTGCGGCAGGGAACGGCCGTCGTCGGAGCGCAGGATCGGCAGCACCGGCATCCATTCGCCAACCTTCAGCTCGGTCTTCGACACCTTGGCCTTGAGGGCCACGCCCAGGCGACCGAAGTCATCGGCCGGACGACCGTCATCGTGCACCGGCAGCAGTTGTGTGCCCGCCGTGCCGCGACCGCCGTCGAGCTTGAGCGAGTACGTGCCCAGCACATCCACACCGAAACCGACCACGCCCTGGGTGAAACCGGACTTGGCGTCGAGGATGAAGCTTTGGGTCCATTCCTCGGCTTTGCCTTGGGCATTGTTCGGGTTGGTGAAGTTACGGTTGATGTAGAAATTGCGCAGGTTGAGATTGACCTTGGCGTCTTCGACAAACCCCGATTCCGCGGCCAGGACGGGTAGGGCGGTACTGGTCAGGGCGACGGCAATGAGGCTGGGGAACAGGTGCTGTGTGGGCTTCATGGGCGTTGTCTCTATTTTTTATGGACGAAGCGAGTTGTTGCCGCACGTTTGAGGTGCTGGCGGTAAGGGTGGAGCCAGGGGCGTCAGGGCGATCGAGGATCAGCCGGGTGGGGCGGTGTGTAGGGGCATGGCGTCGAACCTGTTGTTATTGGTTTTGTGCGAGCGATGGTGAAGGGCCGCCCGGGATCGGTTCAATTGCTGATTGTGGGTTTTGGGCGATTATCGAACGGCAAAAAACTGATTGGATGGACGCATTCCACTGTGGGAGCGAGCTTGCTCGCGATGGCGGCCTGACAGCTGATCGAGTACATATCCATTGCTGCGGTAACGGCTACTTATGGTTCCGCTCTTACAGCGGCTCACTTTTGAGAAGCGCAAAAGTAAGCAAAACGCTCCTGCCCCACCACTCGGTGCCTCGCCTAGGCTCGGCATGCCCGAACGCAGGCATTGCTCCGTGGGCCCGCCGCGAAGGGCCATCCATGGCCCAGCGCGGCTATCCCGGCATCCATGCCGGGATGCCCACTCCACAATGCCTGCGTGCGGCCATCGTGGTTAACGGGGCGCCGAGATCAACGTCCACCGCGAGGCGGCCTTAGAGCCGACCTGACTCTCCTGGTCGTACACCTGTCAGATCTGTGGGAGCAAAGCTTGCTCGCGAAGACGGCGGCACATCCAACGCTGATGCAGGCTGGTCCACCGCTATCGCGAGCAGGCTCGCTCCCACAGGGAAAACGCGGTCCCACCAAGAACCAGGTCGGCTACCAGGCCGCCTCGTGGTGGACGTTGATCTCGGCGCCCCGTTAACCACG
This sequence comes from Pseudomonas viciae, assembly GCF_004786035.1. Classification (NCBI taxonomy): domain Bacteria; kingdom Pseudomonadati; phylum Pseudomonadota; class Gammaproteobacteria; order Pseudomonadales; family Pseudomonadaceae; genus Pseudomonas; species Pseudomonas viciae. The sequence goes on from NZ_CP035088.1 coordinate 1,514,285, forward strand.
ATGGCCGCACGCAGGCATTGCGCAGTGGGCACCTCGGCATGGATGCCGAGGTAGCCGCGCTGGGCCATGGATGGCCCTTCGCGGCGGCCCACGGAGCAATGCCGGAGTGCGGGCATGCCGAGCCCTAGCGAGGCACCGAGTGGTGGGGCATGAGCGTTTTGCTTACTTTTGCGCTTCTCAAAAGTGAGCCGCCGTCAGGGCGGAACCCTAAGCCGCCGTTACCGCAGCAATGGATATGTACCCGATCAACAAAATCTTGGCCAGCCGTAAGGCCGCCATCGCGGGCAAGCCTTGCTCCCACAAGATTTGTGGCCGGTCTGACAGACGCGGCGACTTTTCCGACGAAGTTTTAAGGTTGCTGCTCGGAAGCGGTATCTCTAGCTTGTTCGGGTCGCTGCCAATCCAGCGACCGGGACTGCAAGCCCGCCGAATTCGTTAGGCGCCAGCGCCCGGACCCACGTCTCGGGCTCCAATTGATGCAGGAGCGCCGTTATGAAAAAACATCATCCTTCTTCGCCATCAGAAAGCACTTTCCCCTACAACGACCCCGATCCAGAAAAGCTCCAAGAGGCCGCAGACCGAGCACTCGATTACCATCTGGGCACCCACCCTGATCCCAAACCCAAACCCAAAACCTCAACTCAAGTTTTCACCGTCATCGATACCCTCGACACCGAGTGCCTGCTAGCAAATCTCAGCGAAACCCTGGCCTCAGCCAGTGCCATGGTCAACGACCTGGCGTTCGATCTGGAAGGCTCGCGGCGGCATGTCGCGCTCGGCGTGGCGCAGATGATTGACTTGAGTGAGTTGTTGGCCAATCGAGCGCTGGATCTCATCGACCCGCGTTAACCCAGTCGCTGTTAAAACACGCACAAACAAAAAACCCACCTTTCGGTGGGCTTCTTGTTTCAGCGTTCAAACATCAATCAGAACAGTTTCATCTTCGGTGCTTCTTCTTTCACCGGTTCGTTCTTGCCGCTCTCGGCATTCCAGCCACCACCCAGTGCCTTGTACAGATTGACCTCGCTGGTCAATTGCGAGAGGCGGTCGGTGATCAGCGATTGTTGGGCGCTGAACAGTTGGCGTTGGGCGTCGAGGAAGGTCAGGTTGCTGTCGACGCCGATGCGGTAGCGACGCTCGGCCAGGCGGTAGTAGTCCTGGTTGGCGGCGACGAAGGCGGTCTGGGCCTGCAACTGTTCGTTGTAGGTCCGGCGTGCGGCCAGGCCGTCGGAGACTTCCTGGAACGCGGTCTGAATCGACTTCTCGTAATTGGCGACGTTGATGTCTTTCTGGATTTTGGCGTAATCCAGGCTTGCCCGCAGGTTGCCGGCGTTGAAAATCGGCAGATTGATTTGCGGGGCGAAGGTCCAGGTGCCTGAGCCGCCCTTGAACAGCCCGGACAGGTCCGGGCTCAAGGTGCCGGCGTTGGCCGTCAGGCTGATGCTTGGGAAGAATGCAGCCCGCGCGGCGCCGATGTTGGCGTTGGCGGCCAGCAGGTTGCGTTCGGCCTGGAGAATGTCCGGACGACGTTGCAGCAGGTCCGATGGCAACCCGGCCGGCATTTCGCTCAGCAGGTCATCGCTCAGCGGTTGCGAGTTCAGGTTGGCCGGCAGGCCAGTACCCAGCAGCAGGGTCAGGTTGTTCTCGTCCTGGGCGACCTGGCGGGTGTAGCGAGCCAGTTGCACGCGGGCGTTCTCTACCGCCGTGCGCGCCTGGCTCAAGTCCAGGGCCGAGGCCACGCCAACTTCGGCGCTGCGCGAGGTCAGCTTGAGGCTTTGATCGTAAGCGCCCAGGGTGTCCTGGGTCAGCTTGAGCAGTTCCTTGTCGGCCTGCCAGGTCAGGTAGGCGTTGGCCACGCTGGCCACCAGGCTGATCTGGGTGCTGCGACGGGCTTCTTCGGTCGCGAAGTAGCTTTGCAGCGCTTGCTCGCTCAGGCTGCGAACCCGACCGAACAGGTCCAGTTCATAGGCACTGATGCCCAGGGTGGCCGAGTAGGAGCTGCTGATGGCCGCTTCACCGGTCTGCGAGGCCCGTGCTGGTACCCGCTGGCGGCTGCCGGAACCGGTGGCCGAGACCGCCGGGAACAGGTCCGCCCGCTGGATACGGTATTGCGCGGCATAGGCATCGATGTTCAGCGCCGCGACACGCAGGTCGCGGTTGTTTTCAAGGGCCACTTGAATCAGCTGTTGCAACGCCGGGTCATGGAAAAACTGTTTCCAGCCCTGCTCGACGGCGGCCTGGCTGGGCGCATTGGCCGATTCGTAGGCCGGGCCTTGCGGGTACTGCGCCGCAACCGGTGCTTCGGGCCGCTGATAATCGGGGATCAGCGAGCAGCCGCTGAGCACGACGGCAGCGATGGTCAGGGAGAGGAGCGACTTGCTCATTGGCCAGCCTCTTTAGAAGTTTCAGGAGTGTCGTCCTGGTCGGCATTTTTGCGGCGGCCTATCGACGACACGGTCACGAAGAACAAGGGCACCCAGAAGATCGCCAGGATGGTGGCGGTCAACATACCGCCGATCACACCGGTACCGATGGCGTGTTGGCTGCCTGAACCTGCGCCCGTGGAAATCGCCAGCGGGACCACGCCGAGGACAAACGCCAGGGACGTCATGATGATCGGCCTCAGACGCATCCTACAGGCTTCAATGGCAGCTTCCACCAGCGTGCGGCCCTGTTCGTGGAGTTCCTTGGCAAATTCCACGATCAGAATGGCGTTTTTCGCCGCCAGGCCAATGGTCGTCAGCAAGCCCACCTGGAAGTAAACGTCGTTGGACAGTCCACGCAGGCTGGTTGCCATCAATGCACCGATGATCCCCAGCGGGACCACGAGCATGACCGCGATCGGAATCGACCAGCTTTCATACAACGCCGCCAGGCACAGGAACACCATCAGCAGCGACAAGGCGTACAACGCTGGTGCCTGGGAGCCCGACAGGCGTTCCTCGTAGGACAGGCCCGTCCAGGAAATCCCCACACCGGCAGGCAGCTTCTTGGCGATGGCTTCGACTTCGGCCATGGCTTCACCGGTGGAGTAACCCGGTGCCGGCGATCCCAGAATCTCCATCGCTTCCACGCCGTTGTAACGGGCCAGTTTCGGCGAGCCGTAGACCCACTCGCCCTTGGCGAACGCGCTGAAGGGCACCATGGTCCCGGCGCTGTTGCGCACATACCACTTCTGCAGGTCTTCGGGGCTCATGCGCGCATTCGGCTGACCCTGAACGTATACCCGCTTCACTCGACCACGGTCGATGAAGTCGTTCACATAGTTACTGCCCAGGGCAATCGACAGCGTGTTGTTGATGTTCGAGAGGGTAATGCCCAGCGCGCTGGCCTTCTCGTCATCGATTTCCAATTGGTACTGCGGCTCGTCGTTCAGGCCGTTCGGACGCACCTGGGCCAGGACCTTGCTCTGGGACGCCATGCCCAGGAACTGGTTGCGGGCTTCCATCAACTTCTCGTGACCGATGCCGGCGCGGTCCTGCAGGAACACGTCGAAACCGGTGGCGTTACCCAGTTCCATCACCGCTGGCGGAGCGAAGGCGAACACCATTGCATCGCGGAAGGTGAAGAAGTGTTGCTGCGCGCGGCCAGCGATTTTGAACACGGTGTTGTCAGCGTTCCGCTCTTCCCACGGCTTGAGCATGATGAACGCCAAGCCGGAGCTCTGGCCACGACCGGCGAAGTTGAAGCCGGTCACGGTGAACACCGAGGCCACGCCATCGCCTTCACCACCGTCCTTGCTGGGGCGCAGCAGGAACTCGCGCATATTGTCCACCACCACCTGGGTACGCTCGGCGCTGGAGCCGGCCGGTGTCTGCACCTGGGCGAACAGCACGCCCTGGTCCTCTTCCGGCAGGAACGCTGTCGGAATGCGGGTGAACAGCCAGACCATGCCCACCACGATGATGATGTAGGCCAGCAGGTACGGAGCCTTGTGCTTGAGCATGTTGCCCACGCCGCGCTCGTAGCTTCTGACGCCACGGTCGAAAGTGCGGTTGAACCAGCCGAAGAAACCGCGTTTCGGCGTGCCGTGCTCACCCTTGGGGATGGCTTTGAGCATGGTGGCGCACAGGGCCGGGGTAAAGATCAGGGCCACCAATACTGACAAGGCCATGGCCGAGACGATGGTGATGGAGAACTGCTTGTAGATCACACCGGTGGAGCCACCGAAGAACGCCATCGGCAGCAGTACCGCCGATAGCACCAGGGCGATACCCACCAGGGCACCCTGGATCTGGCCCATGGATTTCTTGGTGGCTTCCTTGGGCGACAGGCCTTCTTCGCTCATCACCCGTTCGACGTTTTCCACCACGACGATGGCGTCGTCCACCAGCAAGCCGATGGCCAGCACCATGCCGAACATGGTCAGGGTGTTGATGCTGAAGCCGAACGCCGCGAGGATCCCGAAGGTGCCCAGCAGTACCACCGGCACCGTCATCGTGGTGATGATGGTGGCGCGGAAGTTCTGCAGGAACAGAAACATCACCAGGAACACCAGCACGACCGCTTCGACCAGGGTTTCAACCACACCCTTGATCGACTCGCTCACCACTGGCGTGGTGTCGTAGGGGAACACCACTTCCAGGCCTTGCGGGAAGAACGGCTTGAGGTTTTCGACGGTCTGGCGCAGGGCCTTGGCCGTGTCGAGGGCGTTGGCGCCGGTGGCCAGTCTCACCGCCAGGCCTGAAGCCGGGGCACCGTTGAACTGGGCATTGATGCTGTAGCTTTCACCGCCCAGGGCGACGTCCGCGACGTCGCCGACGCGCACTTGCGAGCCGTCCGGATTGACCTTGAGCAAGATGGCCTTGAACTGCTCGGCGGTCTGCAGGCGGGTCTTGCCGATGATGGTGGCGTTCAGTTGTTGACCGGGCAGGGCAGGCAGGCCGCCGAGTTGGCCGGACGCAATCTGGACGTTCTGCGCGGTAATGGCAGTGGTCACATCCACCGGGGTCAGGTTGTAGTTATTCAGCTTGGCCGGGTCGAGCCAGATCCGCATGGCGTACTGGGCGCCGAAGACCTGGAAGTCACCGACACCGGCGGTCCGCGAAATCGGGTCCTGCATGTTGGACACGATGTAGTTGGACAGGTCCTCCCGAGTCATGCTGCCGTCGCGCGATACCACGCCGATCACCATCAGGAAGTTTCTCACTGACTTGGTCACGCGGATGCCCTGTTGCTGCACTTCTTGCGGCAGCAGCGGGGTGGCCAGGTTCAGCTTGTTCTGCACCTGGACCTGGGCGGTATCGGAGTTGGTGCCTTGCTCGAAGGTCGCGGTGATGGTCATGCTGCCGTCGGAGTTACTTTCCGAGGACACATAACGCAGGTTGTCGATCCCGTTGAGCTGCTGCTCGATGACCTGCACCACGGTGTCCTGCACGGTTTGTGCGGATGCGCCTGGGTAGGTCACGGAAATGGCGATCGCCGGAGGGGCGATGCTCGGGTACTGGTTGATCGGCAATTTGAGGATCGAGAGAGCCCCGACCAGCATGATCACCAGGGCGATTACCCAGGCGAAAATCGGACGGTCGATAAAAAATTTCGACATGGTTTACTCCCCTTTGCCGCCGGCTGCTTTATCAGCTGCCTGAGCGGGGGCCGGGTTCTTGGCACCAACATTGGTGGCTTCGGTGGCTTTGACTTCCACCCCTGGCCGTACGTACTGCAACCCTTCGGTGATCAAGCGATCGCCGGCCTTGAGCCCGTCTTCGATCAGCCACTGGCTGCCGACGGTGCGGCTGGCCTTGAGCTGACGCAACTCGACCTTGTTGTCCGCGCCTACCACCAGGGCGGTCGGCGTGCCTTTGAGGTCGCGGGTCACGCCTTGCTGCGGGGCGAGGATCGCCGCGCTGTTCACACCGGACTGCAGTTGTGCGTGGACGAACATACCGGGCAGCAAGGTGTGATCCGGATTAGGGAACACGGCGCGCAAGGTCACCGAGCCGGTGGTCTGGTCGACCGACACCTCGGAGAACTCCAGCTTGCCCTCATGGGCATATTGGCTGCCGTCTTCCAGGGTCAGCTTGACCATGGCGGCGTTGTCACCGGCTTTCTGCAAGCGGCCGCTTTCCAGCTCACGGCGCAGCTGCAGCAGCTCTACCGAGCTTTGCGTCACGTCGACGTAGATCGGGTCCAGTTGCTGGATGGTTGCCAGGGCGTCGGTCTGACCGTTGCTCACCAACGCACCTTCGGTTACCGAGGAGCGACCAATGCGACCGGAGATCGGTGCGTAGACCTTGGTGTAGCGCACGTTGATCTGGGCGGTCTGCAGATTGGCTTCCGACTCCAGGCGGTTGGCCAAGGCGGTGTCGTATTCCTGGCGGCTGACGGCTTGTTCCTTGACCAGTTGCTGGTAACGATCGGAAATCGACTTGGTGGACCGCAGGTTGGCTTCGGCGCTCTTGAGCGTCGCTTCGTACACGGCCGGGTCGATCTGGTACAGCTGTTGGCCGGCCTTGACGTCGGCGCCTTCCTTGAACAGACGCTTGAGGATGATGCCGTTGACCTGTGGGCGAACTTCGGCGACGCGGAACGCACTGGTGCGCCCCGGAAGCTCTGACGTCAGGGTGAAGGGTTGAGTCTTGAGGGTTACGACGCCGACCTGAGGAGGGGGAGGAGCAGGCGCAGCCTCTTCCTTTTTGCATCCGCTGAGCAGCGATGCCAGGGCGATGGCGGTAACCAGAGCGGTAACAGCTGGCTTGAATTGCATGGAAATCCTCGGGTCCAGGCGCGCAACTGGCGCACTCGAAAGGTGGAAGGTTAAAAAGGCGGTGTTATTCAATTAGTAGGATGCTAAGAAATATACTTACGTACATGGTTGTTTGTAAACAGCCAAATTGCGTACCATCCGGATTTACAAAAGCCTGACAAAGGCCTGCAAGGGTCGGGGACGCATTCCAAGAAACGCCGCCTCATATTTTGTTCAGCTGATCCTTACGCATTGCTTACGCATCCTGATTGAGGTGTTTACTGCCATGGTCCGTCGTACCAAAGAGGAAGCCCTGGAGACTCGCAGCCAGATACTCGAAGCCGCTGAAAAGGCGTTTTTCGAGCGAGGCGTGGCACGCACGACGCTCGCCGATATCGCAACACTGGCCGGTGTGACGCGCGGCGCCATCTACTGGCACTTCAGCAACAAGGCGGACCTGCTCCAGGCCATGCTCGATACCTTGCAAGAGCCACTCGATGAACTGGCGCGTGCCAGTGAGCGCGAAGAGGAGCTTGATCCGTTGGGCTGCATTCGCAAGCTGTTGGTGCAGTTGTTCCAGCAGGTGGCCCTGGACCCGAAAACCCGCCGCATTAATGAAATTCTGTTCCATAAGTGCGAATTCACCGATGAAATGTGCGATTTGCGCCAGCAACGGCGTGAGGTCAGTCTCGACTGCAATGTGCGCATCGTGCTGTCGTTGAGCAATGCGATGAAGCGCGGTCAACTGCCGGATGACCTGGACCCCGAAAGGGCGGCGATTGCCATCCACGCCTACATCGACGGCATTCTCTACCAATGGCTGCTGGCCCCCGACAGCTTCTCGCTGGCCGGTGAGGCTGAGCGCTGGGTAGACATCGGGCTGGATATGCTGCGCCTGAGCCCCAGCCTACGCAAATGAACAAAATGCGTAATTGCATCGGTTTGTGTCAATAGCTGATTGGCGACGGTGCCGCCGTGTCTTGATTGCGTCCAGGTCTTTTGTAGATGCACTGCGGGCACGTTGATCGCTCACGAGTCGCTATCGTGCAGGGGCGTTATGGCGTGTTCATGTACAGGCGCCAGATAGGTGCCTGTACTTGTCGTGTCGGCTGTTACCGACCGCCTGGATTATTCGACGATGAGGCGCACCGAATAGTTGAAGGGGGGTTCGAGCATTTTTCGGAAGATTTCTGACCGGCAGGTGTATTCACCATTGCCGGTATACGCGACTCTGCTTTTCCAATTTGGCCTATAACTGGATTCCAGGGCGCCGAAACCGATGGGCGCCTCAAAGTGGGTTTGCATTTGACAGCCGAAGTTGAAATTGCTCATTTGATAGGAGAGAACTAATTCAATCGGCTTGATCTTTCTCAGTGTCGGCTGCCAGCCAGCGGCGGGGTAGGTGAATCTCCGGTCATGGACGAAATAAAGTTCTTGTTTCGTTTTGGCGGTCACTTCATAAGCGCTCAAGGAAAAATCCGGGGGCATGGGGATTTCACTTGAAATGTTTGTCAATTCCAAAACGTTGGAAGTGTTGTTTGTGATCTCCACGGTAATGCGTGTGTTGGCCAGGCTGCTGGCAACTGCTACGGGCCCCAGCAACAGGCCGAGAACCAAGTTTTTCATAATGTTCATTGCGATGTGTCTCTCATGAATGCGAGGCTCGCTAAAGCCTGCATGAAACAATTGGGCGTGTTCGAAGTTGCTCGGTTTAGTGTTGCTTCTACAAAGTTTGAAGTGGCTTGTTTAAAGTGAGTCGTTTTTGAGTCCGTTTGCTGGAAGGGGTGTTGTTCGGGATTATTATTAGCGTTATTGGGTGTGGTTATCCATGGCGAGTAAATGTTGTGTTGTTATTTGATATTTCGATTGCCGAAGGAGCGGGTTGGATTTGAAGTGTGTAGATGCAAAAAAGCCCCGGCTCTTTCGAGTCGGGGCTTTTTTAAAAAGCTGATTTTTCGAATTACATCACGGGGTAGTCGATATAACCCACCGGGCCTTTTCCATAAAACGTTTCGGGGTGCGCCTCATTCAAGGGTGCATCGGCTTTCAAGCGTGCTGGCAGGTCCGGGTTGGCAATGAACGGCACACCAAAGGCGACGGCATCGGCCTTGCCCTCGGCGAGCCAGGCATTGGCGCTGTCCTTGGTGAAGCGTTCATTGGCAATGTACGGGCCGCCGAAAGCTTGCTTGAGTTGCGGGCCGATGCTGTCTTCGCCTTCCTTCTCGCGCGAGCAGATGAAAGCGATGCCACGCTTGCCCAGCTCGCGGGCCACGTAGCTGAAGGTTTCGAGGCGGTTCTCGTCGCCCATGTCATGGGAGTCGGCGCGTGGTGCCAAGTGCATGCCAACCCGGCCGGCGCCCCAGACTTCGATGACGGCGTCGGTCACTTCCAGCATCAGGCGGGCACGGTTTTCCAGGGAACCACCGTATTGGTCGGTGCGCTGGTTGGTGCTGCTTTGCAGGAACTGGTCGAGCAGATAGCCATTGGCGCCGTGGATTTCCACACCGTCGAAACCGGCGGCCTTGGCGTTTTCGGCACCTACGCGATAAGCGTCGATGATATCGGCGATTTCAGCGGTTTCCAGCGCGCGTGGCGTCGGGTAGTCGGCCAGCGGACGCACCAGGCTCACGTGGCCTTTGGGCTGGATGGCGCTTGGCGCCACCGGGGTTTCGCCGTTCAGGTACGACGGGTGTGAGATCCGGCCCACGTGCCACAGTTGCAGGAAGATTTTGCCGCCGGCGCCGTGGATCGCCTTGGTCACGTTGCTCCAGCCGCGTACCTGGTCGTTGGACCAGATGCCGGGGGTGTCCGGGTAGCCCACGCCCATTGGCGTGACGGAGGTTGCTTCGCTGAGGATCAGGCCGGCGGACGCACGTTGCACGTAGTACTCGGCCATCAAGGCGTTGGGTACGCGACCGGCGTCGGCGCGGCAGCGGGTGAGCGGGGCCATGATGATGCGGTTCTTCAGCTCGATGTCGCCGAGTTTGATCGGATCGAAAATAGTCGTCATGAATTACAACCTCGTAAGAGTCAGGGAGTGGTTAGAAGTCAGTGAGTTGCCGGTGCCAGGTCGGCATTGCCGCCCTGGCGGAAAGTGATCAGGGTGACCAGTAGCGCCAGCACGGCCAGCGCACCGGCGGCCAGGGGCACGGTGGTCAGGCCCAGGCCGTGATCGATGACGCTGCCGCCGACCCAGGCGCCCAGGGCGTTGCCGATGTTGAAAGCGCCGATGTTCAGGGTGGACACCAGGTTTGGCGCGGCTTTGCCGAAGGTCACCACGTTGACTTGCAGGGCCGGCACGGCGGCAAAGCAGGCGGTGGCCCAAAGGAACAGGGTGATTTCGGTGGGGATCAGCGCCACGCTGGTCCAGCTCAGCACGGTTGAGACCACGGCCATGGTGATGAAGACGCCCATCAGCGTGTTCGCCAGGCTCTTGTCTGCCAGCTTGCCGCCAATGATGTTGCCCAGGGTCAGGCCCAGGCCGATCAGCACCAGGGTCCAGGTCACGCCACGGGGCGACACGCCGGTGACTTCGCCCAGCAACGGGGCAACGTAGGTGAACAGAGTGAACACCGAGGCGGAGAACAGCGCGGTCATGCTCAGGGACAGCCACAGGCCCGCGCCCTTGAGCGCTACCAGTTCCGAACGCATGTCGAGTTTTTCTTCATCGCGCTTGGCTGGCAGGAAACGGATCAAGCCGATCAGCGCAATCACGCCAATGACGGTGACGGCCCAGAAGGTCGAGCGCCAGCCGGCTTCCTGGCCCAGTGCAGTGCCCAGCGGTACGCCGAGCACGTTGGCCAGGGTCAGGCCGGTGAACATCAGGGCCACGGCCGAGGCGCGCTTGTTGGGCGCAACCAGGCCGGCGGCCACCACCGAACCGATGCCGAAGAACGCACCGTGGCAGAGGGCGGTGACGACCCGGGCGAACATCAGCACGTTGTAGTCGCTGGCGATGGCGCAGAGCAGGTTGCCGACGATGAAAATCCCCATCAGCGCCACCAGGGCGGCCTTGCGCGGCAGCCGCGCGGTGGCCAGGGCCATGAACGGCGCACCAATGGCCACACCCAGGGCATAACCGGTCACCAACCAGCCGGCGCCGGGGATCGAGACACCCAGGTCAGCCGCCACATCGGGCAGCAGGCCCATGATGACGAACTCGGTGGTGCCGATGGCAAAGGCGCTCAGGGCCAGGATGAGGAGTGAGAGGGGCATGGTGGGGTCCTTGTCAGATCAGAGCTCTTGGCTCATTTGCTTGAGGAACTGCTGGATCACTTCCTCGTTGCGTTTGAAGAAGTGCCATTGACCGACCTTCTGGCTGCTGATCAGCCCCGCCCGTTGCAACACCGCCAGGTGGGCAGAAACCGTGGACTGCGACAGGCCGCAGCGCTGGTCGATCTGCCCGGCGCAAATGCCGAATTCGTGGTTGTGCAACTGTTCGGGGAACTGGACCTTGGGGTCTTTGAGCCAGTTGAGGATGTCTCGCCGTACTGGGTGCGCCAGGGCTTTTATTATTTCGTCGAGGTCGAGGGTCATGGGGGCAAGCTCGGGGTGAGTAAAACGCTATATCGCGATGGGGCGAACCTTAAATCGTTATTTCGCGATATACCAATATGGATTTGATCTGAGGATCGAATAAATCGCTATATCGGGTTATAACGATATTGGCGTGACGATGCTAAGCTGCTCGCCATGAACTACCTCGCGCACCTGCACCTCGGCGGCCCCGGCCGGGAACAATTGCTCGGCAGTCTCTACGGCGATTTCGTCAAAGGGCCGCTGCAAGGGCAGTACGATGCCCGGATCGAAGCGGCGATTGCCTTGCATCGGCGCATCGACATGTACACCGACCGCCATCCCTTGGTGGACGTTGCCCTGTCGCGTTTTTCCACGGTACGCCGGCGCTATGCCGGGATCGTCCTCGACGTATTTTTCGACCACTGCCTGGCCCGGGACTGGATGCTGTACGGCGAGGGGCCGCTGATGGATTTCACCTCTCGGGTGTACCAGGTACTCAATACCGAACCGCAACTGCCGGGGCGCCTGGCGCAGATCGCGCCTTATATGGCAGCGGATGACTGGTTGGGTTCTTACCGGGAGTTCGAGGTGCTTGGGCAGGTGTTGCGCGGCATTTCCCGACGCCTGTCCCGGCCGGAGGAATTGGCCGGGGCGATGCAAGAGTTGATCAGGCTCTACGAGCCGTTGAGCGAGGATTTCCGGCTGTTCTACCCACAGTTGCAGGATTTTGCGCTGAGCCAGATTGCACCACAAAACTAAATGTGGGAGCGGGCTTGCTCGCGAAAGCGGCGGTTCAGTCAACATCTCTGCTGAATGTTAAACCGCCTTCGCGAGCAAGCGCGCTCCCACAAGGGATTTGATTTCCACAGGTTCTCGGTTCAGGCTGCGATCGCAGGCCGCATCGGCGCTTGCTGTTTCTCCGGGATCACGCCGAACAACGCCTTGTGCACCGCCTGCTGCGCCTGGAAGGCCAGGGCCGCGCGTTCCTGGCCGTGGCAGGCAATCGGTTGCAGCAGGTGAATGTGCACGTCGCCCCGATCATTGGTGAACAAGCGCATCAGGTGCGACAGCAAGTCGTCATCCCCAATGAACGGTGCCAGCGAGTCAGGTTCGCCATTGCGCAGGTAACGGATCGCCACCGGTTGCAACGCTACGTCGGCATCGATGGCCGCGGATAACAAGCGACCATGGAAAGTACGCAAGGAACGGCCATCGGTGGTGGTCCCCTCAGGGAACATCAACAGCGGATGAGCCTGTTCCAGGTGGCGGCTCATCTGTTTGCGAATCAACTGGCTGTCACCCGAGCCGCGACGGATAAACAGGCTGCCGGCCTTGGCGGCCAGCCATCCGGCCACCGGCCAGGTACGCACTTCGGCCTTGGACAGGAACGACAGCGGCGTGAGCATGCCCAGCAGCGGGATGTCGGTCCAGGACACATGGTTGCTGACCCACAGCATCGGCCGTTGCGGCAACTGGCCGTGGACCGTCACGCAAAAGGGCAGGGCATGGCTCAACCGCGCCATGAAGAACCGCGACCAACGCTGTCGACGCACCATGGAGTTGGCAATCCCCAGGCGTTCGAACAACCCGAACAGGCAAGCCATGCTCAGGCCCAACGCCACCACCAGCAGCACTCGCGCGATACGCGCGTACACCCGCAACCGACTCATCAGACCGCTGCCTTGAAGTGACGGGCATAGCGCGGGCAGAGTTCGTCGCGCTTGAGCAGGATGAACACGTCGGCCACCTGGAAATCCTCGTCCCAGCATGGCTCGCCGCAAATCTTCGCGCCCAGGCGCATGTAGGCCTTGAGCAGCGGAGGCATTTCGGCGATGACGTTGGACGGCACGTCCAGGGTCGGCAGCGGTTTTTTCGGTACGGCTTGCAGGTGTTCGGTGCACAGGTAGCGTTCGCGCAGGCGCTGCATGATCGCCTGGGCCTGGATACCGCCGTCCTGCATCGGAATGCTCGCGCAGCCCATCAGGTAGCTGTAGCCGCCTTCGTTCAGGACTTCAGCCAGTTCACCCCAGAGCACCGCGATGGTGCCGCCGTTGCGGTAGGCCGGGTCGACGCAGGTGCGACCGATTTCCAGGATCGGGCCCTTGAGATGGACCAGGCCATGAAGGCTGAATTCTTCTTCGCTGTAGAAGCGGCCCAGGCTGCTGGCGGCCTGGTGGTCGAGCAGGCGAGTGGTCGCCACGAGACGGCCAGTATTCAGGTCGCGTACGCCGATGTGGGCGCAGTGAACATCATAGTCATCCATGTCCAGACCCACTTCCGCGCCTTTGAGCTTGGCGTTGAATTCGCCGCTGAAGACGTTGAAGCGCAGGGCCTGGGCTTCTTGCAGAGCTTTGGCGCCAATCAGGCGTTCGGCTTGCAGGCGGCGTTCATTGCCGGTGTCGCTGATGCGGGCGATCTGAGTCATAGCGAATCTCCGTGCGGGCTGTGCACCCGTCTTGGGGTGAGCCAATCGACTTTCTTTATGCAGCCATGTTGTGCAAAGTCAGGCTATGTAGCCCCGGTGTCATCGCCATGAAGCTTTGGTGATGCTTATATGACAGTCCTCAAGGAGCGCCCCATGCCCTGGCAAACCCTGATCGAACGCGGCGAACGCCTGCCCGCCCATCCGGATCTGGCCGAGGGTTATGCGACCTTGCTACAACGCCTGGGGCCGGTCACGCCGTTCGAACTGGCGGTGGCCGGGGCGCGGTTGATGGCGACGCCGGGGCTGGCTTTCCTGGTGGGGTATCAGGCGGCGCTGCGGGTGCTTTGGCCGAGCGCACCCCAGAGCCTCGGTGCCTTGTGTGCCACCGAACAGCGCAGCCTGCGCCCGGCGGACCTGCAGACCCGCCTCAGTGATTTGCGCCTGAGCGGGCGCAAGGATTTTGTCACCGCGGGTGATGCCGCTGAATGGTTGCTGGTCGCCGCCCGCAGCGAAGCACCCGGTGAAGCGCCGCGCCTGAACCTGGCGGTGGTCTATCCCGGCGAGCCTGGCGTCACCCTGGAAAAACTCCCGGCCATCGCCTTGATGCCGGACATCAGCCATGGCCGCGTACGGCTTGACGGGGCGCTGTGCGAGTTGTTGGCCGGCGACGGTTGGGATGCCTACGTCAAACCGTTCCGCACCTTGGAAGACCTTTATGTGCTCAGTGCCATGACCGCCTGGTTGTATGGCGTGGGACAGGAGTGCGACTGGCCGCAGCCTTTGCAGTTGCGCCTGCTGGCGTTGCTGGCAGGTTGCGCGGAGGTGAGCCGTCACAACCCGTCCAGTGCTGTCGGGCATGTGCTGCTGGCTGGGGTGTTCGCCCAGTTTGAAGGGCTCGCTGGCGAGCTGAATGAGGCACTGGCCGCCGGGCCTGACGCGTGGCGCGAGATGTGGGCGCGGGATAAAGCGGTGATGGAGATGGCGGCGGGGGCGCGGGCCAAGCGGTTGGCCAAGGCGTTGGAATCTTCATTGGCTTGACGGGCCTCATCGCGGGCAAGCCTTGCTCCCACAGGTTCAGGGTTAAATGACAGTCTGTCGTAGACCTGTGGGAGCAAGGCTTGCCCGCGATGGCGTTGGTACTGTCGACACAAACATCCAAACTGTCATCAAGCCTGCTTAAACTCAGCAGGTTCAACCCTCCGAGCCCCAAGCATGTCCAAAGGCTGGTTCCTGATCCCGTTCCTGCTGCTCACCCTGGGCGTCCACGCTGAAGACTGGCCCGGCGAGCAGTGGCCAACCGGCCCGCGTCCCTCCGGGCCGGCCATCGAAGCCCTGGAACAATACGCCTTCCCGCCTCGGGACGAGGTCAGCCGCGAAGGCATCCGCACCGATGCGCTGCTGGTGATCCAGAACGGTCGGCTGGTCTATGAACGCTATGCCGGACCGACCACCGCCGACACCTCGCACCTGACCTGGTCCATCAGCAAAAGCCTGATGGCGACGGTGTTTGGCGTGGCCTACGGGGAAAAGCTGTTTGGCCTGCAGGAGCCGGCGGCCAAATATTACCCGGCGCTGAGCAAGCACCCGGACATGACCCTCGCCGATCTTTTTCACTGGGCCTCGGGCCTGGATTGGCAGGAGGACTACGAATACGCGCCGCTCAACTCCTCGGTGGTGGCGATGCTGTACACCCGGGGACGCCGCGACATGGCGGCCTTCACCGCGCAGCACGAAAGTTTCAGCCCGCCGGGGCAGGCGTTCCGTTATTCCAGCGGCGACAGCAACCTGTTGGCGGCCGCGCTGAAAAACATCGTCGGCCCGGCGCGCTACCCCGATTACCCCTGGACGGCCCTGTTCGAACCCTTGGGCATTCGCCACGCTGTCTGGGAAACCGATGCCAGCGGCACGTTCGTCGGCTCGTCCTATGCCTACCTCACGGCGCGGGACCTGGCGCGTGTCGGGTTGTTGATGCAACGGGACGGTCGCTGGGGCGAACGGCAGTTGATCCCCAAGGATTGGATCGCGTTCAATCGCGAGCCCTTCGCCCGCTTCCAGGCCGGCCAGGACGAAGCCGTCCCTGGCGGACATTGGTGGCTCAACCGCGCCGCCGACCCGACGATCCGTCCGTGGCCCGATGCGCCATCGGATACCTTCGCCGCGTTGGGCCATTGGGGCCAGGTGTTGTACATCATCCCCAGCGCCAACCTGGTGATCGTGCGCTACGGCGATGACCGCGATGGCCGTTATCGCCACAACGAGCTGCTCAAGCGAGCCATGGCGGCGTTCGCCGGGGCGGTACAGCCATGAGACGCAAACTGTTGCTCACTCTGGCGTTGGCGCTTCTCATCGCTCTACTGGGCTGGATCTGGCTTGAACGCGTGGCGCTGCGGTCCTTTCCCGACATCATCAGCGCTTACACCGCCAAGGAATATTGTTCGTGTCGCTACGTGATGGAGCAACCGGCTGATTATTGCCGTGGCTATGTGAAGCAGTCGGTGCCCATCAGCGACTTTCTCGATACCCCCGAAGCGAAGCGCGTCACCGTCAGCGGGTTGGGGCGTAGCAGCAGCGCGCGGTGGATGGGGGCGCGGCAGGGGTGTCGGTTGGAGTAAGGCCTGACACCGGTTCTACTGTGGGAGCAAGGCTTGCCCGCGATGGCGATTTCAAAAACGTCATCGCGGGCAAGCCTTGCTCCCACAGATGAACGCCTTCACCACAGGTTCCCTGTATTCCTGGGCAGTTGTTGCAACAGACAGTTTGCAAGCGCCCTCGGCCCGGTTAAGGTTCGCCACAGGTTTATCTGCCCCCCGAGTGTGTATGTTCAAGCGGTCTTTTTCTCACGCTGTCGCGACCTTGCTGCTGGCCTGCGCCGCGCTGCCGGCCCAGGCCAATTGGTACCTGGACGGCGAATCGTCGCGGCTGTCGTTCATCAGCAGCAAAAACGGCAATGTCTCCGAGGTCCAGCGGTTCCTGGTGCTTCATGGTCAAGTCCAGCCTAACGGATTGGCCCGCCTGGAGGTGGAGCTGGACTCCATCAACAGCGGCATTCCCCTGCGGGACGAGCGCATGCGGGCCGAGTTGTTCGAGATCAAGCAATTTGCCGAAGCCAGCATCACCGGGCAGATCGACTTGGCGCCGATCCAGGATCTGGCCAACGGCGCGCAGTTGGAACTGCGCCTGCCACTGACGGTGAACCTGCATGGCAAGCAGCATGAGTACCAGGCCGAACTGTTGGCGACACGCTTGGATGAACGACGTTTCCAAGTGGTGACCCTGGAGCCGGTGGTGCTCAACGCGGCGGATTTCGACTTGGCGCCGGGCCTGGAAAAACTGCGAAACCTGGCCGGGCTATCGGCCATCAGCCTATCGGTGCCGGTGAATGCGGTGCTGATTTTTACGGCGCGCTGACATGAGCGGCCCAGTATTTCCCTGGCGTGAAGGCAATCGCTTCGAGCTGTTGATTGACGGCCCGCAGTTTTTCCCGCGCATGCTGGTGGAAATCGCCCGGGCCCGGGAACAGGTCGAACTGGAACTGTACCTGGTGGAGGCGGGGGCTTGCGCCGAGGCGATGGTCCAGGCCCTGGTCCAGGCCGCCGAGCGCGGCGTGCGGGTGCGCTGCCTGTTCGATGACTACGGCAGCCTGGCGTTTACCCTTGGCCTGCGCAACCGCCTGACCGAGGCCGGTGTAGAGCTGCGCTTCTACAATCGCCTGAGCTGGCGCCGTTGGGTGCGCAATCTCTACCGTGATCACCGCAAGCTGTTATTGGTGGATCAGCGTCTGGCGGTGGTCGGCGGCACCGGCGTGACCGATGAATTCTGGAACCCTCTCGATGACCACTGTGAGTGGCACGAAGTGATGGTGGAAATCGTCGGCCCGCTGGTGCTCGACTGGCAGTTGCTGTTTGACCGCCAATGGCTCGCCAACCGCCATCGCCGTGCCTGGAAACCCGCCTCCAACTTTGGTTTGCCACGCTTGCCCCGCGTTCCACTGGTAGGTGAGGGCATGGGCCGGGTGGCGTATGCCGACGCCCGTCAGCATCGCGACATTCTGCAATCGTTGTCCCGGGCGCTTAACAGCGGTCAGAAACGGATCTGGATGGCGACACCGTATTTCCTGCCGACCTGGAACGTGCGTCGCTCCTTGCGCAAAGCCGCCGCACGGGGCATCGACGTGCGCCTGCTGCTCACTGGCCCGCGCACCGATCATCCGTCCGTGCGCTACGCCGGGCATCGTTACTACCCGCGATTGCTCAAGGCCGGGGTGCAAATATTCGAATACCAGCCGTGTTTCCTGCACCTGAAAATGGTGCTGGTGGACGATTGGGTCAGCATCGGCTCGTGCAATTTCGATCACTGGAACCTGCGCTTCAATCTGGAAGCCAACCTCGAAGCCCTCGACCCCGGGCTCAGCAGTGCCGTGGCAGCGAGTTTCGAACGTGACTTTGCCCAGAGCCTGCAAGTCAGCCTCGACGCCTGGCAACGTCGGCCGCTATGGAAGCGGGTCAAGCAGCGATTGTGGGGGTGGGTGGATCGGTTGGTGGTGAATTTGCTGGGGCGACGGGGTTAGGGTTCACCGAAAACCAATGTGGGAGCGGGCTTGCTCGCGAACGCGGTGTGTCAGCCGACTCAATTGCTGACTGATACACCGCGTTCGCGAGCAAGCCCGCTCCCACAGGGAGTTTGTGTTGCCTGAGGATCAGAGCAACTCAAAACTCTGCTGCTTCACCTCCTGGGAATCCAGGCCGATCTGCACGTTGAACTTACCTGGCTCAGCCGCGTATTTGAGCTGGGCGTTGAAGAACTTCAGGTCATCTTCGGTGATGGTGAAGTGGACGACTTTTTTCTCACCGGCCTTGAGCATCACCTTGCGGAAGTTTTTCAGTTCCTTCACCGGGCGGATGATCGAGCCGGTCACGTCCTGGATGTACAACTGCACCACGGTTTCGCCGTCACGCTTGCCGGTGTTTTCCACCGTTACGCTGGCGTCGAGCTTGCCGGTCTTGTTCAGCGTGGTCGACGATAGGGCCATGTCCGAGAGGCTGAACTGGGTATAGCTCAGGCCGTAGCCGAACGGGTAGAGCGGGCCCGTGGTGTCATCGAAATATTGCGAGGTGTAGTTGCCCGGCTTGCCCGGCGTGAATGGCCGGCCGATGCTCAGGTGGTTGTAGTAGGTAGGAATCTGCCCGACCGAGCGTGGGAAGGAAATCGGCAGTTTGCCCGACGGGTTGTAGTCGCCGAACAGCACGTCAGCGATGGCGTTGCCGCCTTCGGTGCCGCTGAACCAGGTTTCCAGGATCGCGTCAGCCTGTTGCTGCTCTTGCAGCAGCGACAGTGGGCGGCCATTCATCAACACCAGCACCAGCGGCTTGCCGGTAGCCTTCAGGGCCTTGATCAGTTCGCGCTGGCTGGCGGGAATATCCAGTTCGGTGCGGCTCGACGATTCGTGGGACATGCCCCGGGACTCACCCACGGCGGCCACCACTACATCGGCTTCCTTGGCGGCTTTGACGGCTTCGTCGATCAGCACCTGGGCCGGACGCGGGTCGTCCACCACTTCCGGCGCATCGAAGTTGAGGAAGTTCAGGTAGTCGAGCACCTTCTTGTCGCTGGTGATGTTGGCGCCACGGGCGTAGATCAGCTTCGACTCGGCGCCCAGGGCGCGGGTCATGCCGTCGAACAGGGTGACCGATTGCGCAGGACGCCCGGCGGCGGCCCAACTGCCCATCATGTCGATCGGTGCCTTGGCCAGCGGGCCGACCAGGGCGATCTTCGCCGTCTTCTTCAGGGGCAGGGTCTGGTTGCGGTTTTCCAGCAGGACCAGGCTGCGGCGCGCCACGTCACGGGCATCGGCGCGGTGCATACGGCTTTCGGCATAGGTGTCGACCGGGTCATCCTCGGCCTTGCCAATGCGCAGGTACGGATCCTTGAACAGGCCCATGTCGTATTTGGCCGCGAGCACTTCCCGTACCGCGTTATCGATGTCGCTCTGCTCGATCTCACCGGCCTTGAGCAGCCCTGGTAGTTCTTTGCCATAGAGCGAGTCGTTCATGCTCATGTCGATGCCGGCCTTGATCGCCAGCTTCGCCGCTTCGCGACCGTCCTTGGCGACGCCGTGCTTGATCAGCTCGAAGATGGCGCCATGGTCACTGACCGCCAGCCCCTTGAAGCCCCATTCCTTGCGCAGCAGGTCGTGCATCAGCCAGGTGTTGGCGGTGGCGGGCACGCCGTTGATCGAGTTCAGCGCGACCATCACCCCGCCGGCTCCGGCGTCGATGGCGGCGCGATAGGGCGGCAGGTAGTCCTGGTACATTTTCACCGGGCTCATGTCCACGGTGTTGTAGTCCCGACCACCTTCTACCGCGCCGTACAGGGCGAAGTGCTTGACGCTGGCCATGATGCTATCGGCTGCGTTGGCGCCGGTGCCCTGGAACGCCTTGACCATTACGCCGGCGATGCGCGACACCAGGTAGGTGTCCTCGCCAAAGCCTTCGGAGGTCCGGCCCCAGCGTGGGTCGCGGGAAATGTCGACCATCGGCGCGAAGGTAATGTCCAGGCTGTCGGCCGCGGCTTCCTGGGCTGCAACTCGCCCGGAGCGGTAGATAGCGTCCATGTCCCAGCTCGAGGCCAAGGCCAGGGGGATCGGGAAAATCGTGCGGTGGCCGTGGATCACGTCATAGGCGAAGAACATCGGGATCTTCAACCGACTGCGCATGGCCGCGTCCTGCATCGGACGGTTTTCATCGCGAGTGATGGAGTTGAACGTGCCACCGATGTTGCCGGCGGCGATTTCCTTGCGGATCATCTCCCGAGGCATTTCCGGGCCGATGCTGATCAGGCGCAATTGGCCGATCTTCTCTTCGAGGGTCATTTGCTTCATCAGGTTACTGATGAACGCGTCCTTGTTCTCTATGGGGGCTGGCAGGTTGTCGGCTAATACGGATTGACTGGCCAGACTGACAAACAGGCCCAGCAAACACAGCTTCTTCATGAATAGTTTTCTCGCAAGCCTAAAGGGCGGTGATCAGGACACGCCGGTCAGCCAAAATGTGAGGAGCGGCTATTGTTGTTCAGTTAAATGCAGCACACTTTCGAACCCATTGGGCTGAACTTAGTTTCGTACTGCGCATCTTTTAGCCCATCGACCCGATTCAATCCAGTGGCGGCGGCAGATTATGCCCCAGACGCCGGTGAGATAGGTGGCTGTGTTTTTCTCAATGGAATGTATAGGGGAGCTTCACCCGATGAACTTACGATTGAACCACCGCACTGGCCTGCAAATGCTGGCCCTGATGCTGTTCACTTCGCTGCTGGCCGGTTGCGGCATCAATAACATTCCGACCCTGGATGAACAGGCCAAGGCTGCCTGGGGCCAGGTGCAGAACCAGTACCAGCGCCGCGCCGACCTGATTCCCAACCTGGTGGAAACCGTCAAGGGTTATGCCCAGCATGAGCAGGAAACCCTGACCGCCGTGATTGAAGCGCGGGCCAAGGCCACGTCGATCCAGGTCGATGCCGGCACCTTGGACAACCCGGAAAAACTCAAACAGTTCCAGCAGGCCCAGGACCAGTTGAGCGGCGCCTTGAGCCGGCTGATGGTGGTGGTCGAGCGTTACCCTGACCTCAAGGCCAACCAGAATTTCCTGGCCTTGCAATCGCAGCTTGAAGGCACCGAGAACCGCATCGCCGTGGCCCGCCGTGATTTCATCCTGGCAGTGCAGAAGTACAACACCGAAATCCGCACCTTCCCCGGTCGCCTGTGGCACAGCGTGATGTACAGCGACCTGCCGATCCGCGAAACCTTCGAGGCCACCAGCCCCAACGCCGAGAAAGCGCCTGAAGTGAAGTTCTGATCAATGCTCCACAGGCTATGGCGTTACCACGGATGAGGTTCCAATGCGCGTGTTGAAAATTGGCCTGGTGCTGCTGCTCTGGGTGTTTGCAGTCACGGCCCAGGCCGAATTGAAGTTTCCGGCGCTGACCGGGCGGGTGGTGGACACCGCCCAGATGCTCGATCCTTCGGTGCGCGGGCAACTGGACGGGCAGCTCAAGGCCCATGAGCAGGCCACCGGCGAACAAGTGGTGGTCGTCACACTGGCGGACCTGCAAGGCACCAGCATTGAAGATTTCGGTTATCAACTGGGGCGTCATTGGGGTATCGGGCAGAAGGATAAAAACAACGGCGCGTTGCTGATCGTGGCCCGGGACGACCGTAAACTGCGGATCGAAGTGGGCTACGGTCTGGAAGATCGCCTGACCGATGCCCAGAGTTCGGTGATCATCAACCAGGTGATCACCCCGGCCTTCAAGACCGGTAACTTCAACAAAGGCGTCAGCGACGGCGTGGCGGCGATGCTGCTGGTGTTGGGCGGCAGCCCGCTGGATGAACCGGCGCCGGTGTACAGTGCGGACGGGCGGGAACAGGGCGATTTTGTCGAGCGTCATCCCGGGTTGTTCATCTTCCTGGTGTTGCTGTTTATCGTGACGATATTCATTTGCCAGATGCTGGGTATCCTGCCAGCGGGCCGAGGTGGCTCCGGCGGCTCCGGTGGAGGAGGCTTTGGCGGCGGTGGTGGTGGCGGTGGTTTCAGCGGCGGCGGGGGCAGTTTCGGGGGCGGCGGTTCGTCGGGCGGCTGGTGACAATAATAATGAGCAGGTACTTTTAACCATGGCGTTACTGACTGAACACGAACAACGCAAGGTCGCCGAGGCCATCGCCCGGGTCGAGCGCGAAACCGACGCCGAACTGGTCACCGTGCTCGCCGCCCGTGCTGACGACTACGCCTATATTCCGCTGTTGTGGGCCAGCCTGTTGGCCCTGGTGGTGCCCGGCGTGCTGCATTACCTCACGGGCTGGTTGGCCATGCACAGTCTGTTGATGGTGCAGTGGATCAGTTTCATCGTGCTGTGCCTGCTGTTTCGCATTCCAAAAGTCACCACCCATTTGGTCCCTCGTTCGGTGCGCCATTGGCGGGCCTCCAACCTGGCGCGCCGACAGTTTCTCGAACAGAACCTGCACCACACGGTGGGCAGCACAGGAATGCTGATCTTTGTTTGCGAAGCCGAGCGGTATGTGGAAATTCTGGTGGATGAAGGCATTTCCAAGCGCCTCGACAACAAGAGTTGGGATGCCATCGTCGCGGCATTCACCCAGCAGGTTCGCCAGGGGCGGACACTGGAGGGCTTCGTGACTTGCATCGAAGCCTGTGGCGAATTGCTCAAGGTGCATGTGCCGGTGACCCACGAGCGCAATGAACTGCCCAATCGGTTGGTGGTTCTGGGCTAGCGTGGAAAGCAAAGCCCGTGGGAGCAAGGCTTGCCCGCGATGAACGATAACTCGGTTTGCCCGCAGGATTGCGGTGCTTGCATCGCGGGCAAGCCTTGCTCCCACAGATAAACTCATTGCCCACGAATTTTCCCGTGCCCTCACTCCCCATCCCCCCTAAAATACCCGCCATTCCCGATTCGCCCCGCCCCGAGGCCGCTTTTTCATGTCTGTCACCGCAACCCCCGCCCGTCCCGCGCCGGATCACCACGCCCAGTTCGTCGAGCTGCTGCAAACCAGCCTTGAGCAGAGCGCGTTCATCAAACTGGTGCTGGCCAAGTACGTGGGGGATGAAGCGGACCTGCAACGGCTGATCATCAAGCAACTGACGGTCAAGGATCAGCCGTGCCTGTCCTTCGTCTACCGCTACAAGACCCGCGACATCACCAAAAACTTCCCGCTGACCGAAGGCGTGGCGACCATCGCCGCGCTGGTGCCAGCGTCGTTCAAGAACGCGCATTTGCTGGCGGTCACCGACGAGGCGCAGTTGGAATACAGCAAAAAGGGCAAGAGCTCGCTGTTCAAGAGCAAACCCCAGCAACTGCGGGAAGTGCCATCGGCCGAGCACAACCGCGAGAAAAATCGCTTCCTCGACCTGAGTCGGCCGTTCCTGGCTGATCTGGGCGTGACTAACCACAAGCACGAGCTGATTCCGGCGATGTCGCGCAAGTGGAAGCAAATCAACAAATTCATCGAAGTTTTCAGCCATGCGCTGACCTCCTCGCCGCTGGCGCTGGACAAACCGGTGCGGGTTTCGGATTTCGGCTCGGGCAAGGGCTACCTGACCTTCGCCATTCACGATTACCTGCGCAATACCTTGCAGGCCCAAGGCGTGGTGACCGGTGTTGAACTGCGCGAAGACATGGTCAAGCTGTGCAACGAAGCCGCCGCGCGCCTGGAGCATCCGGGCCTGAGCTTCCAGCACGGTGACGTGCGCAGCGTGGCGCCGAGCGCGGTGGACGTGATGATCGCCTTGCACGCCTGTGACATCGCCACCGACTACGCGATTCACATGGGTATTCGCTCCGGCGCTTCGATCATCATGTGCTCGCCGTGCTGCCACAAGCAGATCCGTCTGCAAATCCAGAGCCCGGCGTTGCTCAAGCCGATGCTGCAATACGGCCTGCACCTGGGCCAGCAGGCGGAAATGGTCACCGACAGCTTGCGGGCGTTGTTTCTGGAAGCCTGTGGCTACGAAACCAAGGTGTTCGAGTTCATCTCCCTGGACCACACCAACAAGAACAAGATGATCCTGGCCGTCAAACGCGCCGAACCGATGGATCCGACCGAGCTGCTGGCGAAAATCCAGGAGCTCAAGGCGTTCTACCACGTCACCGAACACTGCCTGGAAACCTTGCTGCGCAGCGATGGTTATCTCTAGCGCTGAACCCTTGTGGGAGCGGGCTTGCTCGCGAAGGCGGTGTATCAGCCCCTGAGTTGTTGGCTGACACTCCGCTTTCGCGAGCAAGCCCGCTCCCACAGGACCCTGTCCCGCACTTCATCAATGTGCAGCCCGTCCGGTAATGACGGGTTATCGCTCTGCGATCGACGTACCGGGCTACCTTTAATGCGTTCACCCCTAACGCATCCCCAAAGGAGCCCCACCCCATGGCCGCTAAGAAGATCCTCATGCTGGTCGGCGATTACGTCGAAGACTATGAAGTCATGGTGCCATTCCAAGCCTTGCAGATGATCGGCCACACCGTGCACGCGGTTTGCCCGGACAAAACTGCCGGGCAAACCGTGCGCACGGCGATCCATGACTTCGAAGGCGACCAGACCTACAGCGAAAAACCGGGACACTTGTTTGCCCTCAATCATGACTTCGCCAGTGTCGAAGCCGCTGACTACGACGCGCTGCTGGTGCCGGGCGGGCGTGCGCCGGAATACCTGCGCCTGAATGAAAAGGTCCTGCAACTGGTGCGTGATTTCGACCAGGCGGGTAAGCCGATTGCTGCGGTGTGCCACGGCGCGCAGTTGCTGGCGGCCGCGGGCATTCTGGAAGGGCGCGAATGCAGCGCTTATCCTGCGTGCGCCCCGGAAGTACGTCTGGCGGGCGGGACCTTTATCGATATTCCGGTGACCGAAGGCCACGTCCAGGGCAATCTGGCGACCGCCCCGGCGTGGCCGGCGCACCCGAACTGGTTGGCGGGGTTCCTGACCTTGCTGGGCACGGCCATCACCCTATAGCGCGGCGGGCCTGACTGGCAGAACAAGCGCCGCGGGTCTTTACTGCTTGGGCAACTATTTGCGCGCCTGAGGAGAACTCCTATGTCTGGATGGTACGAAATCAGCAAAAGCAGCAACGGCCAGTTTCGGTTTGTGCTCAAGGCGGCCAACGCCGAAACGATTTTGACCAGCGAGCTGTATGCCACCCGTAGCGGCGCTGACGGCGGCATCGCGTCGGTACAGAAAAACAGTCCGTTGGCCGAACGCTATGAACTCAAGAACACCAAGGACGGCCATCCGTACTTCAATCTCAAGGCCGCCAACCACGAGGTGATTGGCAGCAGCGAGGCCTACGCCTCGGACGCCGCCCGGGACAAAGGTATCGCCAGCGTCAAGGCCAACGGACCGACGACGGTGATCAAGGACAAGACCCTGGCGGCGCTTTGAGTTTCCCCCCGGTAGACGGCGTAGGAGCTGTCGAGCGAAGCGAGGCTGCGATCTTTCCGCAGGCGCTTGAGTCCCAAGCGAAAGATCAAAGGATCGCAGGCTTCGCCAGCTCCTACAGCGCCGAGCCAAACCATGCACTGACCTGAAGGTGGGTTTCCAGGTCATGCATGCGCAGGTTAAACCTCCACCGGCACCGACAGCTTCGGATCGCCCAACGGATGGCTCTTGGCATCGAAGAACCGCAGTTCCACCCCCAACCCCTGGAACACTTTGGCGTAATGGCGCTTCTGGTGCTGGATGAACGCCTGGCTACGCGGGTAGATCGAAATTGCCACGGTTTTCGGCGCAGCCAGGCGCAGGGCATGCACGATGTGGCTGTCCTGCTCGCCCAAGGCATGACCGAACAGGCACAGGTTGTCGCCGTGGTGCAGCAACTGGTCATAGCAGAACGACAGGTAGTCGGAGCTGCGGATGGTCTTGAGCTTGTCCTGGCTAGGGCCTTCATTGACGAACAGCGGCACGTCGTCGAGGGTCTTGATCGTGTTGTTGATGGCGAAACTGCCCAGCAGCGTGCCCTCGGTGGAGGTGAGCTTGCGCGCCGTGCCGTCCTGGTTGCGCACCAGGTGCAGGCCGCCGTGCAGGTACAGCAGGCGCGGTTTGTCCGTGGCTACCTGGCTCAGATCAAAACCGTGGTCGCTGCCGAGGAACAAGTCGGTGAGGGTCTGCGGCGCATGCTGGATCGCCCAATAGTTGAGCAAATCGTAGTTGGTGGTGAACACCGTGCGGTAGCGACTCAGCTCCTGGTTGAGCGTCGCCAGGGTTGACGGCTGCACCAGTCGCCAGGGGATATGCACAGCGTGCACGGTGTTGATCAGCGCTTCTTTGATCGCGTAGT
Organism: Pseudomonas viciae; assembly: GCF_004786035.1. Classification (NCBI taxonomy): domain Bacteria; kingdom Pseudomonadati; phylum Pseudomonadota; class Gammaproteobacteria; order Pseudomonadales; family Pseudomonadaceae; genus Pseudomonas; species Pseudomonas viciae. The sequence goes on from NZ_CP035088.1 coordinate 1,540,746, forward strand.
AGCGATTGCGCGGGGCGGCGGAGCTGACGGCCAGGGCCTTGTTGACTCGGCTGGTGGTTTTCAGCGCGCCGAGCACTTGCTCGAAACTGCGCGTCTGCATCGCGTCGAACACGCTCAGTTCCGACGGGCTCAGCGGCTTTTCTTCAACGGTGCGGGCATTTTCGAACAACGAGTCATAGCCGAAATCGTCCCATACGGCGCGGCTGGCACCATTGCCCACCAGCAAGCCGCTGAAGGTGGTATGGGCGCGCAAGGCCTCCCAGTCTTCGAGCCGGGCGTCATATTCCTGGAAATCGGTCATCGCGAAGCTTATCCCAAACGTGGCAAAAGGCAGGGCGCGACTTTATCACGACCCAGTCTTGAGCCAGATCAAGATACGCTGTGACTACTCGGTCATTCTGTAGGCCCTGCCGATCCGGCCTCAACCAGGAGCGTGACCCCATGAGCAGTACTTTTTTCATTCCCGCCGTGAACATCATGGGGCTGGGCTGCCTCGATGAAGCGATGACCGCCATCCGCAACTACGGTTTTCGCAAGGCGCTGATCGTCACCGACGCCGGGCTGGCCAAGGCCGGCGTCGCGAATATGGTGGCCGAGCAACTGGCGCTGCAGGACATCGATTCTGTGATCTTCGACGGTGCCAAGCCCAACCCGAGCATTGCCAATGTCGAACTCGGATTGGGACTGCTGAAGGAGAGCCGGTGCGATTTCGTGGTGTCGCTGGGCGGTGGTTCGCCCCACGATTGCGCCAAGGGCATCGCCCTGTGCGCCACCAACGGTGGCCAGATCCGTGACTACGAAGGCGTCGACCGCTCGAGCAAGCCGCAATTGCCGTTGATCGCCATCAACACCACGGCCGGCACCGCCAGCGAAATGACCCGTTTTTGCATCATCACCGACGAAACCCGCCACGTGAAAATGGCGATTGTCGATCGCAACGTGACCCCGCTCATGTCGGTCAACGACCCGGCCCTGATGGTGGCGATGCCCAAGGGCCTGACCGCCGCCACGGGCATGGATGCGTTGACCCATGCGGTCGAGGCTTATGTGTCCACCGCTGCCAATCCGATCACCGATGCCTGCGCGCTGAAAGCCATCACCCTGATCAGCGAGAATCTGCGCAAGGTCGTACGCGATGGTAGCGATCTGACGGCGCGGGAGAACATGGCCTACGCGCAGTTTCTGGCGGGGATGGCGTTCAACAATGCTTCCCTGGGTTTCGTACACGCGATGGCGCACCAGTTGGGTGGCTTTTACGATTTGCCTCACGGTGTATGCAACGCGGTGCTACTGCCTCATGTGCAGAGCTTCAACGCCTTGGTGTGCGCTGCTCGCCTGACCGACGTGGGGCAGGCGATGGGTGTCGACACGCGCGGGTTCAGCCCGGAAGAGGGCGCCCAGGCCGCCATTGCGGCGATTCGTCGCCTGGCCCATGACGTGGAAATTCCGGCCGGTTTGCGTGACTTGGGCGTGCGCCTCAATGACGTCCCGGTGTTGGCTGCCAATGCCTTGAAAGACGCTTGCGGCCTGACCAACCCGCGAGCGGCGGATCAGCGGCAGATCGAAGAAATTTTCCGCAGCGCGTTTTAAGGGGCCCGTGGCGGCATGAACCTCACGCATAACATCGCCGCCATCCCCAGCAGCGTGCACAACGCTGCCAGCGGCCAGGCCTGTTGGCTCAACAACAGGCTGGCCATGGCGCCCATCACCGACGCCATCAGTTGATGCAGAAAACCGCTCAACGCCATGGCGTAGGCACCGGCCACCGGTGAACCCTCGTTGGCCAGGGACAGGCTGATGGGATAGGTCAACGACTGGCCGAACACCGCGAAGCAATACGGCAGCCAGAAGAGCAACGCGATGCTGCTCAGGGTGAGGCTGCCTGCCAGCATGGTCGCGCTACCGCCCAGCACCAGTGCGATGCCCCAGCCCATCATCCGTCGTTGGCCGGTACGCAACACAAAAGCGTTCACCACCAGCGCGCCGAGCAGATACGCTGCGCTGATCGGCCAGCCCAGCAGACCGTACTCAATGGGCGACCAGTGGAAGCTTTCCTGCAGAATCAGCGGTGCGGCGGTATTGAAGGCGACGATCACTCCGTAACCCAGACCACCTGCGAATGCTGGTAGCAGAAAACCACGGCACCTGAGTATCTGCACGTAAATACGCCCCGCCGATTGCCCGTTGCGGGCCTCTGTCAGCGCCGGGAACCGTGCCCGGGACACGGCCGCTGCCATGGCCAGGCTGCTAGCGCCTAGCCCGTAGAAGATCGCCTGCCACCCGAAAGCCGCCTGGATCAGCGAGCCCAGGTACTGGCCGATGCCGAGGGCGATCACGAAGGCAATCGATATCCATGACAGGGCCTTGGCCAACAGATCGCCGCTGAAACTGTCACGAATCAACACCCGCGCCATCACCGAGATGCCGCTGGCACCGATGCCCTGGATCAGCCTGAACGCCAGGAATGCCTCCACTGTCGTGCCCAACGGCAGGGCCATATTGGCCAGGCCGTACAGCCCCAAAGCCGCCAGCAAGATCGGTTTGCGCCCCAGGCGCTGGCCCAGGCTGCCCCACAACAACATGGGCAGCGCCATGCCGATCAGGTACACCGACAACCCCCAGGATGCCCGGGACGCATCGCTCCCCAGGTCCCGGGCGATATCGGGGAGGGCCGGCAAGTAGATGCTCATGCCCAGCTGCGCGAGGAAGACGGTGGTGCAGGTGACGATCAGGGTCGTGCGGTTCTTCATCAAGCACTCGTTTCAAGGGCGGATGTCACGTCCGTGGGCCAGCAGCAGGTCGCTGAGCCGTTCGCAGAATGAGCGAATCACGTTGGGCTCCATATCGGCACGCAGAGTGATGCGGATTGCGGCCTTGCCTTGCGGTACCACGGGGAAAAAGACCGCTGAAGTGAAATACCCCAGCTCGGCCAGTTCGACCGCCACGCTATTGGCCAGGGTCGCTTCACCGCAGGGCATCAGACGGATCGCCATGGGGCTGCTGCGCTGTTCGGTACGAACGAGGCTGTCGAAGAGGCGGATATTAGCCTGCAAACGCTCCTGCAAGGCACTGAATTCCCGGCTGCGGTGCAGGCGGATCGAGGCCATGCCGGCGCCAATGGCCGCTGCGTTCAGGCTTTGGGACCAGTTGCTCGGTCCTCCATAGCGTTGCACCAACGCTTTGTGCCGTTCACTGCCAAACATGGCCAGCCCGCCACTGGCCCCGAATGACTTGGCCAGTGAGGCGACAATCAGGGTGCGCTCGTCCACCGCATGGAAGCGCGAACGGGCCAGGCCAGCGCCGCATTGTCCTACGGTAGACAGCGCGTGAGAGTCGTCCAGGTAGAGAAACAGGCCATAACGATGTTTGAGATACAGCAGGCTGTCCAGATCCGCTACGCCGCCCATGCTGTAGGCGCCATCGGCCACGTAGGCCACGTTGCGTTGTTGTTTGCACAGGTCTTCGAGGAAATCCATGTCATTGTGCGGGCACGTGATGACTTGAGTTTCATCGGCGCAGGCAGCCTTGATGTGATTCATCGAGTAATGGGCATGTTTATCAAACACCATCACCGGTGGCCGATTGTCCGTCAGCACGCCGCTGGCCAGCAACGGCAGGATCCCGGCGCTGGCAGCACTGCACGACAGGGCGCTGAGGCAGCTGGCGCCAAACAACTCTGACAATTGGGTTTCGTATTGGTCCAGGATCGCCAGCTTGCAGCGATTCTTTGAGTTGGCCACACGCAGGGTCCCGGTTTCCCATAGGGCGGTCATGGCGCCGTCCAGCAGCGCGGGGTGGTAATCCAGGCCCAGGTAGGAAGTGGTGCAGAAGTGATGAAAGGTCCGGCCGTACTGGTCGACCAGGACATTGGGGGTCTTGACCTCGACATTCAGCCCCGAGATTTTTCCGACTTCGGCGCTCTTCCAGTCCGGATCCGCGAGGGAAATGGCTTTGCGGTAGTTGGTGAAGTGATGGGTCGATTGTGCAGTCATGGCGCGATTACATTCCTTGGTTGAGTGGTGCTGTCCGTGGGGTGTTTCAATATCTGTGTGTTTCCAGACTTTACAGATCGTTGTGCCGGGCTTTGAATCGGCTATTTCTGGTGTGTTTGAGTGTTACGGGAGACTTCTGTGTAGGACCTTGCCTAAGGGCTTGGGCGGCAAATCCATTCGCGCCGTCAGAGCTCGGTGAAGTCGTGTTTTTACCCCCGAATATGCTGCGTTTCGCTTTGCCAGCAGCGCAGGCGCGACACCGGTTGGCGGCGTAACGTCGATATCTTTCTAAAGGTTGCTTATCCATGCTCTCAGGCTTCAATCATCTGACCCTTGCCGTCACCGATCTGGACCGCAGCGTGGGGTTTTATCGCGAGCTGCTGCAGCTTCGTCTTGAGGCCAAGTGGGACAGCGGGGCTTATCTGTCGCTGCCTGGGTTATGGTTGTGCCTGTCCCTGGACCCGGCGCGAAAAACCGAGCCCGCCGCGGACTACACCCATTACGCGTTCAGCATCGATGCGGGAAATTTTCCATTGCTGATGGCGCGGCTGAACGCCGCCCAGGTAACGCCCTGGCGCGACAATCGCAGTGAAGGTGATTCGTGTTACTTCCTCGATCCGGATGGGCACAAGCTTGAGGTCCATGTGGGGGACCTGGCTTCCAGGCTGAAGGCTTGTCGGCAGGCTCCTTATGCGGGAATGGAGTTTTTTACGGATCCGTGAGGGGGCGAGTTGTCTGGCGTTGCGGTACTCGTCGATGTTGTCTTGCGGATCTCACCGTTTTCATACTGATCACTTACGCTATCCTCATCGTATGTATGGGGGCGTGTCAGGGCTGCACGCTGTATCAGCGTGGTGAACTGCCCCCCGGACTCACTCACCGCCGCATCATCCGGATGACCTCCAGCACCATGGATACTCGAAGTTCCGCGCCGCTGGCCAGTTACATCGATCTTTTGATGGACGCTGTGTGTGCCGTCGATGGACAAGGGCGGTTCGTGTTTGTCAGTGCCGCCTGTGAGCGCATTTTCGGCTACACCCCGCAGGAGTTGATTGGCCGGCCGATGATCGACATGGTGCACCCTGCCGACCGCCAGCGAACCCTTGAGGCGGCACGGGAGATCATGGACGGCGAGCCCAAGCTCAATTTCGAGAACCGCTACCTGCGCAAGGATGGCCAGGTGGTGCACATTTTGTGGTCGGCGCGCTGGTCGCCGGTGGATCAACTGCGGATCGCCGTGGCGCGGGACATCACCGAGCGCAAGCAGGCCGAGTCCCGGCAGGCGGCGTTGTATGCGATTTCCGAGGCGGCCCACGCAGCGGCGGATTTGCTGGCGTTGTTCAAGCGCATCCACCTGATCATTGGCGAGTGGTTGCCGGCGCTGAATTTTTCGGTGGCGTTGTATGACGAGCAATGTGCGCAACTGAACTTTCCTTACCACGTTGACGATCTGGAGCGGCAGCCTGAATTGCCCGGTACGATCACCGGGCGTTTGTGCGCTGAGGTGATTCGCAGTGGTCAGCCGATCCTGCTGACCCCCGGTTGCCGCCAGTTGCCGCCAGGTTTTTCCGACCTCGTGGCGCGTCCGGACGCGCCTTGTTGGCTGGGCGTACCGCTGAACTCGCAGAACGGTACGATCGGCGCGTTGATCGTCAAGAGCGCCCCAGACAACGAACGCTACACCGAGCAGGACAAGGAACTGCTGCAATACGTCTGTGCACAGGTCACCATCGCCATCGAGCGTCAGCAATTGCACGCCCGGTTGCAGCACATGGCGCAGTACGATCAATTGACCCAAGTGCCCAACCGCGCATTGCTGCGTGACCGGTTCAAGGCCGCACTGGTCACCGCTCGCGCTGCGTCAGGGCGCATGGCCTTGCTGTACATCGACCTGGATCGCTTCAAACAGATCAACGACACCTACGGCCATGGGGTGGGTGACATGCTGTTGCAAGCGGTGGCCAGTCGTCTCAAGGGATGTATCCGGGATACCGACACCGTGGCGCGCATAGGCGGCGATGAGTTCGTGGTCCTGCTCCATAGCATTCAGACTTTGGAAGATGCCCATCGCGTACAGGAGAAAATCCGTCATACGCTGGCCCAGCCGCTACGCCTGGACGGGCATTGCCTGAGCATCGAGCCGAGCATCGGCGTGGCCTGTTTCCCCGACCATGGCACTGAGGACGTGGCACTGTTCCGTCACGCCGACGCGGCGATGTACGCCGCCAAACGCCAGAATCACGAGGCGTCCGGCATCTGACCGCGCACCACCGTTCGTCGTGGTGTTAGACGTTTTTTTCAAACCTTTCAGGCACTGTCCCTTTCCTATGTAAGGCGGATCCCGCTCGCCGGAAACATCGCCCGCGATCGAACCAAGACGTTTGAAGTGGGTCGCAAAAGTGGGAGAACCACCAACACGAGCGTCGTGAAAGCAGTATTTGGCCGAAAACCGCGCCAGGCGTCTCGCTAAATCGTCACAGGTGGTTCTGATTCAGAGGCAGGGAAACCCGCCAGAAACTTTTATCAGAGGAGGGCGCGACCATGAGCCGTATGGCCACCTTTTTTCGTACCACCAGTCTTGTCGTGCTGATGGGCCTGGGTGCCGGCAGTGCCTGGGCTCAATCGCCTGTCGAATTCATCAACGATGCTTCGGCCAAAGGCATGGCCGACATCGAAGCCAGTCGCATGGCCCACGGGAAAGCCGAATCCAGAGAGGTCAAGGATTACACCATTATGGTGATCAACGACCGCACCACTGCCAATCAGCACCTGGCGAAGATCGCGAAGAAGCTCGACCTGCCGGTCGCGCCCCGTGAAGAGGTCGCTGACAAGGCCAAGACCCTGATGCCGCAGGTGCAGGAGGGCGAGTCGTTCGAAGCCGCCTATGCCGCCAGCCAGGTCAAGGCCACCGAGGACGCCATCGCGCAGATCCAACAGCAGGCCCAGAGCACCGAAGTGCCAGAAATAAAGGCTTTCGCCGACGAAACGCTGCCTAAATTGCAAACCCATCTCAAAATGGCCCGGGCGCTCCAGGCCAGCCGCTGATTCGCCGTACGTTTTACATTCAGGACCGGAGCGCTCGCGCTCTGGTTCATCTTGCCCGCAGAAAAGGAGAGCCTCGATGTCCACACGCCGAGAACCCAACCAATACGCGATGCAGAACCCGCTGACTCAATATCCTCGTCCACCCTTTCCCGACCAACCCCAGTCGCCTCCGGGCATCGACCAGGACATGGTGCCCAAGCCGGATCACGGCGAAAAAAGCTATCAAGGTTTCGGCCGCCTGGAAGGGCGCAAGGCGCTGATTACCGGTGGCGACTCGGGGATCGGCCGCGCGGCCGCCATCGCCTATGCCCGGGAGGGGGCCGATGTAGCGATCAATTATTTGCCCAGTGAAGAGCGGGATGCGCGGCAAGTCATCGAACTGATCGAAGCCGAAGGGCGCAAGGCCATTGCAATACCGGGCGATCTCAAGGACGAAGCCTTTTGCGTCCAACTGGTGAGAAGTGCTCACGAGCAATTGAGTGGCCTGGATATTCTGGTGAATGTCGCCGGCAAACAGGAAGCGCAAAAAGACCTTGCCGACATCACCACTGCGCAATTCGACGACACCATGAAAACCAACATCTATGCGATGTTCTGGCTCTGCAAGACGGCGGTGCCGCTGATGCCGGCGGGAGCGACCGTGATCAATACGGCATCGATCCAATCCTACGACCCGTCCGCGACGCTGTTGGATTACGCCACCACCAAAGCGGCCATCGTGGCATTCACCAAGGCGCTGGCCGGGCAGGTCATCGGCAAGGGCATCCGTGTCAACGCCGTGGCACCGGGGCCGATCTGGACCGTGCTGCAACCCAGCGGCGGACAACCGCAAGAGAAGATTCCTACGTTCGGCTCCCAGGTGCCGATGAAACGTCCAGGTCAACCGGCCGAATGCGCGCCGCTTTATGTGTTGTTGGCATCCCAGGAGTCGAGTTACATCACTGGAGAAGTGTTCGGCGTGACGGGCGGCAATCCGCTACCTTGATGCTTGACCGGACCGTGCGAGTGGCACACCACCACTCGCGCGCCCCACTCAACACTGGTTCAGATCGATCTTGTTCTTTTCCTCCAAGCCTTCCAGGCCTTTGACTTCGTCTTCACCCATCGCCTGGTAATGCTTTCTCAGCGCCTCCAATTGCTTGAGATCCAGCGCTTCGAGCCCGAGCATCGCATTTTGCGCATTCTTGGTCGCTCGCAATAACTCGTCGACCTTCAGATGCAAGATGTCGGTATCACGGTTCTGCGTGTTCTGAATCAGGAACACCATCAGGAAGGTAATGATCGTCGTCGACGTGTTGATGATCAGCTGCCACGTATCATTGAACTGGAAAAAAGGTCCGCTGACGGCCCATAGCACCAGCAACACGATGGCCCCCAAAAAGGTCTTGGGGCTCCCCGCCCAGAGGGCCAGTTTTTGTGCGATTTTTGCGAAGGTCATTGCTGTTTTCCTTGTGGGATGCACCTGTCTGGTGAGACAGCAACGACGTGATGAAAATTCTGCTTATGTTGGGTGGCGGTCTTTAGGCGAACGTCTATCGCCCTGCCAGAAGACCGTCGCAACATTTGCCATGTCCAAGGGTCACTCCTTAAAGACCTCAACCGGAGTACACCATGAACGCCACCCGCACCTTCTGCCTTGCCTGTTGCCTGTTCGCCCTGCAGGGCTGCTTCGACAACTCGGGCAATGAGACCAAGGACAACACCGATGGCACCAAGTCTTCGATACAGATGAAAGAGTCCGGTTCGGAGAAAAAATAACCCTGGTGAGAGCGAGCCTGCTCGCGATGGCGTCAGATCGGCAACATTGATATTGGCGGGTCTACCGCTATCGCAAGCAGGTTCTGTATTTCAACCTGCTATTTTTCAGCGCCCCTGCTGCAGCACTTTCAGCGCCGCCGAAGCCAGAAAACCTGAGCGGCTTTTTTCCTCAGGATGGTGCAACACATATTCATCAATACGATTGAGCAGGTAGCCAGGCAAAGTGATGTTGAGCTTCTGCGCCTTGCCCAGGTACTTGGTCACATCAATGTCCACCAGCGCCCAAGTGCAGCCGGCATATTTTGGATTGGCTGCATGCAAGGTGACGGTATTGGCCGACGGAATCGGCGAACCGTCTTCAGCCAGAATCTCGAAGTGCCCCTCAATGGCCTCACGTGCCATCGCCATGGCCTCGTCCAGGTCGTCGCCAGCGGAAAAACAGCCGGGAATATCCGGCACCTCAACACCCCAGGCGTGCTTGTCATCGCCCATGGAAATCGCAATCGGGTAAAGCATTTCAATCGTCCTCCGCAGACGTAGCGCAACTGGCCGTCTGAAGCAGCGCCTGTTGCAAAATACTGATGGCCGTTTTTTTGAGCAGGTCCTTCTTTGGATGGGGTACCGTCACCAGCCCCGGCTTGGTCGGATGCTTGAAGTGATGGTGACTGCCCCGAACCCGCACCAGATACCCACCGTCCGCAATAATTTGGCTTATCAGAAATCGGCTATTCACATCACCTCCGTGTGGTGTGATTGGTAGGTACTATACCTACTGAAATTAAATGATCAACACTATAACCACCGAAGGCGATATCGGTAGGTAAGTGCAGTCATTGCTACGAAGTCTAGAGGCCGTGTTGCACAAGGGCGGAGGTGAGGTGGGTTGGGTTTATTTCTGGATGTGATGAGCGGAGGATTGCACCCGTGGCGAGGGCGCTTTCTCCCGCTGGGGTGCGTAGCCGCCCTGGATTTTCGGCTCGGTTTGCTTTCGTTCTCAAGCATGAGTCCCAGCAGCGAACTCTACGACTGCTGCACAAACGTCAGTCGCACCGCAAACCCAATCAAAAGACTCCCAAACAGCCACTGCTGCAAGCGCTGGGCCGAAGGGGAGCGCTGGAGCCAGCGCCCGAGCGCCACACCTACCAGCGCGTAGGCGCTATCAAACAAGAAACCGACGCTGACCAACATCACGCCCAGGGTCGCAAACTGCCCCAGCACCGGCCCGCCCTGTGGATCGATGAATTGCGGCAACAACACCGAGCAAAACAACAAGGCCTTGGGATTGAGCAGATTCGTCAGCAGCCCACGCCGAATCGCCAGGTACCAGTGTCGCTTTCTGGCCTCGACAGCGGCGCCTTCAAAACTTGGCAACAACGTGGTCCGCAGGCATTGAAAACCGATCCATAACAAGTAGGCAGCCCCGGTCAGGCGCACGACATCGAAAGTCCATGGCGCCGTCTTGAACAAGGCCGAAAGTCCCAGCGCCGCCAATGCAACATGACATCCACGAGCAATCCCCAGGCCCACCGCCGTCGCCAGCGCCGCGCCCTTGCCCTGACGGGCACCGGTTTGCAGCAGCAGAATCATGTCCGGCCCTGGCAACACGTACACCACCATCAAGGCCATCAGAAACAACCAGAGCTCTGCCATGCGACACCCCCTTCATCGATGCTTCTCAAGCATCAAGTCTATGGCTGACGGGCGGGGCAGGTGGTTGCGAAGTCAGCTTCTAAAGCTTCATTAATTGGCATAACCTGCCAGTTATTCGCACTATTCAATTGGGAACTGCCAATTCATGAAATTGGACGCCTTCGACCGAAAAATCCTCGCCGCGCTGCAACGCGATGGCCGCCTGAGCAATGTGCAACTGGCCGAAGAAATCGGCCTGTCCCCGTCGCCCTGCTTGCGCCGTGTGCGGATGCTTGAAGAAGCCGGTGTGATTCGTGGTTACCAAGCCAATCTCGACCGCGACGAAGTGGGGCTTGGATTAACAGTTTTTGTCGGCGTGAAGGTTGAGCGGCACAACGACGAACAAGCCGAAGCCTTTCGCCAGGCCGTCACGGCATTGCCGGAAGTGATTTCGGCGTTTCTGGTGTCAGGCGAATCGGATTTTCTGTTGCAAGTGGTGGTGCCGGACTTGCGGGCTTACGACCGTTTTCTCACTGGGCGGCTGCTGAAGTTGCCGGGGGTGAGTGATATCCGGAGCAACTTTGCGATTCATACGGTGAAGACGCCGGGGGCGTTGCCGTTGGGGCATTTGCCGGGGGGCGGTTGATATTTCGGGTGTGCCGTCAGCACCTATTCATTCGCGCAACGTCGCGCAATCGCCTTCAACATGCGACGGCGAATAAGCCCACTGACCGGTCGAATCAGGTACCAGTACGAAGTAAAACTTCGTAGCGCATCAGCATCGAGGCAATGCACCCGCGTCTGCGTGGTGACTCTCGTCAAGCCCGGCCGCAACAACTGGCAGGTGAAACCAATCACCAGCTTCACACAGCCCGGCTCATCGAATACCCGGAACGCCTCGGCATCCGCTACAGGGACTTGGCCGTAGTCAGCTTTCCAAAGCTTGCCGGCGAGTCCGTAAACAACTTCCGTATCGTCATCGCGCTGCAGCAACGTGAAGTTATCCAGGCCGAACGAAGCGGGCCGATCAGCCCCTTCGCGCCAAGGCCGGCCCAGCAGGCGCATCGGGAGCTCGCGGAGCTTGATTGCATATCGAAAAAAGCGGTCGTCTTCAGGACGATGAGCGAGGACATACGCCATCGCACGGGAAGGGGCTACGGGAACGTCCACTGAATGCTGCTCACTGAACTGGTACGTAGGGAGATGTGAATCAATAAGGCGCATCCCTTGCTTCCCTTCATCTTTACTCGAGGTGGCCATTACATTAGGGCGCAACATCCACAAATTCCAGACCAAAAAAAACCGGCCACCAAGAGCCGGTTTTTTACGTCCCTCGTCAAAACCACACGACGTGAGAGCAGAATTCGATTGGAGCGGGTGAAGGGAATCGAACCCTCGTTATCAGCTTGGGAAGCTGGAGTAATGCCATTATACGACACCCGCTCAGAGCGGCTGACTTTGTACCAGATGTGGGCACGGATTTGAAGTTTTTCTTTACGCACGACGAGGTCAGTCGTCTACGCAAGCCTCAAACCAGAGCGGTCGTTCGCGGGCAAGCCCCCGTAGCCAAAAAAGCGCAGGGTGGGGCTTGCTCGCGAGGACTCGGTTTCAGATAGCCGGTGCATGGTAGCCCTGCACGTAGCTATAGCGCGGTCGGCTTTCGTGGCGAGCCGGTTTGAGGAAGTCCAGCAAGGCGTTGCGGCTGTCCCGGCAGGCGGCTTTGTGCTCCATGTCCAGGAAGTGTCCGGTGGCTTGCAGTGTGCTGAAGCTGCTGTGCTGCACGTGATCGGCAAAAAGCCTCGCGTCGTCGGCCGCGGTGTATTCGTCCCATTCGCCGTTCAGGAACAATACCGGGACGTTGATTTTTTTCGCTGCGTTGACGTAGCACAACCGATCGCTGTGGAGCACGTCGCTGATGTGGAAATGCATCTGCCCGTATTCATGCTCGGCCAGGCTGCTGACGTGGCGATAGTTGAAGCGCTTGAACAGCGGCGGCAGGTGTTTGCCAATCGTGCTGTTGACCAGGTGCCCGACACGGTCGCCGTCCAGGCAGCCGAGGTAATCCACGCCGCGCTCCAGGTAGTCGCGCATCGGCGCATTGAGCACCGGCGAGAATGAGCTGATCACCGCTTTTTCGATGCGCCGTGGGCGCTGCGCCAATGCAGTCAGCGTGGCGGCGCCACCCCAGGAAAAGGACAGCACATGCTCGGCGGCGAAGTGGTCGATCAGTTCCAGAAGGATCTGGCCTTCGATCTCTTTCGTCAGCATTTGCTCATGTCGGTTGTGGGCCTTGGACTTGCCCGCGTAGGGCTGGTCGTACAGCACGACATTGAATTGCGGGTAGAGGTTTTTGGCGGTCTGTGCAAACGACGCAGTGGTGGCCATCGAGCCGTTGACCAGAATAATGGTCTTTTGTGCGGCGTCTGCGCGATAGAACTCCGTGTAAACCCGATACTGACCCTGTATATCCAGCACAGCGATTTCTGGCCTCATGTCATAAGACTCCTGGCAAGCGGGTATGCGCGCAATAAGATTGCACGGGCAATGTGACAGGTAGGCATACGCCTGAAAGATATGGCCCATGTCGATCCGAACAATGGTCGACGGGTGTTGTTATAGGCGGGCAGTTTGCCGGAGGAGCAAGGCGGAACCTGAGGATTCCAACCGGCAAAAGGTTTCTTGGAAGTATGTTGTGACTCATCGGTCACATTTCGGCCGACGGTTTGATTCAAGCAGGGGGGCGACTGTTGCGCAAGTACCGATTGGAAAATTGTTCGACACTTCTGCCCAGCGGTAGCGGGTTCAAATGAGATGGACTTCCCCGGGGCTCAAGGCGCGGTACTGGCCTGGCTCGAGATGGGCGTCCAGCGTCAGTGGCCCCATGCGCTCACGGTGCAGGCGCAACACCTTGTTATCGAAGTGGCCGAACATGCGTTTGACCTGGTGATAGCGCCCTTCAACGATGCTCAGGCGCGCCGATTTTGGCCCCAGCAGTGTTAGCTCCGCTGGTTGGGTGGTGAGGTCTTCGAAAGCGAAGTACAGGCCGCGAGCGAAGGTGACGGCATATTCGGCGGTGATGGTTTGCTCGGTCTCGACGTAATAGACCTTGGGCAGTTTGGTCTGGGGTTGGGTCAGGCGCCGCGACCAGCTTCCGTCATTGGTGATCAGCATCAGCCCTGTGGTGTTGAAGTCCAGGCGCCCGGCGATGTGCAGGTCGTCCTTGTCCGGTTCGTCCAGTAAGTCGAGCACGGTGGGGTGCTGCGGATCGCGGGTGGCGCTGACACAGCCGGGCGGCTTGTGCAGCATGAAGTAGCGCGCTGGGCGGCCCGCTTGCAGCACCTGCTCATCGACTTCAACCCGACTGAACTCACGCACTTGTGCATGGGGATCGTCGACGGTCTGGCCGTCGATCCGCACGCGACGCTCCACCAGCAGCAGGCGGACCTGTTGGCGGTTGAAACACGGCAGATTACTGAGGAAGCGGTCAACGCGCATGGGCGGGCAGGGCAAGAGAAAAAGGGACGCGCATCTTATCCAATCGGCAGTCCCTTGGCTTGCAACTGCTCCAGTACCTGGGCGCAGCGCGGACATAAACAGGATTGATCTCGCTGTTCGGCCGGCAACGCTTCAAGCACGGCCGGGTCGATGCTCACGCTGTAGCACCAGCAGGTGCGGTCGACGGTTCGCGGGTCGGCCAGGGTGCAGTCATTGGTGGCGCCGCAGGCCGGGCACAGGTCGGGTTTATTCATAACTGGAGTGAGGCAGTTCCACGCAGGTTCGGTTGCACCCGGTCTGCCGGGCGCGTTGCAGCGCATGATCGGTCCGCAACAGCAGACTGTGCAAGACGTCTTCGTCCTGCAAGGTGGTGAGGCCGATGCTGACGGTCACCCGTAATTGTTTCCCACTGCAGAAATAGCGTTGGTTTTCGATGTGCTGGCGAACTTTCTCAGCGATTTTCAGACCGGTCTGCCCATCGGTGTCCTTGAGCAGTACGACAAAGGTATCGGCACTCCAGCGACACACGATGTCCGACTGCCGCAGGCTTTCAGTCAGATCGCGCGCTACCCCGGTCAGTAGTTGATCAGTGGCGATGTGACCGTGGTTGGCGTCCAGCCGCTTGAAGTCGTCCAGCTCCAGCAACAGCGCGGTCAAGGGTTTGGGTTCGCGCTGGGCTTCGTGCAGGGCTTGCACCGCCAGCAGGTCGAAGCCTCGGCGGTTCGGCAGTTCGGTCAGGCTGTCGAGGATGGTCTGGGCGTCGATGCGGCGTTGATAGCTGTTGATCAGTTGATAAAGGATTGCCAACACGGCCAGTGTCACGAGCAGGCCGATCAGCAGGTTCAGGTACAGCGTCTTGAGAGTGTGGTCCCGTACCGAGGTATGGGCAGCCTGGTAGCCCAACAATGAAATGATCAGAAAGCCTGCACCGAGCAGCAGCACTACGAGCAGGAGCGGCTTACGCTGGGAATACAACGGCGAACGGAGCGACATGGCGATTTCCTTGGCGCAGACCCAATGAAATCAGTTTAGTGGCCTTGTAGGAAAAGATGCTCGGATTTGCAGGGTTTATAGCACTGTGGCGAAGGAGCAAGCTCCCTCGCCACAGGTTCACAACTACTTAAGGCTTTGCAGGTAAGCCCGCCATCCCCCCAAATGGCTGATCTCCTGCGCGCCCTCCAAGCCATACGCCTCGCAAATGAATCCGCTTTCCCAACGGCCATCGGCCAGTTGCACCTTGCCCAGCCCCAACGGCGCGGGGATGCCGGTCAGGAACGAACCCAGTTCGCTGCTCGGCATTTCCCAGACCTCGACCTCAATCGCCACGCCACCTTCACTGACCCGAAGCATGCCGGGGCGCAAGGGTGGGCCGCCGGCCAGGGCATAGAGGCGGTAATCGGGTGAACTGCGGGTGGCTTCGACCAGGTGGGCACCGCGTTGCTTGAGCTGCCAGTTAAGCGCCAATCCGTCCAGGTGCGCCCCGCACACCACCAGTCGTGCCCGGTCGTGGCGTGCCGGGTTGGTTGGCGTTGGCAACGCCGGATCCTGCTGGCGCTGCAAGGCATCGGCCACGCCGAGCAGGTATTGATCAGTGAAGGCTCGACCGAACAGCGTCACGCCCCAAGGCAGGCCGTTGGCCATGAACGCGCTGGGGACGGCGACGGCGGCATAGTCCAGCAGGTTCATGAAATTGGTGTAGTAACCCAGCTCGGAATTGCGCAACACCGGTTCGGCGGCCAGCTCGGCGAGGGTCACCGGACGGCCGATGGTCGGCGTGAGGACGCAATCGAGGGTTTCCATGACGCGGTCGCATTGGGCTTTGAGTGCTTGCAAACGGTACTGGGCGCGGAAGGTCTGTACGCCATCCACGGTAGGTGCTTTCGCCAATACGGCGCGGATCACTGGTAATACGGCGTCAGGCTCGCGCTCCATCAATTGGCCGGCGACGCTGTAGCGCTCGGCGACCCAAGGCCCTTCATATAGCAGGCGTGCGGCTTCCAGGAACGGCGACAAGTCCAGTTCCACCGCTTCGCCACCTATGCGTTCGAGCCGCTCGATGGCGTCCAGAAACAGTTGCGGACCTTCGTCGCAGCCGAAAAAGGCCAGGTCCTGGGGGCGAGGCACGCCGAAGCGAAAGCGTCGCGGCGCGCCGAATGCTGAGCCGTCGTTCCACAGCGGATTGCTGCGGCTGTATTCGTCGCGGGGGTCGAGACGAGCCGTCAGCGCCAGTAACTGGCTGGCTTCCCGCGCCGTTGCGGTGAAGGTCGTGACGCAGTCCAGCGTGCGACAGGCCGGTACTACGCCGGCCGTGGAGATCAAGCCCTTGGTGGCTTTCAACCCCAGCAGATTGTTCAGTGCCGCAGGTACCCGACCGGAACCGGCGGTGTCGGTACCCAAGGCAAAACTTGCCACGCCCAGGGCCACCGCCAGTGACGAGCCGGCGCTCGAACCGCCCGCCGGATAGTCGGACAGTACGCTGTTGCGGCAGGCGCCGTAGGGCGAGCGGGTGCCATTGAGTCCGGTGGCGAACTGGTCGAGGTTGGTCTTGCCCAGCGGAATCGCGCCCAGCGCCAATAACTGCTCGACGATGGTGGCCGAACGTTGCGGCACGTAGGCAAACGCCGGACACGCGGCAGTGGTGGCAATGCCGGCCAGATCAATGTTGTCCTTGATCGCGAAGGGCACGCCGTACAGTGGCAGGCTTTCCAGGTCGCGGCCTTCCAGTGTGGCCAGGAAGGGTTCGAGTTCCTCAAGCGTCAGCAGGTGGATGAACAGGTGATAGTCCGGATTCAGCGCGGCGGCTTTTTCCCGCAGGCTCGACAGCACTTGGCGAGGCGTCAGTTCGCCGCTGCGGTAGGCGTTGCGCAGATCGTCCAAACGTAGAGAGAGGTTCATGGTGTTAATCCTTTGATTGAGTTCAGTCACGTTCCAGCACCACGACGCGCTGTCCGGCGCGCACCGCTGAACCTGGCTGGACGCGAACTTCGCGCACCACCCCGGCCACGGGCGCCAGCACCGGGATTTCCATCTTCATCGACTCCAGAATCACCAGCACATCACCGACGGCGACCCGGGCGCCCACTTCCACCTGCACCTGCCAGAGGTTGCCGGCGATGTGGCTGTCGACGCTCATTTGATCCTCGCTCAGTAGCGCGTTTTCGTCCGGCGCGGGGGCAGGTTCTTCGCTGTCGAAGTGCGCCTGGCCACTGGCGATCCAACGCTCGCGCTCGGCGTTGAAAGCGCCTTGTTGCTGCTGTCGGAACGCGGCGATGCTGTCGGCCTCCTGCGCCAGAAAACGCTGGTAATCAGCGAGGTTGAGCTGGCTGTGTTCGATGTTCAGGTCGAAGCGGCCCAGGGGAAAATCCCGGCGAATGCGCAGCAGTTCATCGGCACTGACCGGGTAGAAACGAATCTGGTCGAAGAACCGCAGCAGCCAGGGCTTGCCGTCAAATGCGGCAACGTCCCGATACCGGTTCCACATCTGCAACGTGCGTCCGACGAACTGATAACCCCCCGGACCCTCCATGCCGTACACGCACATATAGGCGCCGCCGATGCCCACCGAGTTTTCCGCAGTCCAGGTGCGGGCCGGGTTGTATTTGGTGGTCACCAGCCGATGCCGTGGGTCCAGCGGCGTGGCGACCGGCGCGCCGAGGTAGACGTCCCCCAGGCCCATCACCAGGTAGCTGGCGTCGAACACGGTGCGTTGCACTTCGTCGAGGTTGGGCAGGTCGTTGATGCGTCGGATGAACTCCAGGTTGCTTGGGCACCAGGGCGCGTCCTTGCGCACCGTGGTCATGTATTTCTCGATCGCCAGCTGGCAAGCCGGATCGTCCCAGGACAGCGGCAGGTGGACGATGCGCGACGGCACTTGCAGGTCCTGTGCGGCGCACACCGCGTCCCATTCCCCGGCGACAATGGCCAGGAGATCGGCCAGGGGCAGTTGCTCGGGTTGATAGTGCACTTGCAGTGAGCGAATGCCCGGGGTGAGGTCGATCACACCGTGCAATTGTTTGTGTTCCAAAGCCTGCATCAAGGCATGGGCGCGAAAGCGCAGCACGAGGTCCAGTTCGGGGGCGCCGATTTCCAGCAGTAGATGGGTGTCGCCGGACAATCTCGCCACCAGGCGGGTATCGTCCCGCCCGATATCCAATACCACAGGCGACGAAATCCCCTGTGGGAGCGAGCTTGCTCGCGATAGCGGCGGGACATCCAATATTGATGTAACTGACAGACCGCTTTCGCGAGCAAGCCCGCTCCCACATTGATCCCATTTCAAGGCCAGAGATCGGGCGGTCGATACATCCACCGGCACAAACCGCACCTTGTCCCCCGCCTTGAGTTGCCCCAGTTGCCAGAGGTCCGCCTCGATCACCGTCACCGGGCAAACGAAGCCGCCCAGGCTCGGGCCGTCGGGGCCGAGGATGACGGGCATGTCGCCGGTAAAGTCCACGGCACCGATGGCGTAGGGATTGTCATGGATGTTGGAAGGATGCAGGCCGGCCTCGCCACCGTCGGCGCGTACCCATTCGGGTTTCGGTCCGATCAGGCGCACGCCGGTACGGCTGGAGTTGAAATGCACTTCCCACGCCGTGTCGAAGAAGGTCTGGATGTAGCACTCGGTGAAGTATTCCGGCGCGCCGTGAGGGCCATAGATCACACGAATCTGCCGCACGCTCGGCAACTCAAGAACCGGCACGCTCGTTTGCGGCAGCGCCGTGTGCTCATCCAGTGGCTTGAGGTGCAACACGTCGCCCGTGCACAACGCCCGTCCGCCATGACCGCCGAACTGGCCGAGGGTGAACGTGCTTTTACTGCCCAGG
Source organism: Pseudomonas viciae (assembly GCF_004786035.1). Classification (NCBI taxonomy): domain Bacteria; kingdom Pseudomonadati; phylum Pseudomonadota; class Gammaproteobacteria; order Pseudomonadales; family Pseudomonadaceae; genus Pseudomonas; species Pseudomonas viciae. Next base: position 1,559,488 of record NZ_CP035088.1, read on the forward strand.
TAATCCGGCACTTGCACGCCGCCTTGCAGGCACAGGTAACTGCGCGCCCCGGCCCCAGCGATGGTGCCCATTGCCAGGGTGGTGCCGGCCCCAATCGACAACACGGTGTTCATCGGTACGGCTTCACCGTCGAGGGTCAGCGCAATCACCGCACCGGTCACGGCCACCCGGGCAGGGCAGTTGAAGCGCAGCAGCGGCCCGCTCATGGTGATCTCCAACGCCGCCGCACCTTCTTCATTACCCAGCAGGCGATTGCCCAGGCGCAGCGAACGGCTGTCCATCGGTCCCGACGGCGGCACACCCACCGCCCAATAGCCGAGGCGACCGGGATAGTCCTGGATGCTGGTCTGGGTACCGGGGCTGAGCACTTCAAAGGTGTTGGCGCGATAGACCAGCGCCTCCAGGCAGCGGGTCCAGGGCTGGCCGTTGGCAAACGGTGCATCGAGGAGGATCTGTTGCAGGTATTGGCGATTGGTTTCCACGCCGTACAGCAGGCTTTCATCCAGCGCTTGATACAAGCCCAGGCGTGCCTGCTCGCGGGTGGGGGCCCAACGAATGACTTTGGCGATCATCGGATCGAAGTAAGGCGGGATCTGGCAACCGGCCTCGACCCAGGTGTCGATGCGCAGTTGTTTGCCATCGCATTGCGGGAACTGCACGGTGGTCAGCAGCCCTGGGCTAGGCTGGAAATCCCGGCCCGGATCCTCGGCATACAAACGTGCCTGAATCGCATGGCCCTCGGCTTTCAAACCCTGGCGTAACTCGCAAAGTGGCGGCAGGTCGCCGGCGGCCAGTTGCACCATCCAGCGCACCAGATCCACGCCCCATACTTGCTCGGTGACGCCATGCTCGACTTGCAGTCGGGTGTTCACCTCCAGGAAATAGAAGCGTCCGGCATCGCTGTCGAACACGAATTCCACGGTGCCGGCGCTGCGGTAGTTCACCGCCTTGGCCAGTTGGATCGCCGCCGCACAGAGTTCGTCAGCCATGCCTTCGGGCAGGTTCGGCGCCGGGGTTTCCTCGAGGACTTTCTGATTGCGCCGCTGCACCGAGCAGTCGCGCACGCCCAAGGCGATCACTTGTCCCTGGCCGTCGCCGAACACCTGCACCTCGAGGTGCCGCGCGCGTTCGATGTACTTCTCGATGAACACCCCAGCATCGCTGAAGTTGTTCTGGCCCAGGCGCCTCACCGTTTCGAAGGATTCACTCAGCTCGGCGGCACTGCGACACACGCGCATGCCGATGCCGCCGCCACCGGCGGTACTTTTGAGCATCACCGGATAGCCAACCTGCGTCCCCGCCAGCAGCGCGGCGTCGAGGCTGTCGAGCAGTTCGGTGCCTTCGAGCAGCGGCACGCCGTGTCGGCGTGCCAGGTCGCGGGCGGTGTGCTTGAGGCCGAACACACGCAGTTGCTCCGGCGTCGGGCCGATGAACGCGATATTTGCGGCTTCGCAGGCTTCGGCGAAGGCTGCGTTTTCCGAGAGAAAACCGTAGCCGGGATGGATCGCCGTCGCGCCGCTGCTTTTGGCGATCGCCAGGAGCTTGTCTACCGCCAGGTAAGTGGCGGCCGCCGCGCCTTCGCCCAGGCAATGGGCTTGGTCGGCTTGCAGGATATGCAAGCTGGCGGCATCGGCCTGGGCATACACCGCCACACCTTCGACCTTCAGTTCACGCAGGGTCCGCAGGATGCGGCAGGCGATGGCGCCACGGTTGGCGATCAGGACTTTTTCGAACATGGCATAACCCCCTCAGGCATGCATGGCTGCCTGAACCGGGATGCGGGCCGTCCCGCAGTTTTCGATGGCCGCCGGGGTCGTCCCTGGTGGCGAAATAATCAACTTCAAAACACCGCTGAACCCTGTGGGAGCGGGCTTGCTCGCGAAAGTGGTGTGTCAGTCAACATCTATGTCACTGTCGGACCGCTTTCGCGAGCAAGCCCGCTCCTACATTGGATCGTGGGTGTCTGGTAACGCTATTTAATGCACTGCCCCGACCGGCTCTGGCACAACGCAAACAACCAGCGCCGCAGGCGGCTGAGTTTCAGTTCCATATCAAAAGCTCCGCAGGTGTGGGGTTGTAGGCATTGCATGGGTTGTTCAGTTGCGGGCAGTTGGAGATCAGGACGATCACGTCCATCTCGGCCCGCAGGTCGACGTATTTGCCCGGCGCCGAGATCCCGTCTTCGAATGTCAGGCCGCCGTCGGCAGTGACCGGCACGTTCATGAAGAAGTTGATGTTCGGTCCGATATCGCCCTTGCCCAGGCGACCGTCATGGGCGCAGGCCCGCAGGTAGTTGTCGCGACAGCTGTGCATGTAGCGTTTTTCCAGGGCGTAGCGCACGGTGTTGCTTTCCTGGGCGCAGGCGCCGCCGAGGGTGTCGTGGCGCCCGCAGGTGTCTTCGACGATGGTCAGCATCGGCTGGCCTAGGTTGGAGTACAGGACGCTGCCGGTGCTCAGGTAAACGCTGTTCTGCCGGCGCAGCGTGCGCTGCACGTCGTAGCGTTCCTTGGGGTTGGCCAGGCTGTAGAACAGCGTGTCGACCGCCTGGTTGCCCTCCAGGTCGAGGATGCGCAGGGTCTGGCCAGCCTTGACCTCCACCAGCCAGGGTTCCCCGGCGGGAATGGTGGCGCGATAGATAGCGGTGTCAGGCTGCTTTTGTACGGTGGCGATGGCGAGTGACATGGCAGCGATCCTCAGGCGAACAGACGGTCGGTGTTGATGAAACCGCGCTGGTTTTCCGGGCGCGACTGGCGGCAGTGCTCGGCGACGCTGGGGTCAGCATTCATCCAACTGAGCTTGAGCGGTTGCGGGGCGTATTGCGGGTTCGGGTCCATCGGGTGTTGCAGCGCAGTCAGCACCACCAGGGTGTCCATCGGCGCGTACAACTCGATGTAATCGCCGGCCTTGGAATGGCCTTCAACGAAGTGAAAACCTCCGGCCTCATCGACATTGACCCGGCTGAACAGGTTGAGGGTCATCAGCAGGTCGGACAGGCCCAAGCCCCATTTGCCCAGCTCCACCAGCAGGTTGTCGGTGCCATTGCGAAAGAAGCCGTTGCGCAGCTCCTGGTAGCGGCCCTGACCGTATTTCTGCGCGACTTCCTCGGCGCAGAGCACGCCGCCCAGGCTATCGCTCCAACCGCAGGTGTCGGCGGTAATCGCCGCCAGTACCCGACCCATGTCCGAGTACAAACAATGGCCGGCGGTGAGTTTGGCGGTGTGTTGGCATTTGAGGCTGTCGGGCAGGTTCAGGCGTTCGGTTTTTTCGTTGGCGTTGAGTAGCGTCAGGCTCACGTTGGCACCGCCGCGCAGGTCGGTCAGGCGCAGCAGTTGGCCGCGCTTGAGCACAAAGGAACGGTGGCCGCCACCGGGCAGCAGCTCTTCGGCGAAGGGGGGAAACAACGGGATCGAATCGGTCATGGGAAAACTCCTTTCAAGCGCTACGCAACGTGCCGGCCAGTTCGGCGGGCAGGGCGTCGACGGCGGCCCGGTCGGTGCGCCGGTCGCTGTTCAGTGGAATGTCATAGGTGATGCGCGCGCCATAGGCGCCGGGGGCGTGCGGGTCGACACGGACTTTGTCGAACACCAACAGGCGCGTGCCGAGGCTGAAACCTTCGGACAGGTCATGGGTGACCATGAACACTGTCAGCCGGGTTTCGCGCCACAGCTCCAGCAACAAGGCGTGCATGTCTTTGCGAATGCCCGGATCGAGGGCACCGAAGGGCTCGTCCAGCAGCAGGACACGCGGCTTCATGATCAGTGCCTGGGCGATGGCCAGCCGTTGTTGCATGCCGCCGGACAGTTGCGCTGGGTATTTGTCCCGCGCGTGGCCGAGGCCGACCTTGCCCAGCAGGTGCGCGGCTTCTTCGCGGACCTGGCGTTTGGCGCTGCCGAACAGCCGGCCCAGCAGCGGCGAGCGCGGCAGTTCCAGGCCCAGGGCCACGTTGTCCAGCACGGTCAGGTGCGGGAATACCGAATAGCGCTGGAACACCACGCCCCGACTGGCATCCGGCTCACCGGCCAAGGGTTGGCCGTCCAGGAGAATCTGCCCGCGACTGGCGCGTTCCTGGCCCAGCAGCAATCGCAGGAAGGTCGACTTGCCGCAACCGGACGCGCCCACGAGTGTGCAGAATTCGCCCTCGGCGACGCTCAGGTTCAAGCGCTCAAGCACCACCTGATCGCCATACTGTTGCCAGACGTTGTTCACGGTAATGAAGCTCATGCCTTCGCCCCCTCGTACCAGGGGAACGCTTGCCGGGTCAGGCGCTTGAGGCCCCAATCCATCAGCCAGGCGAGCAGGGTGATCCACACCACGTACGGCAAGATCACGTCCATCGCCAGGTAACGCCGCACCAGGAAAATCCGATAGCCCAGCCCATCGGTGGAGGCGATGGCTTCGGCGGCAATCAGAAACAGCCAGGCCGACCCCAGCATCAGCCGCAGGGAAATCAACAGGCGCGGCAGCAATTGCGGCAGCACCACCCGTAGCATCAGCGTCCAGGTCGAAGCGCCGAGGGTCTGGGCCTTGATCAGCAGCTCGACCGGGATTTCCCGGGCGCGCTGTTCCAGATCCCGGGCCAGGCACGGTGTGATGCCAATGACGATCAGCATGACTTTCGACAATTCCCCCAGGCCAAAGACGATGAACAGGATCGGCAGGATCGCCAGCGGTGGCACCATCGATACCACCGTGAGCAACGGCGATAACGGCGCGCCGAACAACGGTAGCGTGCCGGCGGCAATGCCCAGGCACAGCCCGGCGAGGGCACTGATGCCCAGGCCGATGGCCAGTCGCCGCAGGCTCGACGCGGTGTCTTGCCAGAGCAGGTAATCGCCGCTGCGGGCATCAGCCGTGAAGGCCAGGCGTTTCACCGCGTCGGCCATTTGCACGGCGCTGGGCAGCAGCTTGTCGTTAGGGTTGTCCGTCAACCGTTCGGCCGAGCCCATGAAGTAGGCGAACAACACCAGCGCGAAGGGCAGGATCACCAGCAACAAGCGGCTGGGACGATCCGGGTAGCGGTTGATCAGGCGCATGCCAGCTCCTCCGGTTTACAGCTTGGCGTCGGCGGCCAACTGCACGTAGGTCGGGTCAAAGCGCAGCTTGAGGTTGGCCTTGTCGCCGCGGGTCACGCCATTGGCGAACGCCATGCCGACCGCGTCGGTATTCTTGGCACCTTCGCCCAGCAAGCCGTGCTGGAACGAGAACTCGGCCACCTTGCCCATGGTTGCGGGCAGTTGCTGGCTGGTGGCGAAGCTCAGGGCTTCCTTGGGTGTGGCGAACAGCTTGGTGGTGTCCAGTTGCGCCTGGAAGCCGGCCAAGTCGGTGCCTGAGGCTTTGGCCATGTGTTCCAGTGCCGTCTTGCTGGCGGCGTTGTTCGCGTTCATCAGCGCCACCACTTCAAACCAGGCGCCGGTCAACGCTTTGCCCAGGGCCGGGTTGTCCTGCAGGGTCTGGGTGTTGACCACCATCATGTCCATGATCTCGCCGGGTACTTGGCTGGAATTGAACACTTCGCTCACGCCGGGCTGGGCCTTGATGTCCGAGAGCATCGGGTTCCAAGTGGTGACGGCCTTGACCTGATCAGTGTTGAAGGCGGCGGAGATGTCGGCGTCGGACGTGTTGACGACTTTCAGGTCTTTCTCGGTGAGGCCAACCGAATCCAGGGCGCGGGCCAGCAGGTAGTGGGAGACCGACAGTTCCACCAGGTTGACGTCCATGCCCTTGAGATCAGCGACTTTCTTGCCAGCGCCCTTGAGGACGATACCGTCGTTGCCGTTGGAGAAATCGCTGACGATCAGCGCGGTGCTGTCCACGCCACCGGCGGCGGGAATGGTCAGGGCGTCCATGTTGGTCATGGTGCAGCCGTCGAACTGACCGGCGGTGTACTGGTTGATGGATTCGACGTAATCATTGAGCTGCACGACGTCGATCTTGATGCCGTACTTCTTCGCCCACTTGTCGACGATGCCTTGGCTGCCAGCGTATTCCCAGGGCATCCAGCCGGCGTAAATGGTCCAGCAGACGCTGAAGTGGTCTTTTTGCGCCGCGGGGGAGGAAAGGCTCACCAGGGCCGAAAAGGCGGCGATGAGCAGGGACGACAGACGAAGCTTGAGCATGGTGGTTCTCCAGTTGATCAAGGGCGGACAGGAGCAACGCGGCACCGCGAACGGTGGCTTGTCTCCCGGGCTTTTGTCCCGCCGTGTAACCTCAACTGGAGGTCGCCAACTCTCGGACCAGTCACTCGCCAGAGGCGAGCCGGAACCCTAGTCAGCCATTGCAAATTGTGGTGCCGCGAACCTGTGATGACTCCTGCACGAGGTTTTTTAAAGCGAGAGCCGTGCCAAGTCCGCCGAAGGCCCGGGCCAGAGAGGGTGGGGGCAGGGGAGGGATGATTGAGCGTGGATTTGTGCTTGCTTGTGGTGCCATCGCGCACCGGAAGAGGGCGACGAGCGACATGTTTCCAGTTGTTGCCGGGGCGCACCAGATTCCGATTTCGCTGTCAGATTAATCGTCAGTCACCCAATAGATGACTGCCGCCCATCAGCGTCGCTGATGTGGCCCATTCGCGGTCCAGGAGGCCGCCATGTATCGACGACTGCTGCTCATTGTGTTTCTCGGTTTGACTCTTTCGGCATGCGTGCCTTATTACGACGGAGACTCGAGCTACTACCGTTCCGAAGTCTATACCTCACCGGCGCCAGTCTATTACGGCGGCGGGAGCTACTATTCGGCTCCGCGTGGTTATTACGCTCCGCGGTATTACCAACCGGCGCCACGCTATTACTCGCCGCCGCGTTACTACCAACAAGGCCCACGCTATTACTCGCCACCGCGAGCGGCGTACCGGTCTTATCCAAATCGGGGCGGCTGGGACGGCCATAACCGGGGCGGCTGGAATGACGACCGCCGTGGCCGAGGTGGGCGTGATCATCGAGGACGCGGCGGTCATGACGGGCGGGGCAATCACCGCTGATCGCTGGGCAACAAAAAGCGGCGCATTGAGCGCCGCTTTTTTTGTGCCTGTCATAAATCCGGTGAGATAACTTTTGCTCCCACAGATCACTCCCACTGAGTGTCATCCAGGGGCTTTACTCGTTGGACAAATCCGCCAACGGATGCCGACCTTCCCACGCCTTGTGGAAATGCGCCTCCACTGCTGCTTCAGGGACATGATTGATGTCCGGCCAGTGCCAATGGGGTTTGTGATCCTTATCGATCAACCGCGCCCGCACACCTTCGCTGAACTCCGGATGGCGGCAGCAGTTGAGGCTCAAGGTGTATTCCATCCGGAACACCCCGGCCAACGACAGATGCCGGGCACGAGCGATCTGTTCCCAGACCAGATGAGCGGTCAGTGGTGAGCCTTCGCTCATGGTCTTGGCCGCCCGGGCGATCAATGGATCCGGGTGGTCCACCAGCAGGCTGAGGGCCTTCCAGGCGCAGCGCACATCGCTGACATCCAACCACTCGTCGATTTTCTGCCGACGTGGCAGCCATTGGGCTTCGGGCAGTTGCGCGACGGCTTCCTGCTGCAGCGCCTTGAGCAGGCTGTTGAGCTGCATCTGGGTCTGTTCCTGCCAGTTGAGTTGCAGCAGGCCCTCGATCAAGTCGTCCTGTTGTTCATCCAGCAAAAACCGGTCGGCCAGGCCCAGGTCGATGGCATCCCGGGCATTCATGTGGGCGCCGGTCAGGCCAAGAAACAGACCGAGCTTGCCCGGCAGGCGCGACAGAAACCAACTGGCGCCGACATCCGGGTACAGGCCGATGCTGATTTCCGGCATTGCCAGGCGACTGCTCGGCGTGACGATCCGGGTACTCGCGCCTTGCAGCAGGCCCATGCCGCCGCCCAGGACATAGCCATGGCCCCAGCACAGCAAGGGTTTGGGGTAGGTGTGCAGGTTGAAGTCCAAGCGGTATTCCGCCGCGAAAAATTGCCCAGCCAGGGGTGGTACTTCACCGGGGGTGGCCCGGCAGGCCTCCACCAGGCTGCGCACTTCGCCGCCGGCGCAGAAGGCCTTGGCGCCATTGCCGCGCAGCAGCACGCATACGATTTGCGGTTCTCGGGCCCAGGCATCGAGACGATCGCGCAGGGCGTTGATCATTGGCAGGGAAAGAGCGTTCAGGGATTTTTCGGCATCCAGCGTGGCAATGCCGACGCGGGCACCGTCGATGCCGGTGAGTTCTTCGAAGTGCAGATTCATCGTGACCTCGATCAGAAAATTGAATGTTCAGTATGACCGCTGCGTAGGAAAGTGCCGGTTCTGCGTCAGATCAATTGACAAGCCATGTAGGCTTTCCTAGGGTGCGCCCATTGTTTTTACCGGGTGCAACCATGACTGCTGACGACCGTATCAAACTCGAACCGAGCTGGAAGCAGGCACTGCGTGCCGAGTTCGACCAGCCCTACATGGCAGAGTTGCGCGAATTCCTGCGTCGGGAATACGCCGCCGGCAAGGAGATTTATCCACCGGCGCCGCTGATTTTCAATGCGCTCAACTCCACGCCGCTGGACAAGGTCAAAGTGGTGATCCTCGGCCAGGACCCGTACCACGGCCCGGGCCAGGCCCATGGTTTGTGCTTCTCGGTGCAACCGGGCGTGCCGACGCCGCCGTCGCTGGTGAATATCTACAAAGAATTGAAGCGCGACCTGAACATCGATATTCCCAACCACGGTTACCTGCAAAGCTGGGCCGACCAGGGGGTATTGCTGCTCAACACCACCATGACCGTTGAACGCGCCAATGCCAACGCCCACGCGGGCAAGGGCTGGCAGCATTTCACCGACCGGGTCATCGAAGTGGTCAGCGAACACCAGCCACACTTGGTATTCCTGCTATGGGGCGCCCATGCCCAGGGCAAGCAGAAACTGATCGACGCCACCAAACACCTGGTGCTGACCTCGGTCCATCCGTCGCCGCTGTCGGCTTACCGTGGGTTTTTGGGGTGCGGGCATTTCAGCCGGACCAACAAGTTTCTCGAACAACAGGGCGAAGCGCCGATTGATTGGCGGTTGCCGCCGGTTTGAGCGGTCGGCTACGGGCCCCATCGCGAGCAAGCTCGCTCCCACATTGATCTGTGTATGCCGCAAATCCATGTGGGAGCGAGCTTGCTCGCGATGAAGGCAACTCGGTTTATTAATCAGAACCGGGCTTGCGCATCCAATACCTGAACAACGGTTCCGCCAGAAACAGCACAAACAACAGCCGCATCACTTGCAACGCCGTCACCAGCGGCACCGACAGTTGCAGCGTCTCCGCTGTCAGGCTCATTTCCGCAATGCCGCCAGGCATCATGCCCAGTGTCAGCGAGCGCAGGTCCAGATGGGTCAGGGTGCTCAGGCCTAGGGCCGCGAGGGTGGCGATCAGCATCGTCAACACCGTGCCGATCAAGGTGCGCCCCATGAACGAGGGCGCCCGGCGGAAGAACTGCCGGTTGAAATGACAACCCAACCCGCTGCCGATCAGCCACTGGCCGATCTGGCTGCCGCCATTGGGCAGGCCGATGTGCAGGTCCCAACCGATGCTCACCGCTGCGCTCACCAGCAACGGCCCGAACAACCATGGGTTGGGTTGGCGCAAGCGCTCCCAAATCCAAGCGAGCAGGGCGCCCGCCGGGAACAGCAGCGCCAGCCACAGCCAGTCCACCGTCGTGTTGTGCTGCGCCGGGGCACCTTCACCCAACAGGTATTTGAACGCCGCCGGTACGCACAGCACCACCACCAGCACCCGCAGGCTCTGACCGGCGGCGACGCGGCTGAGGTCGGCGCCGTTGCGGGCGCCGAGGTTGACCATTTCACCGGAACCGCCGGGCATGCTGGAGAAAAAAGCGGTGGCGCGGTCTTCACCGGTGCGGCGCATCAGCCACACACTCACCACGCTGGACACGCTGGTGATCAGCGCGCCGAAGAAGATCAGGCCAAAGTGGCTCAGCACCTGCTCCATCACCACTGGGGTGAAGTGCAGGCCGATGCCAATGCCCACCACCCATTGGCCGCATTTACGGCCGCCGGGAATTTCCATCAGTTGCCACGGCGTCAGGCACCGTACCAGGATGATCGCCAGCAACGAGCCGACCATCCAGGGCAAAGGCCAGCCGATCAGGCTGGCCAGATACCCGCCGGCCAGACCGACCAGCGGGGTTCCCCACCATTGTCTGAATGTTGCCTCAGACATTGGCCAGGGCACGACGTTGCGCCGCGCGCCGACGCCAGATCCGCACCAGTGGCATGAACAGCATGATCGCCGTCAGGATCCAGCAACCGAAGGTGATCGGGCTCGACCAGAGGATCTCCAGCGCACCGTTGGAAATCGACAGCGCCCGACGCAGGTTTTGCTCCATCAGCCCGCCGAGGATGAAACCCAGCAGGACCGGTGACAACGGGAAGTCCAGCTTGCGCAGGATGTAACCGAAGATACCGATGCCGATCATCAGGAACAGGTCGAACGTAGTGGCATGCACCGCGTAGACGCCGATCCCGGTGATGATCGCGATGACCGGGACCAATGCCCAGTTCGGCACGGCCAGGATGCGGGTGAAGATGCGGATCATCGGGATGTTGAGGATCACCAGCATGATGTTGGCGACGAACAACGACGCGATCAGGCCCCAGACGATATCCGGCTGTTGCTGGAACAGCAGGGGACCGGGGGTGATGTTGTACAGCGACAGGGCGCCGATCATCACCGCCGTGGTGCCCGAGCCGGGCACGCCGAGGGTCAGCATCGGTACCAGCGCACCGCAGGCCGCGCCACCAATGGCGGTTTCCGGAGCGGCGAGGCCGCGCTTGTCGCCCTGGCCGAACGTGCCACTGGTGCCGGCGATGCGTTTTTCAGTCATGTAGGCCACGGCACTGGCCAGGGTCGCGCCCGCGCCAGGCAATACGCCCATGATGAAACCGAGCACGCCGCAGCGGATGTTCACCCAGAACACCGAGGCCGCTTCCTTGACGTTGAACATCATCCGCCCGGTAGCTTCCACCGCTTCCTGGCCGCGATGGGTTTTCTCCAGCAGCAACAGGATTTCACTGATGGAGAACAAGCCCAACACCAGCACGACGAACTGAATTCCGTCGGTCAGGTGGATGTTGTCACCGGTGAAGCGGTAGACGCCGCTGTTGGCATCGATCCCGACACTGGACAGGAACAGGCCGATCAGCGCCGCGATGAAGGTCTTGAGCGGTCGGTCGCCGGCCATGCCGCCGAGGCAGACAATGGCGAACACCATCAGGACGAAGTATTCCGCCGGCCCGAACGCAATCGCCCATTTGGCCAGCAGCGGTGCGAACAACACCATGCCGCAGGTGGCGATGAACGCGCCGATGAACGAACTCCACGCTGACAGCGACAACGCCACCCCGGCCAGACCCTGACGCGCCATCGGGTAGCCGTCGAGGGTGGTCATTACGGTGGAGGCTTCACCGGGGATGTTGAGCAGGATCGAGCTGATACGTCCACCGTATTCGCACCCCAGGTACACCGCCGCCAACAGGATTAGCGCCGATTCCGGCGGCAGCCCCAGCGCGAAGGCGATCGGGATCAGCAGCGCCACGCCGTTGATCGGGCCCAGGCCCGGCAGCAGGCCGACCACGGTGCCGATCAGGGTGCCGGTCAGTGCGGTGACGAGGTTGTAGGGGGTCAGTGCAACGCCAAAACCCTGGCCGAGATAATTCAGGGTATCCATATCAATTCTCCAGGACGTCGAGCAGGCCCAGGGGCAGCGGCACGTCCATCAGCTTGTCGAACAACAGGTAGAGACCGATGGCCATCAGGCTGATGATCACCACGCTCGGCACCCAGCGGCCGCCGTACAGGCGGGCCATCGGCACGCCGATCAGGATGCTGGCGACGATGAAGCCCAGGGGTTCGAAGGTCCCGGCGAAGACCAGCAACAGCACTACGCAAATGCCGATCTTCTGCAGGGTTTCGCGGTCCAGTTGCGGGTCGTCGTCGCTGTGCACGACGGGCGTAGGGCGAAACAGCATGTACAGCAGCGCCAGGCCCATCAGTCCCAGGATCAATAATGGAAAGGCGCGCGGGCCGACCGGTTCATAGGAAAAGGCAGCCTGATACGGCCAGGCCATCAGCGCCAGGCCGATACAAACCAGCAGCAGCACCGCGGCAAAAATACGTTGGATGGTGAGCATGACTAACTCCTGGGCGGCGCTGACAGTACCAGCGCCGCCGCGAGAACAGAGACGGTTACTGGATCAGGCCGAACTCTTTGGCCAGCACCTTGTAATCAGCCACTTGCTTCTTCACGTAGGTGTCCAGTTCCGGGCCGGTCATGGCGAACGGGAACAGCTCGCGCTGGTCACGCAGCTTGGCGAACTCTTCGGAAGCCAGCAGCTTGTCGAAAGCGTCTTTCCACCAGGCATAGTCTTCGTCGCTGACCTTTGGCCCGAGGTAGAAGCCGCGAACCACCGGCCAGACGATGTCGTAGCCTTGTTCCTTGGCGGTCGGAATGTCTTTCATTTCCGGCTCGTCGATGCGCTTCTCGGCAAACACGGCCAGCAGGCGCATGTCACCGCTCTGGATGTGGGGCATGGAGTCGGAGATATCGGTACTGCCCACCTGGATGTGGCCGCCCAGCAGCGCGGTGGCAATTTCACCGCCGCCTTCGAGGGCGACGTAACGCAGGTCGCGCGGGTTGATGCCGGCGGCCTTGGCGATGAGTGCGGTCTGCATCCAGTCCTGGCTGCCCACGGTGCCGCCCGAACCGATCACCACCGAGCCTGGATCTTTCTTCAGGGCCTGGACCAGATCGTCGAGATTCTTGTAGGGCGAGTCGCTTTTCACGGCGATAGCACCATAACTGGTGCCAACGGCTGCCAGCCAGCGCACGGCGCTTTCGTCAAAACGACCGAACTTGCCCTGGGCCAGGTTCAATAGCGAGCCGCTGGACCAGGCCACCAGTGTGCCGGCGTCGGCCGGGCGCTGGGCGACCACTGCGTTGTAGGCCACCGCGCCGACACCGCCCGGCATGTAGGTGACGCGCATTGGCTTGGTCAGCAGCTTTTGGTTGACCAGTGCGCTTTGCGCCAGCTTGCAGGTCAGGTCGAAGCCGCCGCCAGGGGAGGCCGGTGCGATGCATTCAGGGCGCTTCGGTTCGGCGAGCAACTGCCCGGCGAACATCAGGCATCCGGCGGCCAAGGCTACTTTACGCAGTGATAGGTTCATTGTTGTCTCCACAGGAATTGTTGTTGTGCGTGGTGAAAAATTGTCGTTGACGGATCCCCGCCCAAGTCATCGTTGATGGGGCGCGCAGGTCGTTACCGGAATTGAATGCGGGGCGACATCGCTCAAGGCGGTCTGGTTGAAGCGAGAAGGGCGAGCAGGCGCTGGGGCCTGGAGCTGCATGGACAGCATGGTGAATACTCCGCTTTTATTTTTCTTATTAGGACGAAAACGCTTCGTGGCATTTTTCATTCGCGATCGGGCGTCGCGGCGGGCAGTCGAAACTATCCGTAAAGGGACTCTAATGGCTCAACCTTTCGCTAACCTTTCAGAAGCTTTCAGAATGTTTTTTGCCTTCACAGCTGCCCATGCGGCTGTAAACTCCGCGCCAAAGAATGGCGTCGACCATCCCTGAATCGAGGAAAAATCCATGCGTGTTCTGCTCGTCGAAGACCATCTGCAGCTCGCCGAAAGTGTAGCTCAGGCGCTCAAGAGCACCGGTTTGACCGTTGATGTGTTGCACGACGGGGTGGCGGCTGACCTGGCCTTGAGCAGTGAGGAGTACGCCGTGGCGATCCTCGATGTGGGGCTGCCGCGCATGGATGGCTTCGAGGTGCTGGCGCGTTTGCGGTCCCGGGGCAAGACCCTGCCGGTGTTGATGCTGACCGCGCGCAGTGACGTCAAGGACCGGGTCCATGGCCTGAACCTGGGAGCCGACGATTACTTGGCCAAGCCATTCGAGCTCACGGAGCTTGAAGCGCGGGTCAAGGCGTTACTGCGTCGCAGCGTCTTGGGGGGCGAGCGCCAGCAGCGCTGTGGTGGGCTGGTCTATGACCTGGATACCCGCCGTTTCACCCTCGACGACGAACTGCTGACCCTGACGTCACGTGAGCAGGCCGTGCTGGAGGCGTTGATCGCCCGGCCAGGGCGGGTGATGAGCAAGGAGCAGGTGGCGGCCCAGGTGTTCGGCCTGGACGAAGAAGCCAGCCCCGATGCCATCGAAATCTACATCCACCGCTTGCGCAAGAAGCTCGACGGCCATGCCGTGGCCATCGTGACGTTCCGCGGCCTGGGCTACCTGCTGGAAAACCGTGATGCATAAGCCCGACAGCCTGCGCTGGCGGCTGCTCAGGAACCTGGCGCTGTTGTTGGTGGTGCTGATGCTCGCCAGCGGCTTGAGCGCCTATTGGAACGGTCGCGAGGCTGCGGATACCGCCTACGATCGAACCCTGCTGGCCTCGGCCCGGACCATCGCCGCCGGCCTTTCGCAGCGCGACGGCAGCCTCAGCGCCGATGTGCCTTACGTGGCCCTGGACACGTTTGCCTATGACAGCGCCGGACGCATCTATTACCAGGTCAATGACATCAATAAGAAGCTGATTTCCGGCTACGAAAATCTTCCTGGCCCGCCGCCTGGCACGCCGCGCACGGACGATTACCCAGCCCTGGCACGCTTCTACAACGCCAGTTATCAGGGCCAGAACGTGCGGGTGGTGAGCCTGCTCAAGGCGGTGAGCGAGCCGAACATGAACGGCATGGCGGAAATTCGTGTGGCGGAAACTGAAGAGGCGCGGGTCAGCATGGCGCGCAGCCTCATGGCCGACACGCTGTTGCGCCTGGGCATGCTGGCCGTGGGCGCGCTGTTGCTGGTGTGGTTTGCGGTCAGTGCCGCGCTGCGCCCGCTGGAACGCCTGCGTACGGCGGTGGAGGAGCGCCAGCCGGACGATCTACGGCCATTGCCGCTGGTGGAAGTCCAGCATGAACTCTGGCCCCTGGTGCGCGCCCTCAACCATTTCACTGAGCGTTTGCGCGGGCAATTTGAGCGCCAGGCGCAATTCATTGCCGATGCCGCCCATGAACTGCGCACGCCCCTGGCTGCGCTCAAGGCGCGTCTTGAACTTGGCTTGCGCGCCAGTGAGCCGGCGACCTGGCGTGAGACCCTGGAAACCGCGGCACAGGGGACCGATCGGCTGACCCACCTGGCCAACCAGTTGCTGTCCCTGGCGCGCGTGGAAAACGGCGCCCGGGCCATCGCCGAGGGCGGCGCGCAACTGCTTGATCTCAGCCAACTGGCCCGTGAGCTGGGCATGGCCATGGCCCCGCTGGCCCATGCCCGAGGTGTGGCACTGGCTCTGGAGGCCGACGAGCCGGTATGGCTGCGGGGCGAGCCGACTTTGCTGAATGAGCTGTTGAGCAATCTGGTGGACAACGCCCTGGCCCATACACCGCCGGGTGGCAACGTGATCCTGCGGGTCATGGCGCCAGCGGTGCTGGAAGTCGAGGATGACGGGCCAGGCATCCCTCTGCATGAACGGGATCGGGTGTTCGAACGCTTTTACCGACGCAACCAGCAAGTGGCTGGTTCAGGCCTCGGGTTGGCGATCGTCGGTGAAATCTGCCGCGCCCACCTGGCGCAGATCACCTTGCATGATGGGCAGGAAAGTGGGTTGAAGGTGCGGGTGAGTTTTATCGCAGGTTCAGAGTGATCCAGAGTCGAATCTGAGGATAGATGGGCAATGCAGAACCCTGTGGCGAGGGAGCAAGCTCCCTCGCCACAGAAGCGTTTTGCGACTTCAAGTCGTTCTAGTAAAACATCGTCCGCGCTTCTTCGATATCCGCGCAGCGACCCTTGTTGTCCGGATCGATTCCCAGCTTCTTGAAGGCCGGCACCGCGAATACATCAATTTTGCTGAGGGGATGGTCGGTGTCCTTGTAGCAATACAGCGCTGCGACCTGCACCAGGTCGACATAATCGATTTGCTTCGAATCCCGGTCGAAATCCAGATACTGCCCCGGCAGCTTCACCAACCGCTCTGGAAACTCCCAGACGCTGAGCAGCTTGTCTCCCAGCACGGGGTGAATGGTTTCGATGACATGATTGAGGCTGACCGGGTCCGAGAGCAATTCATTGTTGTCTTGTGCATACGTCAGGATCGGCAGTACGCCGATCTGGTGCACCAGTCCGCCGAGTGCAGCCTGGTCGGGCTTGAGTTGCGTATAACCACGACACAACGCATAGCTGACGCCGGCGATCTCCAGGCTTTTGCGCCAGACTTCGCGCATCTTCTGTTCCACCACCTCGGAGCGGGCATGGAATATCTGCTCCATGACCAGGCCGATGGCCAGGTTGCTGCTGTAGTTGACCCCCAGCCGAGTAATGGCTGTGTGCAGGTCAGTGACTTCCTGGGTGGCGCGCAGCAGCGGGCTGTTGACCACTTTGATCAGGCGTGCCGAGAGGGCTGTGTCGCGGCCGATTACTTTGCTCAGGTTGCTGACGCTGATTTCCGGGTCTTCGGCGGCCCGGCGAATCTGCAGGGCCACTTCCGGTAATGTTGGCAGAACCAGATCATCGTTATCGATGGCCTGCACCAAATCCCGTTGGACCTTATCCGCCAAATCGCTCATTTCGATTCTCTAGGGTGTTGCGACAAATGCTGCGATCAGCGCTGGATTTCGCGGTCACGGTCCAGCTCGTAAGGCAGGTCCAGCAACTGCAAGGCCGGGCCTTCCAATGCACCGAGGTGAAGATTGCCATCCTCTGCTGCTTCGGCCTGCAACACCGCCAGCAGTTCAATGTTTCGCTCGGCGCGAGCGGCAATCACCACTTCGCCGATGGAACTGCCGTGAGTGGGAGAGAACAGTGCGGTGCCGGGCTCGGGCAGTTCGCTGGCGTCCAGTTGCAAGCGATACAGGCGTCGCTTGAGCTTGCCCAGGTACTGCATGCGGGCAACGATTTCCTGGCCGGTGTAGCAACCCTTCTTGAAACTCACGCCGCCGACGGCTTGCAGGTTGAGCATCTGCGGGATGAATAATTCGCGGGTGGCCGGCATGACCTGGCCGATCCCTGCGCGGATCTGGCCCAGCAACCATAGGTTCAGGTCCGCCTCGGCCAATGTTGCGCCCAGTCGCGATTTCAGCGTTTCTGCCTGTCCGGCGGGGGCCCACAGCTCGGCGCGACCGGGCGAGACGCGGATGGCGATCAAGGATTCATGGCGAGCCACGCTGTCGGTGTCGGCCGGCAGCTCCAGGCCCAGACTGGTCAGCGCCTTATCGGCGTCTCCCAGGCCGAAGCGAACCCAGGCGGCGCTTTCATCGGTGAGTTTGGATTTGGAGAACACCGCGTATTTTTTCAGGTCGGCCAGTTGCGGCTCGAGCAGTTCGTTGGCCATGGCCATCAACACGCCGTCGCCTTCTAGCAGGATACGGAAACTCGATTGCATCCGGCCTTTCTGGGTACAGCGGGCGCCGAGGCTGGCCCGGCTGTCGCTCAGGTAGTTGAGGTTGCAGGTCAGTTGACCTTGCAGGAATTTGCCGGCATCCACGCCGCGGACTGCGAGAACGCCTTCGTGGGACAGGGTGCAAAAAAAAGCGGAATCAGCCATGGGTCATCGCAGGGTAAAAAGTCTGGTACACATCATAAGGTGGCGCCCTTGAAATGGGTAGTTCACAAAGGATCGGTAGTGCCCGACAAAGCTGTCTGTTCCACCACGGCGGGGCCTGTATACTTGCGCTCTATTTGAGGAGCGCTCCATGGTCGAAGATGTTGAACTGAATCGCCTCTACTGGCACAGCCGCCGGGGCATGCTTGAGCTGGACGTGTTGCTGGTACCGTTCGTGAAAGAGGTTTATCCCCATCTCAATGAAGTGGACCGTGCGTGCTACGTCCGCCTGCTCGAATGCGAGGATCAGGACATGTTCGGCTGGTTCATGGAACGCAGCGAATCCGAGGACCCAGAGCTGCAGCGCATGGTCCGGATGATTTTGGACCGTGTCCAGCCCAAGTAGTCGCTTTGAATGCCGCTGGCAGGCCTCCGGGCAACTGCTGGCGGCCTATCTCCTGGCCCAGGTGTTCGCCCTGGGTTCGTTGCTTTTGCTGTCCATTCCGCTCTGGTTCGCGGCGCTCGGTGTTGCGCTGTGCCTGGCCCATGGCGCCTGGACGATACCGCGACATCTATTACTGACCCATCGCCGCGCCTTTTGCGGCTTGCGTCGTGATGCCGCTGGCTGGCAGCTCTGGAACAGAGCCCATGGCTGGCAGCCGGTGCAGTTGCGCCCCGACAGCCTGGCCCTGCCGATGATCGTCGTGTTGCGTTTTCGCTTGCAGGATGAACGGTGGGTCCGCTCGCTGTGCGTGCCCCGCGACGCGCTGGCGCCGGATGAACATCGGCGCCTGCGGGTACGGCTCAGGTTCAGTCGGCGTAGGTGGGCGGCACCAGGATAGTGTCCAGCGCCTCGGGCAGCAGGTTCGGGTAGTCGAGGGTGTAATGCAGTCCCCGGCTTTCCTTGCGCTCCATGGCCGAGCGGATCATCAACTCGGCCACCTGGGCCAGATTGCGCAGTTCGATCAGGTCGCGGCTGACCTTATAGTTACTGTAGAACTCATCGATTTCATCGAGCAGCAGGCGCACCCGATGCTGCGCCCTTTGCAGGCGCTTGTTGGTGCGCACGATGCCGACATAGTCCCACATGAAACGCCGCAACTCGTCCCAGTTGTGCGCAATGATCACGTCTTCATCCGAATCGGTGACCTGACTGGCATCCCAAGAGGGCAGGGCGGCAGGAATGGCGATCTGCGGCAACTGTTCAAGAATGTCTGCCGCTGCCGAGCGCGCATAGACGAAACATTCCAGCAGCGAGTTGCTGGCCATGCGGTTGGCGCCGTGCAGGCCGGTGAAGCTGGTTTCGCCAATGGCATACAGGCCAGGCACGTCGGTGCGACCCTGCTGGTCGACCATCACGCCACCGCAGGTGTAATGCGCCGCCGGTACCACCGGAATCGGTTGCTTGGTGATGTCGATGGAAAACTCCAGGCAGCGCTCGTACACCGTCGGGAAGTGACTCTTGATGAACGCTTCGGGCTTGTGGCTGATGTCCAGGTAAACGCAATCGATGCCCAGGCGCTTCATTTCATGGTCGATGGCCCGGGCGACGATGTCCCGTGGCGCCAGTTCGGCGCGCGGATCGAAGCGTTGCATGAAGCGTTCGCCGTTGGGCAGCTTCAAGTGAGCGCCTTCGCCACGCAGGGCCTCGGTCACCAGGAAGCTCTTGGCCAGTGGATGATAAAGGCAGGTGGGGTGAAATTGATTGAACTCCAGGTTCGCCACCCGGCAACCCGAGCGCCAGGCCATGGCAATGCCGTCACCGCAGGCGCCGTCGGGGTTACTGGTATAGAGGTAGACTTTCGCTGCACCACCGGAGGCCAGGATCACGAAGCGCGCGCCGTAGGTGTCGACTTCGCCGGTGCCGCGATTGAGCACGTAGGCGCCCAGGCAACGATCGCCGTCCAGGCCCAGGCGCTTTTCGGTGATCAGGTCAACCGCGACGCGCTGTTCCAGCAACTCGATGTTCGGCCGTTGCCGGGCTTGGGCGAGCAGGGTCTTGAAGATCGCCGCACCGGTGGCATCAGCCGCGTGAATGATGCGCCGATGACTGTGGCCGCCTTCGCGAGTCAAATGAAACTCGAAACCACCGTCCTCGGTGCCGGATTGCTCGTCACGGGTGAACGGCACGCCCTGGTCGATCAGCCACTGGATGGCTTCCCGGCTGTGCTCGACGGTGAAGCGCACCGCTTCTGGGTTGCACAGGCCTCCGCCGGCGTTGAGGGTATCTTCGACGTGGGACTCAATGGTGTCGGTATCATCCAGCACGGCGGCGACGCCACCCTGGGCCCAGAATGTCGAACCGTTGGCCAGGTCGCCTTTGCTCAGTACTGCAATACGCAGATGCTCGGGCAAAGTCAGGGCAAGGCTCAATCCGGCGGCGCCGCTGCCGATTACCAGAACATCGTGTTGAAACTGTTGGCTCATTTGGAAGGTTTCCGCTCAAAGCGACCCGGGTCGGGGTTGGCGCAAGACACCGCTTTAACGGGTCAGGCAGCCACGCAGCCCACTAGTATATAGAGGGGGGGATCGGCACAATAGCCGGGCATTCATGGCAATGTGAAACCAGCGTGACGCAAAAGCGGCACGCTTCGTCGGATCACGATTTCGCTGGATGGGCGATAAGGCGGCCTTTTCGAGGACAGAACACTGTTTATCTCGTCACGGTTGCCCAATGTTCAATTCACAGAGCTATAAATAGCGGGAACTTTTGCTGCACGCCTACGTTCAATAGACGGTTGTCTGCAAAAGGGAGCAGCGTCGGGTTGGTGCAAGATTTCGATTGGAGTCTCTGCCGACAGGCCCGGCGACAGATTATTCGCGCAGCCGGGGAATCTCGCGCTGCGTTTTTCGTGCGTGCCGAGATCAGAGCGCGCCGGAAACTTGCTTGAAAGGGGGAGAACTTTTGCGAAAAGCCCGAGTCTATGTTTGCAAGCCCGGTCAATTAGTAATGCAAGCCTCCTTCGAGCTTATCGAGGAGTGTTCATGCTAACCCAGGAAGAGGATCAGCAGCTGGTCGAGCGCGTACAACGCGGCGACAAGCGAGCTTTCGATCTGTTAGTGCTGAAATACCAGCACAAAATTCTCGGGTTGATCGTGCGTTTCGTGCACGACACCCATGAAGCGCAAGATGTTGCTCAGGAAGCCTTCATCAAGGCCTACCGCGCACTTGGTAATTTCCGCGGGGACAGCGCGTTTTACACGTGGCTTTACCGCATCGCCATTAACACGGCGAAAAACTATCTGGTTTCACGCGGCCGCCGGCCGCCGGATAGCGATGTGAGTTCTGAAGATGCGGAGTTCTATGACGGCGATCATGGCCTCAAGGATCTCGAATCACCGGAACGAGCGTTGCTGCGGGATGAGATTGAGGGCACTGTCCATCGAACCATCCAGCAATTACCCGAAGATTTGCGTACGGCTTTAACTTTACGTGAGTTTGACGGTCTGAGTTACGAAGACATTGCGAGCGTCATGCAATGTCCGGTGGGTACCGTGCGCTCCCGGATTTTCCGCGCCCGGGAGGCCATCGACAAAGCCCTGCAACCTTTGTTGCAGGAAAACTGAGACAGCGGCGACAGCCAAGAGAGGAACGCCATGAGTCGTGAAGCCCTGCAGGAATCGCTGTCCGCAGTGATGGATAACGAAGCGGACGAACTGGAATTGCGTCGGGTATTGAATGCCTTCGACGATGTTGAAACCCGTGAGACCTGGGCTCGTTACCAGATCGCCCGGGCTGTTATGCACAAGGACTTGCTGCTTCCTCGCCTGGACATCGCTGCGGCCGTTTCTGCTGCATTGGCTGACGAAGCCGTACCGGCAAAAGCTTCCCGCGGACCATGGCGCAGCCTGGGTCGCCTGGCAGTTGCCGCCTCGGTTACCGTAGCCGTTTTGGCCGGTGTACGTCTGTACAACCAGGATGAGATTGCCGGCGTGCAGATGGCGCAGCAGTCCACCCAGCCAGGCCTGGCCGCTCCACAGGTCAAAGGCCCAGCGGTACTGGCCGGTTACAGCGAAGGTTCGGAAGCCGCAGGCCCAATGGTCAACGGTGTTCTGCAAGGCCAACCAGGCTGGCATGATCAGCGTCTGCCCAACTACCTGCGTCAGCATGCTCAGCAAGCTGCCTTGAAAGGTACTGAAAGCGCGCTGCCTTACGCCCGTGCAGCCAGTTTGGAAAACCGTTAACAGAGTAAGGAAGACCATTGCGCGCCATACCTCTATTCACGCTTCTGCTTGGTGGCTGGTGTGCGGTTCCAGCCTATGCCGGTGAGGCTCAAGACTGGTTGAATCGTCTGAGTCAAGCCGAGCAACAGCAAAGCTTCCAGGGCACTTTCGTTTACGAGCGCAACGGTAGTTTTTCTACCCATAACATCTGGCATCGTGTCCAGAATGGCAAAGTCCGCGAGCGGTTACTCCAGCTCGATGGCTCGGCACAGGAAGTCGTACGCATTGATGGGCATACTCAATGCGTCAGCGGCTCCTTGATCGCAGGGCTGGGCAATACGCCTGACGGCACAGCACGTGCGCTTGATCCGCAAAAACTCAAGAATTGGTATGACCTGGCCGTCATTGGCAAGTCACGCGTGGCCGGGCGTCAGGCGGTCATTGTGGCTGTGACGCCCAAGGACCAGCATCGCTATGGTTTTGAGCTGCATCTGGACAAAGAGACTGGCCTGCCGCTCAAGTCGTTGTTGCTCAATGACAAAGGCCAATTGCTCGAACGCTTTCAGTTCACTCGCTTGAATATTGCCGACCCCTCGGACGGCGAGCTGCAAGCCAGTGCGGACTGCAAGGCTGTTGCACAGGAACCTGATAAGACCGATGCAGTGAAAACTGCCTGGCATTCGGACTGGCTTCCACCCGGTTTCGAATTGGCCAGCAGCACCGCGCGCAAGGATCCGGACACCCAGGTCCAGGTCAATAGCCTGATGTATGACGACGGCCTGGCTCGCTTCTCGGTGTTCCTCGAGCCGTTGAACGGCGCCACTGTCACCGATACGCGCACTCAACTTGGCCCGACGGCTGCCGTCTCTCGTCGCCTTACGACGCCTCAAGGCGAAATGATGGTCACGGTGGTTGGCGAGATTCCGATCGGGACGGCGGAACGGATCGCGCTCTCCATGCGTTCCGACGTTACGGCGACTCAGTAACGTGCTGTTTGGGTGGTTCGATTGCGCAAGAGGCTGATAACGCCAGGGCTTGATCGAAATGCCGAAACTTCCTGTCAGCATTTTCATTTGCAAAACTTCCTGTTTTTTTCTATAGGTCAGAGCCGCTCGGCTCTGGCCTTGTCTGTTCCCGGAACAAAAATACCGGCGTATCTTGCCTTGGTGTTTCTTGCTCCATATCGCTTAACCATGCTCGTCGTAACGGGAGCCGTATGTCGATACCACGCTTGAAAACCTATCTCTCCATTTTTGCCACCGTGCTGGTGCTCGGTCAGGCCGTTCCTGCGGTAGCGGTCGAATTGCCTGACTTCACGCAACTGGTTGAACAGGCCTCGCCTGCGGTGGTGAACATCAGCACGACCCAGAAACTGCCGGATCGCCGCGTATCGGACCAACAGATGCCTGACCTGGAAGGTTTGCCGCCGATGCTGCGCGAGTTCTTCGAGCGCGGCATGCCGCAGCAGCCGCGTTCACCCGGCGGTGGCCGCCAGCGTGAAGCGCAGTCCCTGGGCTCGGGCTTCATTATTTCGCCCGATGGTTACATTCTGACCAATAACCATGTGATCGCCGATGCCGATGAGATCCTGGTGCGTCTGGCCGATCGCAGTGAGCTCAAGGCCAAGCTGATTGGCACCGACCCACGCTCCGACGTGGCGCTGCTGAAAATCGAAGGCAAGGACCTGCCAGTACTCAAGTTGGGCAAATCCCAAGACTTGAAAGCCGGCCAGTGGGTGGTGGCGATCGGTTCGCCGTTCGGCTTCGACCACACCGTGACCCAAGGTATCGTCAGTGCCATCGGCCGCAGCCTGCCGAACGAAAACTACGTGCCGTTCATCCAGACCGACGTGCCGATCAACCCGGGTAACTCCGGTGGTCCGCTGTTCAACCTTGCCGGTGAAGTGGTGGGTATCAACTCCCAGATCTACACCCGTTCGGGTGGCTTCATGGGCGTGTCCTTCGCCATTCCAATCGATGTGGCGATGGACGTCTCCAACCAACTGAAAAGCGAAGGCAAGGTCAGCCGCGGCTGGTTGGGCGTGGTCATCCAGGAAGTGAACAAGGACCTGGCCGAGTCGTTTGGGCTGGAGAAACCAGCCGGTGCGCTGGTGGCGCAGATCCAGGAAGGTGGGCCAGCTGCCAAGGGTGGCCTGCAAGTGGGTGACGTGATTCTGAGCATGAATGATCAGCCGATCGTCATGTCCGCCGACCTGCCTCACTTGGTTGGCGCTCTCAAAGCCGGTGCCAAGGCCAATTTGGAAGTGATTCGCGAGGGCAAGCGCAAGAACGTCGAATTGACCGTCGGCGCCATCCCTGAAGAAGGCAAGGAGCTGGATTCGCTGCCTAAGTCCGGTGTCGAGCGCAGCAGCAACCGCCTGGGCGTGGCTGTGGCGGAGCTTACCGAGGAGCAGAAGCGTACTCTGGAGCTCCAAGGGGGCGTAGTGATCAAGGAGGTGCAAGAAGGTCCTGCCGCCCTGATCGGCCTGCAGCCGGGTGACATCATCACGCACCTGAACAACCAGGCAATCAGTTCCGCCAAGGAATTTACTGATATAGCCAAGGCACTGCCGAAGAATCGTTCGGTGTCGATGCGGGTTCTGCGTCAGGGACGTGCGAGCTTCATCACCTTCAAGCTGGCCGAATGACCGGTTAGCGGCTCAATAAAAAACCGCCTCGATAGAGGCGGTTTTTTTGTGCGCGCTGAATACTCAGCCCATCATGTCCTTGACCATGCGTTCCTGCTCCATGAGCTCTCGCTGGCGGGCATCGATGCGTGACGACAGCGGGAAATTGGTGCCGGCACGGCGTTTGGCGAAGTCCAGTTGCTGGATGGCCTGGCGGTAATCGCCCACCAGGGCGAAGTACTCGGCACGCGCCTGGTGCAAGCCGATGATATTGCCCGACAGACCACGGGTCTCGGCCACCATGTACCAGATGTCCGGGTCGTCCGGGCGGGTCTTGAGCAGGCTCTCCAGGGCTTTCTCGGCGTCGGCGGGGCGGTTCTGCTTGAGCAGCAGGTCGACGCGCACCTGATTGAGCGGGTAGTTGCCCGGGTATTGGCTGAGCATCCGGTCGACGCGAGATTGAGCGTCGGCCAGCTTGTTGCTGGTGATGTCCAGATCCACCTGGGCCAGGTTGTAGATGATCTCGTTGGGCGATTTGGCCAGCAGCGGCTTGAGGTTCTCCCTGGCTTCATTCAACTGGCCACCCTTGATCTGCGCAATCGCCAGGCCATAGCGAGCCACGTCGTTCTTTGGGTTCTCATCCAGTTGCGCCCGGAAGCGCTTGGCGCCCAGGCCCGGGGTCTCTTCATAGGTCAGTTGGACCCGGGCGCGAATCAGTTGATAGCGCATGCTGTCCTCGATACCGCCCGGCCTGGCCTGTTCGGCGCGGTTACGGGTGTCGGCGATCCGCGATTCGGTCACCGGGTGAGTCAGCAGGAATTCGGGTGGTTTGGCGTCAAAACGATACTGGCGCATCAGGCGCTCGAACATGGTTGGCATGGATCGCGGATCGTAGCCGGCTTTCTCCAGGTTCTGGATACCGATGCGGTCGGCTTCCTGTTCGTTCTGGCGAGAGAAGCGCCGTTGCTCCTGGATGGCGGCCGCCTGGGTCCCGGCAATGGCCGCGATCCCCGCGTCACCGCCACCGGCGGCGGCTATCACGATACCGGCCAGCAGCGCTGCCATCATTGGCACCTGCATGCGTTGCTGGGCTTCGACGCCGCGGGCAAAGTGGCGTTGCGACAAGTGGGCCAGTTCGTGGGCCATGACCGAAGCGTACTCGCCTTCGGTCTGTGCGTTGAGGAACAGGCCACCGTTGACCCCGACAATGCCGCCAGGAGCGGCAAAGGCGTTGAGCTGCGGACTGTTGATCAGAATGAACTCCAGGCGCCGGTCGTTGACCTGGCTGGTCTCCACCAGTTTGTAGACGCTGGACTCGACGTAGTCCTTGAGCTGTGGATCGTTGAGCTGTGAAACCTGGCTGCGCAGCAGGGCCAGCCAGGCGCGGCCCAACTGGTGTTCCTGTTCCGGCGAGACGATGGCAGAACTGGCGTCGCCAAGTGACGGCAAGTCGTCGGCGAAGCCTGGTGAGGCAAGCAGGCAGGCAAGCGTCAGCAGGGTAGGGCGCAGAAATGTCATGCACGAAGCCTTAGTCGACAAAGACCCTACTGTAGCCGGACACCGGGCCCGGGACCAGATATTCTAAGCCGCTCAACCACCTGCTGCGGAGCGAACCGATGACCGATGCTGTAGCCCACGATGCCGAATTGGACGCCAGCGGCCTGAATTGTCCGTTGCCGTTGCTCAAGGCCAAGCTGGAACTCAATCGCCTGGCCAGCGGTGCCGTGCTCAAGGTGACCGCGACGGACGCGGGTTCCCAGCGCGACTTCCGCACCTTCGCCCGGCTGGCCGGTCATACGCTGCTGCGTGAAGAAGACGATAACGGCATCTACCGTTACTGGCTGAAGAAAGCCTGAAAATCGACTGCGTTTCTTAAGGATTTTTAATGTTCAAAGTGTTACGCGACTGGATCCAGCGCTACTTCTCCGACGAAGAGGCCGTGGTGCTGGCAGTGCTGCTGTTCCTGGCCTTTACGGCAGTCCTCACCTTGGGCGGCATGCTGGCACCCGTGCTGGCCGGGATGGTGCTGGCGTATCTGATGCAAGGCCTGGTCACGACGCTGGAGCGTCTGCGACTACCCGGCAGCGTGGCGGTCGGGCTGGTGTTCGCCCTGTTCATGGGTTTGTTGGTGGTGTTCATCGTGGTGATCGTACCGCTGCTCTGGCACCAGTTGGTGACGTTGTTCAACGAGCTGCCGGGGATGCTCGCGAAATGGCAATCCCTGCTGTTACTGCTCCCCGAGCGCTACCCGCACCTGGTATCCGACGAGCAGGTGTTGCAGACCATCGAAGTGGTGCGTGGCCAGATCGGCAAGTTCGGCCAGTGGGCGCTGACGTTTTCGCTGTCCAGTCTACCGCTGTTGGTGAACATCATGATCTACCTGGTGCTGGTGCCGATTCTGGTGTTTTTCTTCCTCAAGGATCGGCAAATGATCGGGCGCTGGGTCCGTGGCTACCTGCCCCGTGAGCGGGCGCTGATTACCCGGGTCGCCCAGGAGATGAATCGCCAGATCGCCAATTACATTCGCGGAAAAGTCATCGAGATTTTCATCTGCGGCGCGGCGACCTACGTCGGTTTCGTGGCCCTGGGGCTCAATTATTCCGCCCTGTTGGCGCTGCTGGTGGGCGTTTCGGTGGTGGTGCCCTACGTCGGTACCGTGGTCGTGACTGTGCCAGTGGCACTGATTGCGCTGTTCCAGTGGGGCTGGAGCGACCAGTTCATTTATCTGATGGCGGTCTACGGGATCATTCAGACGCTGGACGGCAACGTGCTGGTGCCACTGCTGTTCTCCGAGGCGGTGAACCTGCATCCGGTGGCAATTATCTGCGCGGTGTTACTGTTTGGCGGGTTGTGGGGCTTCTGGGGAGTGTTTTTTGCGATTCCCCTGGCGACGCTGTTCAAGGCGGTGCTGGATGCGTGGCCGAGCAAGGAGCCGGTGGTGGCGCCGTTGTTGTAGCGGTCAATCTGGTGTAGTCGATGAGGCTGATGATTCCTTCGCGAGCAAGCCTGCTCCCACATTGGATCTGCGGTGACCTGGTCATCACAGAACCTCTGTGGGAGCGGGTTTGCTCGCGAAGGGCCTGAAGCGCCCCAGGGTAAAGTCAGGCCTTGTTGAGCGCCTGAGCCGCCGCCAACACCGCCTCCACATGCCCTGGCACCTTCACGCCGCGCCACTCCTGGCGCAGCACACCGTTCTTGTCGATCAGGAACGTGCTGCGATCAACGCCCAGATACTCTTTGCCATACAGCTTTTTCAGCTTGATCACGTCGAACAACTGGCAGACGGCCTCGTCCTTGTCGCTGATCAGCTCGAAGGGGAATTCCTGCTTGCACTTAAAGTTCTCGTGGGACTTGAGGCTATCCCGGGAGACGCCGAACACTTCGGTGTTGGCGGCCTTGAACTGCGCATACTGGTCACGAAAACCCTGGCCTTCAGTGGTGCAGCCCGGAGTGCTGTCCTTGGGGTAGAAGTAAACCACCACCTGCTGGCCTTTGAGGGCGGCGAGGCTGACGGTCTGCCCGCTGGTGGCGGGCGCCTGGAAATCGGTAACCGGCTGGTCGACGGCAACGGTCATGAACGCTTCCTTACATTGGGTTTTGTGGGCGCCACGGTTCTATCAGTGCATCCAGGTTCATCGCATCGGCGAAGTCCAGGAACTGATCGCGCAGCCAACTGATCTGGGTACCGGCCGGCAGTGTCACGGTGAACGTGGCGTTGAGCATGGTGCCGCCGGTTTGCGGCGCCTGATAGGTGTCGCAGGTCAGGTTTTCCAGTTCGACCTGGTGGTCCATGAAAAACTGGCACAGCTCGTTGATGATGTCCGGCCGGTAGGCCGAGCTTACATAGGCCACGTAGGGCAGGGCCTGGGGACGGTTCTCCAGGGCGGCGCTGCGCACCACGTTGACGGTGAAGGCGTGCTTCTTGGCCAGCAGCGGCAGGCTGCCTTCCAGGCGGGCCAGGGCATCCCAGCTACCGGAGATTTCGAGCACGAGCGCACTGCATTCGCCATGGCGGGTCAGGCGTGAGGTTACGACGGCGCAGCGATTTTCATGGCTGGCGCGGCACAGGACGTTAGTCAGCTCCATGGGGTTGGCGCCAAGGGCACTGATAACAAGGAATTGTTCGCGGACTGTGGGGGTGGACATGCAGCATTCCTAAAGCGATGAGCGGTCGGTACTTCTGCGGCTCGGCACGGCGTCAGGCCCGGATAAACGAACGACTCAAGCCCTGTGCCTGGGGTTGTGCGGCATTCCGGGAACGACGGGAATGCACCAGGACAAACGCAGGATCGGGGCTTGTGGCGACGAAAACGGAGGCTGGGAACCGGTGAATGAGCTTATCAGTACCGATCAAAGCCTGAAGGGTAGCGAAAACCATCGCCAAGGGGAATGGTAGTTCGCTTGTACAAGCATCTTGGCGCCAGTACCATTACCGCTCTCTTTTTCCGGCAGGAGCGGTTTCATGATTGCGGGCAGTATGGTGGCACTGGTCACACCCATGGATGCACAAGGGCGTCTTGACTGGGCCAGCCTCAGCAAACTCGTGGACTTCCACCTTAACAACGGCACCCATGCCATTGTCGCCGTCGGTACCACCGGTGAGTCGGCAACCCTCGATGTCAACGAGCACATCGAAGTCATCCGGGCCGTGGTCAAGCAGGTCGCCGGCAAGATTCCTGTTATCGCCGGTACCGGCGCCAACTCGACCCGCGAAGCCGTCGAGCTGACCCGCAACGCCAAGGAAGCCGGCGCCGACGCCTGCCTGCTGGTCGTGCCGTACTACAACAAGCCGACCCAGGAAGGTTTGTACCAGCACTTCAAATATATTGCTGAAGCGGTCGATATCCCGCAGATCCTCTATAACGTTCCCGGCCGCACCTCCTGCGACATGCAGGCCGAGACCGTGATTCGCCTTTCCACCGTCCCGAACATCATCGGCATCAAGGAAGCCACCGGCGACATGACCCGCGCCAAAGCCATCCTCGATGGCGTGAGCCAGGACTTCATCGTCCTGTCCGGCGATGATCCGACCGCGGTCGAGCTGATCCTGATGGGTGGCAAGGGCAATATTTCCGTCACTGCCAACGTCGCGCCGCGCGAAATGGCCGACCTGTGCGAAGCAGCGCTCAAGGGTGACGCCGAAACTGCACGGGCAATCAACGAAAAACTGATGCCGCTGCACAAAGACCTGTTCCTCGAAGCCAACCCGATTCCGGTGAAATGGGCTTTGGTCGAAATGGGTCTGATGCACCAAGGCATCCGTCTGCCGCTCACCTGGCTCAGCGAAGCCTGTCACGAACCGCTGCGGCAGGCCATGCGCCAGTCCGGCGTCCTGGTTTAATTGAGGAAGTACAACGCATGAAGCGAATGGCCGGACTTTCCGCACTTGCCTTGATTATCTCCAGCACCAGTGGCTGCGGATGGATTTGGGGCCCGGAAGGTTACTTCCGCGACCGTGGTAGCGATTACCTGGAAGCGCAACAGACTGCACCGATGCAACTGCCACCTGATGTCAGCGTCGCCAAGCGCCTGGATCCGCTGCTGCCGATCCCGCGCAACGTGGCCGACGACAGCGTCAAGGGCGAATACGTCGTCCCACGTCCGCAGCCGCTGTCGGCCATGGCCGATGCCAGCGACTACACCTTGCAAAAGAGTGGCGATTCAAGCTGGGTCATGGCCCAGCATCCACCGGCCGAAGTCTGGCCCGTGGCAATCCAGTTCTTCCAGGACAACGGCTTCCGCCTGGACGAACAACGCCCGCAGACTGGCGAATTCACCACCACCTGGCAACGTTCCGATGAGCTGTCCGCAGCCATGGCCAAGCGCATGAGCGCCGCCGGCGTCGCTGCCGACAGCGAAAGCCGTGTGCGAGTGCGCATCGAGCCAGGCGTGCAGCGCAATACCAGTGAAGTTTATGTGGTCAGCGCCGAGCGTCCTGCCGGCAGCACGGCCGACGTGGCGTTCACCAACCGTTCGGTCAATACCGGCCTCGACGCTGCACTGGTGGACGACATGCTCGCCAGCATGAGTCGTAACGCGGAGCAGGGTGGTTCGGTGTCGATGCTGGCGTCCAAGGAGTTCGATGCGCCGAGCCGCGTCAGCCTGAGCGAAGACGGCAGCGGCAACCCGGTGCTCAACGTCGGCTCCGACCTGGACCGTGCGTGGTCGAGTGTTGGTCGTGCGCTGGAGCAGGGCGAGTGGCGGGTTGAAGACATCAACCGCAGCCTGGGCCTGTACTACATCAACCTCGCCGAGAAGGCCGAGAAGAAAGACGAGAAGCCTGGCTTCTTCAGTGGCCTGTTCGGCAGCAAGCCGGACAAGGAAGAGGTTGAAGCCCGCGCCGAGCGTTATCAGGTTCGCCTGAGCAAGGTGGGCGACAACGTCCAGGTCACCGTCGAGAAGAACATCAACACCGTGGCGCCGGCCGATGTGGCCCGCAAGGTATTGGGCGTGATTCAGGATAACCTGGGCTGATCCGATGCGTTTTGCCGTTCTCGGCAGCGGTAGCCAGGGCAACGGCACGCTTGTAGCCAGTGCTGGCACCTATGTGCTGGTCGATTGTGGTTTCTCCCTGCGGGAAACCGAGAGGCGCCTGTTGCGCCTGGGTGTGCACCCGGCGCAACTGAGCGCGATACTGGTGACCCACGAACATGCCGATCACGTGCATGGCGTGGGTTTGCTGTCTCGGCGCTACAATCTGCCGGTGTACCTGAGCCGTGGGACGCTGGGTGGCCTGCGCAAGCCCATCGAGCCCGCCGGTTTCGTGGCCGGGGGCGAGCAACTGCGTATTGGTGCCCTGGATATCAGCGTGGTCAGTGTGGCGCATGATGCCCGGGAGCCGACGCAGTATGTGTTCAGTGACGGCGAGCGGCGTTTCGGCTTGCTCACTGACCTGGGTTCATATTGCGACAGGGTGATGGACAGCTACCGGGATCTCGATGCGTTGATGATCGAGTCCAACCACTGCCGCGACATGCTGGCGCGCGGGTACTACCCGTATTTCCTCAAGCAGCGGGTAGGCGGGGAACACGGACATTTGAACAACCACCAGGCGGCGTTCCTGGTGGCCGAGTTGGGCTGGCAAGGCCTGCAACACCTGGTCCTGGCCCATCTGAGCAGCAAGAACAACCTGCCGCAGCTGGCCCGGCAATGTTTTGTCGACACCCTCGGGTGCGACCCGGACTGGCTGCAACTGGCCGATCAAGATTCAGGGCTCGACTGGCGACATATCGCCTAGCCCACTACTTACCAAGCGGAGCCCATCATGGAAAAACGTGAAGAACTCTACCGCGGCAAAGCCAAATCGGTTTACAAGACCGACGACGCTGACCGCTTGATCCTGCTGTTTCGCAACGACACTTCGGCGTTCGACGGCAAGCGCATCGAACAGCTCGACCGCAAGGGCATGGTGAACAACAAGTTCAACGCCTTCATCATGCAGAAACTCGAAGCCGCCGGCGTGCCGACCCAGTTCGACAAGCTGCTGGGCGACAACGAATGCCTGGTCAAGAAGCTGGACATGATCCCGGTCGAATGCGTCGTGCGTAACTACGCCGCCGGCAGCCTGGTCAAGCGCCTGGGCGTGGAAGAGGGCATGAAGCTCAACCCTTACACCTTCGAACTGTTCCTGAAGGACGACGCCAAGGGCGACCCGTTCATCAACGAATCCCACGTCGTGGCATTCGGCTGGGGCACCGCCGAGCAATTGGTCCGCATGAAAGAGTTGTCCCTCAAGGTCAACGAAGTGCTGACCAAGCTGTTCGACGACGCCGGCCTGCTGCTGGTGGACTTCAAGTTGGAGTTCGGTGTGTTCAGCGACGGCTCCATCGTCCTGGGTGACGAATTCAGCCCGGACGGCTGCCGTCTCTGGGACAAGGACACCAAGAAGAAAATGGACAAAGACCGCTTCCGCCAGGGCCTCGGTGATGTCATCGAAGCCTACGAAGAAGTCGCCCAGCGTCTGGGTGTACCGCTGTAATCGACGCAAGCATCTGATAGCACGGAAAAAATTTCGCTCGGGGGTTCGCTTCCGGCGAATGTGCTGGTATGATGCGCGCCACTGGAGAGATGCCGGAGTGGCCGAACGGGACGGATTCGAAATCCGTTGTACTGGCGACAGTACCTAGGGTTCAAATCCCTATCTCTCCGCCATTATTGTGTATGACTAAGCCCCTGAAATTGTTAAAGATTTCAGGGGCTTTTTCGTGTCTGGGATTTGGTTTAGGGTATGTTTAGGGCGAAAAACGCAGGCATCGTGCCGCTCTAGGCGACTCTGTGACCGAAATTGTTCTGCTCCCCGGGCCGACGCAACTCGTTTGGCTGTGGGGTTGTCTCCGGGGCACGAACTGGACTGGCTCGTGCTGACTGATAAGGTTACGTTACTTGTCCAAAACTACGGTGCGCAGGCGGTAAATTCGCTATCGAATAATTTTAAGTTGGCCGTCTGAAAACAATTTCTTGGATATTCGGTTTTTACAGCCTCTTGGGGATTACGAGTGCAAGTCGACGTGGTCAAAAGCGCTCTACGGTTCAGAATTATGGAGTTTTCCGAGGCATCGGAGTTTTGGATGGAACGAAAGGAGGGAGGTGAGATTTAGATCAGCACAAATGAAGGGGCTGCGATTCATATCCCCCATCACTGATCGTTTGATAAGATTGCGACGGTGAAACCCAAACATGCAGAATTCTGCTGGTAGCTAATTTACTCATGAGGGGGCACCGATAGTGTTCGAGACTCCCCCGACAGGATATCTAATGAAGCTTATTCACATCGGGCTCCCCAAGGCAGCGTCCACTTACATTCAGGCTGCGGCACAGCAGCGGGGCGACGTGCAAGTACTGCAATGGCACAACTATGCACAGAATATCGTCCATTCGGCCTCTCTGAACGCTTATCTGAGCGGGCCGGGTGAGTCGAGCATAGCGCCACATCAGTTGCTGGCTGACACCCCCACTTTCGTGAGTAGTGAAGAGCTCTGCGGGTGGGCCCCGCGCCCCGTAACGCAACTCGAAATTCAAACGTACCAGAACCTGGTGGCGGCGGCGCTGAAGCGTGAATTAGCCGGAGCTAAAGTACTGATTGTGACAAGAAGCCCATTGTCATTTGTGGATAGCTATTACAATCAGGCAGTAAAAGAAGGTGCCTCTGAAAACCCTTATGTGTTTGTCGAGCGGTGGCGTGCTCTGTTGCTCGAGCTTCTGAACTATACCAGGCTGTGCGATCTTTACTCTTCACATTTTGGCGCGCCGAATGTACTGGTTATTCCCGTAGAATTATTACGTGACGACCCCACTCATTTTTACGACATGATTGAAGGGTACGCAGGCTTTACCCTGAGGCCCCGCTCTCCTGAGAGTATTCAGCACAACCGCTCACTAACCAGCTATGAGCTTCAGGCTATGAGAGTGCTAAATCGGATTGTAAAAATACTTTCGGCAGATCAACAGGGCAAGCCAGAGCAATTTCTGCTACCTCATTTAAACTCGATAAAACGCAGCTTTTTATCGTATTACCTTGAAAATGATCCGAACTCCATGCGGCGCAGCCAGCGGTCGCTTCGGGCGGTCGGGGTCGGTATCGATAAGCGCCAGGCATCAACGGTTTTTCTTGAAAAAAGCCGTGCGCAAATCATTTGTGGCTTGAAGGGCCTGGAGCACCATTCCTTTCCGAGTAAATATCTATCTAGGTACTTGGCAGAAGTTGGCGGTGATGCCTCATGATCCGGTCATAACGGTAACGCTCTAGACTGGGCACAATAAAACGATGCCAAGTAGAATGCTCGGCGTAGACGAACTAACTTTGTGAGACGCTAGACTATTTTTATGACTTCGCCAGCCAATAACCATAATTTGACGTCTGTCAGCCATCCTATGACCCAGGCTGAGTTCGTCCATTACATGGGGCACCATGGCGCTGTACTTTAGTTGACGGGCCTCTCGGCTTTCGGGAAGTCGAGTTTGGCAATGGCCTTGGAGGCTCATCTGCTGAGGTCTGGTTACGCGTGCTACACACTTCGGAGACAATGTTCGCAAAGGGCTTAATGCCGACCTCGGCTTTTCAGAAGGCGATAGAACAGAGAGCATTCGCCGGGTTAGTGAGGTAGCAGCGCTTTTTGCCAATGTGGGTCTAAGCAGACTGGTTGAATAGTTGCTGAGCACATCCTGCCAAGAGCTGACCGGTGATCGAAGTCTTCAAGAGCGAGAAAATTAATTTTTGAGTTTCTCTGCGTTGGAGCGGGTGAAAGGGCGTCGAGCCCTTGTTATCAGCTTGGGAAACTAATAACGAGTGAGTACAGGGCATGATGAACGAGGCTTGGAAATATTAAGCTTTTCGAAGTTTGCGTAAATACAGTTTTCCAAGAATGACGCCAATTAGACCTTCTTGCACTCTTCAAATGTGATGGTGTCTGCTGATGCGGGATTTAATGTTCGGAGATTGGAGCGCTTCCGGTTGAGGAGTCATGGGCGATAGACATGGTTGGACGCCTGGTGCCGAGTCAAGGCCTCGAAAGCGTGGGACGCGGGGCTCGCCACCAGAATTTCATTGTTTGATCCCCAGTAGCAAATCACTGGTTCGTGACAATTGAGCTAATGTCTCTTTAGCAGATGGCTCCTCAGCCGATAGCTAAGACATGCCCCCGATAAAGGAGTGACACCCCATGCTGCGGTTCTTTGCCGATCTAGGCTTCCGCTGGAAAATCACCCTGCCAATTGCTTTCCTGGCGCTGTTGCTGGTGCTGATGGGTTGGTCGGGTATGCGTGGCATTGACCAGGTGACTGAGTCCAGCACGCAACTGACCAAGCGTTATTTGCCGGCCATCAGCCTGCTGCTCAATGCTGATCGCGATCTCTACCAGGCCTTTGTAGCCGAGCGAAGCCTGCTTGATGGTCATGCCGGCGAACATCTGAAAGCACTCAGCGCCAGTCATGGGGAGAATGCTAAGCAAGCTTATGACCGCGTGCAGAAATATGCTGCGATGCAGCCGGGTGCCGAAGCGCAGGCGTTGGTTGCTCAGTTCAATGACGCCTTTGCAAAGTGGACGCAGGTTTCGCGGCAGGTCCTGGAGCTGTCCGTGGGCAATCCAGAGGCAGCCAGTACGCTGAGTTTTGGTGACAGTGAGCGCCTGTTCGAGGCGATGCGCGATTCGATCGACAAGCTTGGCGAACTGGAAGACCAGGCGTCGCATCGCGAAGGGGATGCGGCGATCGAAAATGGCGAGGAAGTGGGGATGCATCAGGGCGCAATTCTGCTGGTCGGGTTGCTCGGCTGTATCCTGGTCGTTGTTGCCCTGCCGCTTGTCGTATTGAGCCCTATGCGTCGATTGCTTAGCCGCGTCGAACAAATTGCCGAAGGCGGTGGCGATTTGAAGGGGCGCCTCGAGGTGCGTTCGGCTGACGAATTGGGCCAGCTTGGCAGTGCCTTCAACCGCTTCCTCGACAAATTGCAGCCACTGATTGCCGAGGTGGGCCGGGTTACCGGGGAGGTCGATTCCGCAGCGCGCGCCATGGCCAGTATGGCCGCGACCAATGACAAACTGATCAGCAGCGAACATGCGGCTCTTGATCAAGTCAGCACCGCCGCGACCCAGATGAGTGCTGCCGTGCACGAGGTGGCGCATAACGCGCTAAGTGCTTCGGACGCCGCGCAGCAAGCTAGCAGTCAGTCCCGCGATGGTGCCGAGGTTGTCAGCAGCACCATCGAATCGATCCGCCAATTGGCCCAAGAGGTGGAAAGCGCCTCGGGAACCATCGAAGCATTGGCCCAGGAGACCTCCAGCATTGGCGCGGTACTTGAGGTGATTCGCGGCATTGCCGAGCAAACCAACCTGCTCGCACTGAACGCTGCCATCGAGGCGGCGCGGGCTGGCGAGCAGGGTCGCGGTTTTGCTGTCGTGGCCGACGAAGTCAGGGCGCTCGCGGCGCGTACCCAGGATTCGACCAAGGACATCCAGGTGCGTATTGAGCGCCTGCAATCCGGTGTCGCCAAGGCTGTACAAGCCATGCACGTTGGTAGCACCAAGGCCCGCGACAGCGTCGAGCGCGCCGCGAGTGTGGATCAGGTGCTCAGTGGCACCGGCGGGTCGATACAACGGATTAACGATATGGCCGCACAGATCGCCAACGCATGCGAAGAGCAGAGTAGCGTCACCGAGGAGATAGCCCGCAACATCTCGGACATTCGCGACCTGTCCAACGAAGCGGCGGAGAACTCTGCCCAGAGCATGCATGCCAGCCAGCAGCTTTCCAATCTCTCGCAGAGCCTGGCAGAGCTGACTGGCCGCTTCCGGGTCTGAGCCAGCGGCTAGCGTGGTCACCATCGAGCCCGCGGCGGCGTTTATCAGCGACCGTCAGCGGGCCCTGACAGCGGGAAGCTCTGTCCTGCTGGCCTCTCAGATCCAGACATCATTGACCGCCGTTCGCTCATTGGTTTCATCTCCGGTGTTGATGACGCCACGTGGCTCGATCAACAGCAGCTTCACTTCTCGGGCGGCGCAGGGCTTGTGCTCGACGCCTTTCTTGACGACGTACATCTCGCCTGGGCCAATCATCACCGCGCCGTCGCGAAAGTCGATCCGCAGCTCACCTTCGAGCACGATAAACGTTTCATCGGTGTCGGCATGGCTGTGCCAGACGAAATCGCCTTCGAGCCGGGCAATCTTGAATTGGTAGTCGTTCATTTCGGCCACGACTTTTGGCGTCCATTGTTCCTGGAACAGTGCGTACTTTTGAGCGAAGTTGATGGGCGAGTATTGAGTGGTCATCGATGCATGCTCGTATCGTGAGGGGGGGAAGCGCCACCTTACTGTCCTGGTCGGAGGCGGTATTGCATGATCGTGCAGCTTTTGCCACGCT
Organism: Pseudomonas viciae; assembly: GCF_004786035.1. Classification (NCBI taxonomy): domain Bacteria; kingdom Pseudomonadati; phylum Pseudomonadota; class Gammaproteobacteria; order Pseudomonadales; family Pseudomonadaceae; genus Pseudomonas; species Pseudomonas viciae. Next base: position 1,596,681 of record NZ_CP035088.1, read on the forward strand.
CAGTCTTCAACTGAGCATTTTCAGCCAGCGTGCCGGTGAGATGCCGAACGCCTGGGTATGCAACCGGGTCATGTGGCTCTGATCGAAAAAGCCACTGGCCAGGGCGGCATCGCTCAACGGCATGCCGTGTAATACCAAGCGACGGACTTCATTCAATCGACGTTGGATGATATAGCGATAGGGGCTGGTGCCGTATAACGCACGAAAGTCCCTGGACAGGCTCCATCGGTCCCGACCGCTTGCCTGGACCAAATCATCCAGGGTAATGCTCTGGCCAAGGGCATCATGGATGTACAGTCGTGCACGTTCCGCCGCCGGATAGTCAAGCAGTCGCCGCCCGCGCCGGTTACCCGCCGCGCTGTCCAGTGCCTGAGCCACGTCGTAGATGGCGTCCTCTTCCTCCAGGGGATCGAGCTGATGATCCATGCTGTTCAATAACCTGCGGGTAGCGATATTGAGGCGAGGATCGCTCGATAACCCTCCTTCGATAAAGGGCAATGGTCTGCCGCCCAGCACTTGCTGGATGATTGATGGTTCGATGTAGAACATCCGGTAACGAAAGCCATCACTCGTCCCCGCCTCACCATCGTGAACTTCATCCGGGTGCAGGACGATGGTTCCACCGGGTTGGCTATGGCGCTTGGTGTGTCGGTAATTGAAGCTCTGGACACCGGCAAGCGTGATCCCGATGGCGTAGGTGTCATGCCTGTGGGTGGTGTAGCCATGCCCCCTGAAATAGGCTTCGATGCGTTCCAGTTTTCTCGATTCAGGCGCCCGCACCAGCCAGTCGCGGTTGTGAGTGGATTGAATCATTGACCGGCCTCTCGTTTTTTGTCTGCATGATATCCGTCTGGTGGGCTCAGGTTGAGGCCGCAGAAAGCTGCCCACCCCGGAGCAGCTCGCGGGTCGACGCAGCGGGACGCCGTCTAGATTTCCTTCACCAGCGTCTCGCCCTGAACACTTTTGATCAGCCCGATGACGTGAAGGCAGTCAGCCTTGTTCACATAGGATTCGCCGCTGGCGATCGTTTCGTGGTTGCCGGCTCTCAAGCGCCAACGCCATTGGCCTTTTCCGGTGCTTTGGGTGCCTCGGGTCTGCCTGTATATTTCAAAATACATCGGTTCGCTCCATGCGATTGAGTCATTCAAGACATGTAGTGCACATGTCGCTTCAAAGCCTAGCCAAGCTGATTTTTTTCGCTATCGCAAATACGTTTCCAATGGTTATGAGTTATTGCCAATAATTGCAGCGCTTCGTTCAAACGACCTCTTGCCATGGCCTGACACTAAGGTTTGCTCGCAGTGACGTTGAACCGTGCGCACACCAAGGCAAGCTGCCCAAGGCTTGAAGCGCGAAACAAAACTGCCTGAAAGCAGCCAGTCGAGGTATGGTTGCGACGGCTGAACCATCTAGTCATATTTTCGAATTGGAGTCGAACACATGCCTCACCTGCACATGGAGTACACCGCCAACCTGCCTGACCTGAACGCCGAGGTAGCCCTGCTGCGCCTGAACAATGCGCTAGTGGCTTCCGGTCAATTCGCCGCCGAATTGGATATCAAAAGCCGGGCCGTGAAGCATGAGACTTTCCGGGTGGGTACGAGTCTGGTCGAGCGGGGTTTCGTACACGTGAAGCTGGCCTTACTGAGCGGCCGTTCGCCGGAAATCAAGAAACAACTGTCCGCTAGTCTGCTGGCGGTGATCCAGGAGTTGGGGCCATGGCCGACTGAGGTCAGCGTGCAACTGTGCGTGGAGATCCTCGACATCGACCGAGAGTCGTATGCCAAGGCTTTGATCGGTCAATGACGATCAGGCTTCACGTGTGGCGCAAGCCTTGATGATCTGTTCGCGCAGCCAGGTATTGGCGCTGTCCTGATCAGCAGCCATGCTCCAGCACATGTCCAGGGTAAACCCCGGCAGCCCCTTGGGCACTTCGTGGTGATTGAAGATCGCCTCGTTGGCCAGCAACTTCTGGATACGGCGGGGCAGGGTCAGGATGAAGTCGGTGCCGGTGATCATCTTCAGTGCCGCGCTGTAGCTGTTGGCGCGAGCGGCAAGCTGGCGTTGATGGGCCTGCTGTGACAGCCAAGCATCCACCCTGTTGGTGGGCGAGTTCCAGGGTGTCGGGAAAACGTGCCGGCGCCCCAGGAAAGCCTGAAGGCTCAGTTGCGCGTCCAGCGGCGTCGCCCGTTTGTCCACGACACAAACCAGGTCCTCCTCCAGCAACTGCCGGGATTTGAAACTGGCATGGGGGCTGTGCACGCTCGGCCCGAAGCCAATCACCAGGTCCAGGCTGCCGTCGCGCAGTTCTTCGCCAGGTATGTCAGCCTCAAGCCTGTGCACGTTCACCGTCACGGGCAGGTCGGCGTGGTCGAAGCGCTGCAGCAGCTGCGGGAGGATCAGGTGTTCGAAGTATTCCGGAGCGCAAATGTTGAAGGTGACGGCTTGGCGGGACGGATCGAACGTCGGCGCGCCGGCATGACACCGGTTGATGCTTTGCAAAATGGCGCGCACATGATCGTACATGCCCTCGGCTTTATAGGTAGGGCGCATGCCCGTACGAGTGTTGATAAACAGCTCGTCCTCGAAACAGCTCCGCAGTTTCTTGAGGCAGTAACTGACCGTCGACTGGCTGACACACAATGCCTCGGAGACATCGGTGACACTGCTTTGCTCGTACACGGCGCTAAACACCATGAGGTCTTGCATATCGAGTTTTCTGAGGGCGTTACTGTTCAGCATCCGTTCTGTCTCGCTGTGCTCCTTGCGCGGATCTTGCGCAATCAGACTGATGATCCTAGCGGAACGATCGTCCCAAGAGAATGCCGTTGAGGCTGTTTCACGGTCGGGAGTGGGACAGATAATGTTGTGAACACGACGGAGCCGACTAACGCTTGACTTGTCGGGCATTGTTTAGCCTGGCTTGATCCAAGCTCCATCAAATCAGTGTTTAACGACCCATGGTGCCGTGGGACGCTTTCAGGATGTATTTCCTGTGATGCGTTTATGGACGATTGGCCTGCGGCATTCCAATACTCGTCATCCGCCGTGCCCGGCCCGGTCGGCCGATCCACGCCTGCCGTTGCCTCCTCGCTGTGTGCGCTGCCCTCTGAACTGGCTTTTTGGGCGCTCTGGCATTGTCGCCATGCGCGTCCTCCGGATGCTCGTATCTGCTGTTGATCATCAACAGTGTTCGCTGATGGCGAACACGGACTGACGGCGCCTCATCGCCCGTCCGACACGTCAATACGAGCCTTCCCATGAGTCTTTCCAATCTTTCTTTCGCCCCCGTGCAACAAGCCCTGGCGTTCCTGGCGCAACACCCGGATATCGAGCTGTTCGAACTGTTTATTCTCGACAACAACGGCGTGCCCCGGGGCAAGTTGTTGCACCGGGATGAGTTGCTGGCGGTGTTCGAAAGCGGTCGACCATTGCCCAGTACGATTCTGGGGCTGACCCTCAATGGCGATGATGTGGAAAACTCCGGATTGGTCTGGGAGGTCGGTGACATCGATTGCCGGGCTTATCCCATCAGTGGCAGTTTGCAGCGCATGCCGTGGCGGCTGATTCCCACAGCTGCGGTACAGGTCAGCATGCACCCTCAAGAGGGCATGCCGGCGACCATCGCCGATCCGCGGTATGTGCTTAGCCGGGTGATTGAAGCCTTGCAGGCGGACGGCTATTACCCGGTGATGGCGGCGGAGCTGGAGTTTTATCTGTTGGATGCACAACGCGACAGCCAGGGCCGGCCGCAACCGGCGCGGGATGCAGATGGTGGCCGGCCACGCGCCACCCAGGTCTACGGTTTGCGCGAACTGGAGCAGATCGAGCCCTTCCTGGCGGACCTTTATGCTGCGTGCAAGTTGCAGGGTATTCCGGCCCGGACAGCGATTTCCGAATACGCACCGGGGCAGGTGGAGATCACCCTTGAACACCGTACCGATGCCCTGCAGGCCATGGATGAAGCGGTGCGCTACAAGCGGCTGGTCAAGGGCGTCGCGCATAAGCACGGCATGCTTGCGTGCTTCATGGCCAAGCCGTTCGATGATCTGGCGGGCTCCGGCATGCACATGCACGTCAGCCTGGCGGATCGCGATGGCCACAATCTGTTTGCCAGCGATGCGGCTGACGGTACGCCGTTGCTGCGCCACGCGGTGGGTGGGATGCTCGACACTTTGCTCGATTCGCTGTTGATGTTCTGTCCCAACGCCAATTCCTACCGCCGCTTCCAAAGCAACAGCTACGCGCCGCTGGCAGCGACCTGGGGGGTGGACAACCGCACCGTGAGCCTGAGAGTTCCGGGTGGCCCGGCCTTCTCGCGCCACATCGAGCACCGCATTTGCGGTGCTGATGCCAACCCGTACCTGGCCGCCGCTGCGATACTGGCTGGCATCCATCATGGCATCCGGGAACAGTGCGACCCCGGAGCGCCGGTCGAAGGTAACGGCTACGCCCAGGCTACGGAGCTGTTGCCCACCGATTGGCTCACCACCTTGCGCGCCCTTGAAGCCTCGACCTGGGCGCGGCAAACCTTGGGTGACGAGTTCCTTGGCGTTTACCTGGCAGTCAAGCGTGCCGAATACCGTCAGTTCATGGGCGAGGTAGGTGAGCAGGACTGGCGTTGGTATTTGCATCAGGCCTGACGATCGCTTAAATCCGGAACTTAAAAAATTATTTAGTAGCAACTTTTTCACGAAAAATTGATGGTGGGCTGCCTAAAGTTTGTGTTGCCGTAGGAAACGAATTGTTCACGTTTTCTTCGGCACTTCTTTTTCAAAGAGCAACTTTCAGGAAGCCGCCAACCATCATGCTGACTATTAAAGCCGTGCGCCCGGAGTGGGTGACGCTGGTCGCCAGTGCTTTTTTATTAGTGGGTTTCAACGTCATTCTCTGGCAACACCTGCTGACGATCACGGCGGCTGGCGGTCGGGGCATGCTGTTGTGCGTGGCGTTTGGTGTGATGATTTTCGCTGCGTTCAACCTGGTGCTGACGCTGCTGGCGTTCCGTGCGGTGCTCAAGCCCTTGTTGGTGCTGCTGTTTTTGATCAGCGCCGGGGTGGCGTATTTCATGGCCCAATATGGCGTGCTGGTCGACGCCGGCATGTTGCGCAACTTCGCTGAAACCAATGCCACGGAAGTCCGTGATCTATTGTCGCTGAAGTTATTTGCCTACCTCGGGCTATTAGGAGTATTGCCGTCCTGGTTATTGTTAAAGACCCCGATCAACTATCGCCGTTGGCCCAGAGAGTTGTTGAGTAAGTTCATTGTCGGCGTGGTCTCGGCTGCGGTAATTGGCGTGGTTGCCCTGGCCAATTACCAGGGGCTGTCTTCGTTGTTTCGCAACCACCACGAACTGCACTTGATGGTCGTACCGAGTAACTACATCGGTGCTTCGATCGGGTACTTGCGCGAGCAGGTCGCGTCCGCCAAGCAGCCGTTCATCCCGTTGGGCGAGGATGCGATTCGCAACCCCGCCTGGCAAACCCATGCCCGCAAATCCTTGACCGTACTGGTGGTAGGGGAGAGCGCTCGTGCCGAGAACTTTGGCATCCTCGGTTATAACCGCGATACCACGCCGGCCCTGGACAAAGAGGCCGGCCTGATCGCCTTTACCGATGTGTATTCCTGCGGCACCGAAACCGCCGTGTCGGTGCCGTGCATGTTTTCCAACATGGGGCGCAAGAATTACGACGCCAGCAAGGCCAAGAATGAAGAAGGCCTGCTCGATGTGCTCAAGCGCGCTGGGCTGGAGGTGATCTGGCGTGACAACCAGTCTGGCTGCAAAGGCACCTGCGACCGCGTCACTCTGCAGGATGTCAGCAATCTCAAGGATCCGACCCTGTGCGCCAACAGTGAGTGCCGCGACGAGATCCTGCTCCAGGGGCTGCAGCATTTCATCGACACGCTCGACAAAGACACAGTGCTGGTGCTGCATCAGATGGGCAGCCACGGGCCGGAATATTTCAAGCGCTATCCCAAGGAGTACGAGCATTTCACCCCGGTGTGCGAAAGCAACGCGCTGAACAATTGCAGCCGCGAGAGCATCGTCAATGGCTACGACAACACGCTGGTGTATACCGATCATGTGTTGTCGACCTTGATCGACTTACTGCGGGCCAATCAGGACAAAGTCGACACGGCCATGTTGTACCTGTCGGACCACGGCGAATCCTTGGGCGAATACAACCTGTTCCTCCATGGCACGCCCTACATGCTTGCCCCGGAGCAACAGAAACACGTGGCGATGCTGGCCTGGTTTTCCGACAGCTATCAGAAGTCTTTCTCGGTCGATACCCATTGCCTGCAGATGAGTCGAGACAAACCCCTGAGCCAGGACAATCTGTTTCATTCGATGCTTGGGTTGCTGGAAGTCAACAGCAAGGTCTACAACCAGGACCTGGACCTGTTCGCCAGTTGTCGCAGTGCGGTAATCGACGGTGTGTTGGCCCGGGAATGATCACCTACACCTTTTTTTCACGCAGGGTTGTTTAACCTGCCAGCCAACCATTCTTTCAAGAGCTGTTCGAATGTCCGGGCCACCCCCATCCAAAGTCGAACTTGAGTTCGCCAGGCATCACGATCAGGAGCATGCGCAGGTCTGCCGCCAGCCGGCGCCCAGACGGCTGCGTCTCTCGTTCTGGCGTGACGAACAAATGGTGCGCAACGCCCTGAAAGTGGCCGGCGAGCCTGGGCTGGTGCTGGATGTGGCATGTGGCGCAGGGCGATTCTGGCCGGTGCTGGCCGAGCATGCCAACCGGGTAATCCTGGCGGCGGACCCATCGCCGGATATGCTTGAGCATGCACTCACCCACCATGGCGGTGCGTTGCTCAAGCGGGTCAAGACCTTTCCGAGTTCGGCGTTCACCATCGGGCTCTCGGCCAACGCGGTGGATTGTATTTTTTGTCTGCAACTGTTTCGGCACATCTGCGCCAGCGAGCATCGGTTGGCGCTGCTGCGCGAATTTCACCGGGTCAGTCGCGATACGGTGATCGTCTCGGTCCAGATCGAAGGGCGCTTTAAAATCGGCCATTCGTCACAACACAGCCTGGCCGGCAAGGCTGATGTTGAAGCCGAGTTCCGTCAGACCGGTTTTGCGGTGCTGTGGTATCAGGATTTCGTGCCCGGTTTTGCGCTGACGCGGGTTTACGTACTGCGTAAGACCGGTTAAGTCCTGATGTAGGACTATTCTTGCGTTTTCGCAGGCGATTTCTCTCAGGCTCCCGCTCTATGGATGCTCGCAATGGCCGGCGGCGATATATACTGCGCGCCATTCTTCAAGGGAGAGCCGTGTGGCCATCGATATTCACTGGATTCGCGACAACGATAGCCTCGGTCAGTTTTGCGCCGAATGGCAGCAGTTGCCATTCGTCGCCCTCGACACCGAATTCATGCGGGTCGACACCTTTTACCCGATTGCCGGTTTGCTGCAGATCGGTGATGGCAAGCGTGCCTACCTGATTGACCCCTTGACCATCGACAACTGGCAGCCCCTGGCCGCACTGCTGGAAAACCCGACAGTGCTCAAGGTGCTGCACGCCTGCAGCGAAGACCTTGAAGTGCTGCTGCGTTTAACTGGCAGCCTGCCCGCGCCCCTGTTCGACACTCAACTGGCCGCCGCTTACCTGAACCTGGGTTTCTCCATGGGTTACTCGCGACTGGTGCAGGAAGTGCTCGGCATCGAATTGCCCAAGGGCGAGACTCGCTCCGACTGGTTGCAACGGCCGCTGTCCGAGACGCAGATCAGCTACGCGGCTGAAGATGCGGTGCATCTGGCGGAGGTTTTCGTACAACTGCGTCCGAAGCTTTCCAACGAAAGATACGCCTGGGTACTGGAGGACGGCGCCGAACTGGTGGCCAACCTGCGTCGCGAAGTCGACCCCTATGAGGTGTACCGTGAGGCCAAGTTGGCCTGGAAACTTTCCCGTGCCCAACTGGCCGTGCTGCGCGAACTGTGTGCCTGGCGCGAGCGGGAGGCGCGTGCCCGTGACGTGCCGCGCAACCGTATCATCCGCGAGCATTCGTTATGGCCCCTGGCTCGCACGCAGCCGGATAATCTCGGCGCGCTGGCGAAAATCGAAGATATGCACCCGCGTACCGTACGCCAGGATGGCGAGTTTCTGTTGGAGCTGATTCAGCGCGCCGCCAGCGTGTCGCCCGAGCAATGGCCGCCGGCGGTGGCTGAGCCGTTGCCCATCGAGGCCTCGGCGCTGGTCAAGCGCCTGCGGGCGCTGGGCCAGGCTGAAGCCGAGCGCCTGGGGATTGCCCCGGAGCTGATGCTGCGCAAGAAAACCCTCGAAGCGCTGCTCAAGAGCGGCTTTCCCGAGGGCCCTTACCAATTACCCGATTCGCTGCGTGGCTGGCGCCGCGAATTGATGGGCCAGGCGCTGCTCGACAGCCTGGCCACCGCCGGAGAACAGCCTTGAAACGTATCTGCTCCATCTACCGAAGCTCGAAGAAAAACGAGATGTACCTGTATGTGCTCAAGAGCGATGCCTTGAAGCGTGTGCCGGAACCTCTGATGGCTGCCTTTGGCAAGGCGATCCATGCCTTTGACCTGGTGCTGAGCCCCGAGCGGGAGCTGTCCCGGGAAGACATCGGCAAAGTGCTGGAAAACCTCGACACCCAGGGGTATCACCTGCAGATGCCACCGGCCGAGGACGAATACATCGAGCATTTGCCCGAAGAGTTGCTGCGACGCAACGACCCGGTCTGATGCTCTCCTGGGCACCCGTCCTGGGGGCTCTTGAAACACTGGAATGGTTTATTGGCGATGACCGCCTGGATAGAGCGACACTCTGTCGGCGGTTGTCTGCATTGTTTTTGAAAGGTTGATTCATGCGCGTTCTGATTGCCGAACACGACCACGCGGTGTATGCCCAGCTTCTGCGTCAAGCTGCACCCGATCTCGAAGTCCTGACCAGTGGCGACTCTGCCGAACTGTCGCGACTGGCCGCCGATTGCCCGGTCTGGCTGGGTCAGCCCGATCTGCTGGGCACCCTGTTGCGTCAAGGTCATCGTCCGCTCTGGCTGCAATCGACCTGGGCGGGCATCACGCCGCTGCTGGCCGAGGGCTTGACGCGCAATTACCGCCTGACCCGTGCGGTGGGCATTTTCGGCCAGGTGATGGCCGAGTACGTGCTGACTTACATGCTCGGCCATGAGCGCGAGGTGCTGGCGCGGCTGGTCAGCCAGGTCGAGCGCAAGTGGGACAACCGCCAGGGGCAAGGTTTGGCCGGGCGCAAGGTACTGATCGTCGGCACCGGTGATATCGGTCAGCGTGTGGCGCAGTTCCTGGTGCCGTTTGGCGTGCAGTTGTATGGCATTGCCAGCGAAGCCCGGGAGCTGGCGCCTTTCATTGAGGTCGGGGCGCTGGAGGATTTGCCGCGGTTGGTAGGTGAGGTGGATTACGTGATCAACCTGCTGCCAAACACGCCTAACACCCATGACGTGTACGACGCGGCGCTGTTCAAGCAATTCAAGCCAACCGGACTGTTCATCAATGTCGGACGCGGCGTTGCGGTGGTGGATGCGGACCTGGTGCAAGCCTTGAAAGAAGGGCACCTGGCCGGCGCAGTGATCGACGTTTGCAGGCAAGAGCCGCTGCCGCAGCGTCACCCATTCTGGACCGCCTGGGGCCTGCTGTTGACCGGCCATAGCTCGGCGCCCACCTCACCGACGATGATGGTGCAGTTGTTCCTGGAAAACCTGCGGGCCTATCAGGCCGGCGAAGCGCTGCGCGGGGAAGTGGATTTCACCCGGGGCTACTGAAGCCACCCCGATCAAATGAGTGTGGGAGCGGGCTTGCTCGCGATAGCGGTGGGTCAGCTGACTTCAATGCTGGCTGACCCGGCGCCATCGCGAGCAAGCTCGCTTGTATGTTTAGACTTGAAGGGGTGGGCGGGACTAAAAGCTCGATTCCGACTCTAGCCAGTACGGACCGTGGGAGACTTCTCGTTCCGCCCTTTCTACCTAAAGCGCCGATAAGGAATTCATCGGTAAAACCGACGATAGAGGCAAGCCAGCGCAAAGGTAGACCCCGACAAGCACCTAAACCCTAGCTCCGAGGATTCGTCATGACAATCCTTAACTCACCAACGGTTATTGGTATCGATGTAGCGAAGGCCGAAATCGTCGTTTACCGCGAAGACCTGAAAATCACTCAAGCCATCGACAACAATCGAGAAGCTCTTGGCCGGTGGCTCAAAACACTACCAGCCCAAAGCTCGATTGCGCTGGAAGCCACCAGTTTTTATCACCTGGACACAGCTGAGCTGGCCCATGGAATGGGGTTTCATGTTTACGTTGTGGATCCTTATCGGGTGGCTCATTACCGTGAAAGTATTGGTCTGCGGGCTAAAACTGATCCTTGTGATGCGCGTTTGCTGGCTCGTTATCTAACGAACGAACAAGCAAGGCTGCGTATCTGGAGCCCACCTCCAGAAGCCTACAAAGTGTTAAAAAGCCTGCTTAGAAAACGTGCGGCACTCATCAAGGCCCGCGTCAGCATCGTGCTGAGCTTTTCGAACGAACCGCGTCTGAAGGACATCTTGGCCCGGCAGTTGGAGGTCTTCAAAGAGTCCGATCAGGCCATTCAGAAACTAATGCGTGAGGCCAGCCAAGCGGCAGGGATCACTGAAAACATCAACCGCTGCAAAGCCATTGAAGGGATTGGTGAACTGACGGCCATTGGCTTGGCGACCGCATTCATGCGCGGTCACTTCGTCAGTGGCGATGCATTCATTGCTTTCTTGGGGATGGATTTGCGTCCAAAAGATTCAGGGAAGAAGCACAGTCCTCGTCACTTGAGCAAAAAAGGGGACGGGGAGCTACGACGCTTGGCGCACAACGCCGCGATGGCGGCCTGTCGGTCTCCTGCCTGGAAACCTTACTATGAGGCCTTCTTGGCACGAGGCCTGGCCAGAACTCAGGCCTTGGTTATCCTCGCTCGCAAGTTGTGTCGGGTAGCATTCGCCCTGATGAAAAATCAGAGCGAATACCAACCAAATTCAGGGTTGCAGGGTTCCCCTGCAACATAGAATCTCCCACAGTTTTTAGAGGGTGAAGTCGCCTTCCGCCACCAGTTCACTCAACGGTCGGCGCGGGCTTGGGGTTTCGCGGGCCTGGAGGTAATCGGCCAGGGTCGATTTGTCCCCCAGCTTGCCGATTGCCACGGCGGCGTGCAGTGCATAGCCTTGCGGGATCTTCAGTTCCTTGCGGGTCAGTTCCTGGTCGAAACCGGCCATGCCATGGGTGTGCCAGCCGCTGAGGCTGGCTTGCAGCGCGAGGTGGCCCCAGGCCGCGCCCGTATCGAAGGTGTGGCACAGCGCCGGGGTTTCTTCGGTGGCGCCGGGTACCGCGAAGGTGGTTTTCGAGGCGATAATCACCAGCGCCGAGGCATGTTGAGCCCAGCCGCGGTTGAATTCATTGAGCAGGCCCAAAAAACGCTCCCAGTTTGGCGTGTCGCGGCGCGCATAGAGAAAGCGCCACGGCTGCGAGTTGTACGCCGACGGCGCCCAACGAGCGGCTTCGAAGAAGCCCAGCAGGGTCTCCTCGGCAATGCTCTCACCGGTAAAGGCTCGGGGCGACCAACGCTCGATGAACTGAGGATGAATAGCGTAATCGGCAATGCGAGAATTAGCGCTCATGGACTTACCTGACTGGGTTCGGGAGGTGGATGACGCAACCTACTTCCCGACGCGCGGCCTGACAAGCTCCTCCCTACCGACAGTCGCCAATGCTTGGCCTGGAGCGGTCCCGGCACTAGACTGTCGGCCTTTTCACCACCTGATGTTGATGCTTGAGCCATGGCCGCCAAAGTCGAACCGTTCTGGATACGCAAAACCCTCGATCAGCTCGACTCGCAGGAGTGGGAATCGCTGTGCGATGGCTGTGGCCTGTGCTGCCTGCAAAAACTCGAAGACGAAGACGACAACAGCGTCTACTACACGCGCATCGCCTGCAAACTGCTGGACCTGAAAACCTGCCAGTGCACCGACTATCCCAACCGCCGCGACTTTGTTCCCGACTGCATCCAGCTCACGCCGGGCAAAGCCGATGAGTTCAAATGGCTGCCGCCGACCTGCGGTTATCGGCTGGTCAGCGAGGGCAAGGACTTGCCGTTGTGGCACCACCTGGTCTGCGGCGACCGCGATGCCGTGCACCACGAACGCATTTCTCAGTCTGGGCGTATGTTGGCCGAGGGCAGCGTGCCCGAAGACGATTGGGAAGATCATCTGATTTTTCGCGCCGGCTGATCCGCTGGTGTCGCATCACCTGGGGGAGCCCATGGCTGCAGGACTGAAACGGATGCTGGCGGCAGGGCTGCTGGCGGTGTGCGGGCCACTGTGGGCGGCGCAGAAAGTCGATCTGGATTATCACGTGCATCTGTTGCCGCAGAGCGACCAGGCTGAGGTGCGCCTGACCCTGGCACGGGGTTCGGCGGTGCGCAGCCTCGATTTTGACCTCGGCGATGGCAGCCGCTACAGCGACTTCAAGGCTGATGGTCAATGGCAGTTTTCGCCGGGTAAGCAAGCGCGAGGTGTCTGGCGCCCGACCGCCGACAAGTCCAGCCTGAGCTACCGCGTGCGCATCAGTCATGCCCGCAAGACAGGCACCTTCGAAACCCGCATGACCCCGGCATGGGCCTTGCTGCGCGGCGATGACCTGGTGCCGTCGGCCAAGCTCGATCAGCAGGACGGTGTCGAACTGGTTGCCCGCCTGGAGGTTGAATTGCCCGACGGCTGGAAAAGCATCGAAACCCCCTGGCCGCGCATCGGCAAGCAACGTTTTCGCATCGACAACCCCTCGCGGCTCTTCGACCGTCCCACTGGCTGGATGCTCGCTGGCAAACTGGGCAGCCGCCGCACACGCCTGGGAGAAACCGAAGTCACGGTGGCCTCGCCCCGAGGCCAGGGCATGCGCCGGATGGACGTGCTGACGTTGTTGACGTTCGTCTGGCCGCAGGTGCAGGCGCTGGTGCCGCGTCATCCCGCCAAGCTGCTGATTGTTGGTGCAAGCGACCCATTGTGGCGTGGCGCCCAGGCCGGCCATGACTCGATTTATCTGCACAGTCGCCCGCCGCTGGTCAGCGAACGGGGCAGCAGCGCGTTGTTGCGCGAGTTGGTGCAGGCGCTGGCGCGTGTTCATGATCATGATCGCAGCGATTGGATCAGCGAAGGTCTGACCGAGTACTACGCCATCGAACTGCTGCGTCGTGCCGGTGGCATGAGTGATGACCGCTACCAGGCCCTGAATGACCGGCTCGCGCGGGACAGCAAGGGCGTCACCACCTTGCGCGGTGAGCAGGTCGGCCCGGCTGTGGTGGCCAAGGCAGTATTGCTGCTGCAGGAACTGGATCGCGAGATCCGCTTGAAAACCCGTAACAAGCGTTCGCTGGATGATGTGTTACAGGGGGCTATGCGCCTGGAAACGGTCGACACCCAGGAGTTTGTGCAGCTCAGTGAAAGCATCCTGGAGGGGAGCTCTACTGTGCTGGATACCAGGTTACTTCAGTGACACCGCTATCGCGGGCAAGCCTTGCTCCCACAGGATTGAGTCATACAAAATCCAATGTGGGAGCAAGGCTTGCCCGCGATGAGGCGATCAATTTCACCGCAAAAACTTAGAATCCAGCTTTTGGTGACGGCGAATCCAACGAATCATTCCCCGTCACCGTAGCCGTACCCGTCGCCGCCTCGGCATTGGCCTTCAAGCGGCTCAGCTCATCACCGGCCTGCTCGATGCGGGCGCGGGCGCTGTGCAGATTCTGACGGTTCTTTTCCAGCAGGCTTTTGGCCGAGCAATGCCCGGTGATGCCCCGCGCCAGCGCCATGCCGCCGATCGCCAGTTGGGCCAAGCCGATCACTCCGCCACGGCGCAAGCCTTTGCCCATCATCAGCACGCCGCCGGCCAGTGAGCCAATGCGTTCCCAGCCGTGCACGTTCTGCGGCGGATGAGATTGGAAAGGGGTGGTCTCAATCGGCTCGAACGGGTTGTTATCGCTCATGATCTGTCTCCAGTGTGGGGATCGGTATAAAACTGACTGCCCGAGCGATTCCCTTGTTCAATCCAATTGCACACCGATCAGCGGAATTGCGGGCCCGAACGGGTGTTGTTGCCTTTGGCCATGCGGTCGTACAGCACGACGTTGACCGTGGCGGCCAGGTTCATGCAGCCGGTAGTGGGGATGTACACCACGTCTTCGCACCAATCGCGAATGTCTTTATCCAGCGAGCCGTCCTCAGGGCCGAAGATGTACAACGCCCGGTCCGGGTGCGTGTATTCGGGCAAGGGACGAGCGCCTTCCACCAGTTCCACGGCCACCGGCACACAGCCCAGGGGCAGGATTTTCTTCAGGTCGTCGATGCCGATCAGCGGAATGTCGTAGTGGACTTTCTTGGTGTCGGTGACGAAGTCGGCGGCGCGCTCATAGCGCTTGCCGGTGTAGAACACCGACGCCACGCCGTAGCAGCCGGCGGCACGCATGACCGAACCGACGTTTTCCGGTGACTTGGGGTTGAACAGACCGATGCAGCTATAGCGTTTGTTGGCCACGGACGGGGTGCCTTTGGGAAAAGGCGCGATTATACGGGGAATGGGGCTGCGTGTTCAGTTTGTGAGTGGGGGCTGATGGTCGGTTACCTATTCACGAACCTGACCAATCGGTAACGTCCCCGCCAGCGTCGTGAAAGGCACCAGTCGTTATGGTTTGCCTGACAAATGACTGCCGGAGTTCCTCATGAAGACCCTTGATGCCTTGCTCGCCGTTTCGATCCTGTCCCTTTCTTCCCTTGCCTTGGCGGAAGGAGGAGGTGACCGGGTTTATGGCCGGATGATCCAGAACAATCAACAAGCCATGGCGCAATACGCCGCCGCAAACGGCAAAGCCGTCGCCGAAATCGTTCATTACGAATACGGCATGAAACTCGATGTAAAAAAAGTGGTGAGCATTACACCGGCCAATAAAGGCTGTGGTGTCGGACCGTCGCGCATGACTTACGAAGACTCGAACGGCAAGCTCAATACCGTGGAATACAGGCTCCTGGGTGATAACTGTCCGAATGGCGGCTGATTACCGTCTCGTTTGTTCTCCTTTGGTTTTGAGACGGTCAGGCGCCTGGTGGCGCCTGTTTTTTATGTGCTCCGGATTATTGTGCTGGCGTGTTACGCAACCTCAAGGCATTGAACACCACCGATGCCGAACTCACGCTCATGGCGATGGCGGCAATCATGGGCGAGAGCAAGTGACCGGTCAGGGGGTACAGCAGGCCTGCTGCCAACGGAATACCCATCGAGTTATAGAGGAAGGCAAAGCCGAGGTTTTGGCGCATGTTCCTGACGGTTGCCACCGAAAGGGTGCGGGCCCGCAAGATCCCCATCAAATCGCCTTTTACCAAGGTCAGTTGGGCGCTGTTCATTGCGACATCAGTGCCTGTCCCCATTGCAATGCCTACGTTCGCCCGAGCCAGAGCGGGTGCGTCGTTTATCCCGTCACCCGCCATCGCGACCTGGCGGCCATCGCGTTGCAGGTCTGCCACCAGGCGCTCCTTGTCCTCGGGTTTGACTTCGCCATGGACCTCTTCAATGCCCATCTCCCTGGCCACGGCGCGTGCGGTGGTGAGGCCGTCGCCGGTGGCCATGATGATTTTTATGTCGTGAGCCTTGAGCCGGTTGACCGCTTCCCTGGAGGTCGGCTTGACCGGGTCCGAGACGGCCAGCAGCCCGGCCAGCACGCCGTCGACCGCCATGTAGATAATGCTGATGCCTTGGGCGCGTAGTTGTTCGGCCTGTTGTTGCAATGGGCTGACGCTGATACTGGCGGCGTCCATCAGGGCGGTATTGCCCAAGTGGACCTGCTTGCCGTCCACCAGGCCACTGACACCGATGCCACTGGCGGATTCAAATGAAGCAGGCTTGATCAGTTCAAGGTGCTCGGATCGTGCGTGATCGACGATGGCGTGGGCCAGGGGATGCTCGCTGCCCTGGTCGAGGCTGGCGGCCAACAGCAGCACCTGGCGGTCGTCGAAGCCCTGGGTGGCCTTCACGCTGTGAAAAGCTGGGCGCCCTTCGGTCAGGGTGCCGGTCTTGTCGACGATCAGCGTGTCGATCCTGCATAAGTTTTCGATGGCGCTGGCGTCCCGGAAAAGCACGCCCAGGCTGGCAGCCTTGCCGGTGGACACCATGATCGACATGGGTGTTGCGAGCCCCAATGCGCAGGGGCAGGCAATGATCAGCACGGCGACGGCATTGATCAGCCCGAAGACCCAGCCAGGTTCGGGCCCCAACAACCCCCAGCCGAAAAAGGTCAGTACGGCGATGGCAATCACGCCCATGACGAAATAACCAGCGATCACATCGGCCATGCGTTGCATCGGTGCTTTCGAGCGCTGGGCCCGGGCGACCATCTGAACAATTTGTGCCAGGACAGTCTCGGCGCCGACCTTCTGCGCCGTCATCACCAAGCTGCCGTGGGTGTTGATCGTGGCACCGATCAGGTTGTCCCCGGCGCGTTTGATCACTGGAACCGGCTCGCCGGTGAGCATCGACTCGTCAACGGCACTTTCCCCTTCGAGCACCGTACCATCGACCGGGACCTTCTCGCCGGGCCTGATCCTCAGGTGGTCACCCCGATGGACGTGGCTCAGGGGGATGTCTTGTTCCTGGCCATCGGCATTGATTCGGCGCGCGGTTTTGGGTGACAGCCCCAGCAGCGACTTGATGGCGGCCGACGTCTGCGAGCGAGCCTTGAGCTCCAGCATCTGCCCCAGCAACGTGAGGGAGATGATCACCGCGGCGGCTTCAAAGTAGACGCCGATGCGTCCCTCTTGCATGAACGTGGCGGGAAATCCCTCAGGCCAAAACGTGGCTGCGACACTGTAGAGATAGGCCGCCGCGGTACCCAGGCCAATCAGGGTCCACATGTTCGGGCTACGCTGGCGAACAGAGGCCATACCCCGCACAAAAAACGGCCAGCCTGCCCACAGGACCACTGGCGTGGCCAGAAAAAACTCGACGAGATTTTGCGTGACGCCGTGAAACAGCGACAGGGCGTGCCCCGCCATGGCGAGCACAGTGACGATCACCGTCAACGGCAGGGACCACCAGAAGCGGCGGGTGAAGCCCTTGAGTTCTGGATTGTCCTCTTCTTCCAGCGCGGGCATCACAGGCTCCAGCGTCATGCCACACTTGGGGCAGGTGCCGGGGCTGGATTGGCGTATTTCCGGGTGCATGGGGCAGGTGTATTCAGTCGCCATGTCGCCGCTGAGCACTGAAGCACTGTGGTGAAGGTGCACGGGAGTGTCGGACATGGTCAGGGGCCTTCCTGATCCCTGCGGTTTACGGGTGATTCGCCATGTCGTCCATGACCGCCATGGCCATGGCCGTGCCCGTGTCCGAAGACATGCATCAAGGGACACATCAGGAGAATCAGGTACGGCCAATTCCCCGCGATGTGGCTGAAGTGTTCTCGCGCCAGATAGAAGAGGCCGATGGCCAACAACATGATCAATACAATGCCGGTCTTGTTCCGCCAGAAGGGCGTTGTGCCAGCAGATGGGGGTTGATGAGTGTTCATGGTGTCGCTCCTTCAGGCCGGGCGCGCCGCCACCCATAGCCACAGCATAGGCAGGGCGTGCTTTGGCAGATTGATATTCATCAACCTTGGCTTACTTCGCCTGTAAATGAGGGAAGTAACGGGCATGCTAAAGGTGCGGAGCTGTCAGCGACCTGACGGGGACATTGCAGATTTGTCAGCGGGTTCCCATGAAAGCGGCTTAGGCAGCCGCTGCACAGTGGAGTAGGCCACTTGTGGCGAGGGATTTTACCTGTGGCGCAAAACGTTGCTGCGGAAGATAAAACCGCTCGCCGCAATGGCTGACTATTCGTCTTTCTTCATCAACCCGGCCAGCGCGGCGAAGGGGTTGTGGGTCGCCTTGGCGATTTTCGGGGTGCTCAGGGAGCCGTCGCCGAAGTATTGCTGGTCGGTGTAGCGCGAGTGTTCGTTGTCGTGGCAGTACAGGCACAGCAGTTCCCAGTTGGAACCGTCCTGCGGGTTGTTGTCGTGGTTGTGGTCGCGGTGGTGAACGGTCAGTTCGCTCAGGCGCTTGCCGGAGAACTCACGGGCACAGCGGCCGCAGACGTGGGGGTACATTTTCAGGGCTTTGTCGCGGTAGCCCATGTCCCGATCACGCTGGGCGTCGGCGAGGATGCGGTCCAGCTTGGCGGTGTTGGACGGTGGCGTTGACGAACTCATGGGTTCACCTTTGTAAAAAAGACTGATGACGGTTGAACAGAGTTTAGCTCAGCCCTTGAGCTTCTCGGCAATCCAGATGGTGTGGCGGGTGCCTTTGTTGCCATGGGCGAACACTTGCACTTCTTCGGCCTTGAAACCGGCCTTTTTCAATTTGTCGGAAAACTGCCGGTCAGCGCTGGCCGACCACACCGCCAGCACGCCCTTGGGCCGCAGGGCCTTGGCGCAGGCAGCCAGGCCACCGGTCGAATACAACCAACTGTTGGCTTTCTGGGTCAGGCCTTCAGGGCCATTGTCGACGTCCAGCATGATCGCGTCGAAACCCTGGGGCTCGGCTTGCAGTACCTTGGCCACGTCCTCCATGCGGATCACCGTTCGCGGGTCCGACAGCGGCCGTCCGGCCTTTTCACCGAGGGGGCCGCGGTTCCACTCCACCACGCCGGGTACCAGTTCGGCCACCACCACCTCGGCGTTCTTGCCCAGGTGCTTGAGGGCCGAAGCGAGGGTAAACCCCATGCCCAGGCCACCGATCAGCACGCGCGAGCCAGGGCGACCGGCAACCTTGCGGCAGGGAATCTCTGCCAGCGCATCTTCGGAGCCGTGCATGCGGGTGTTCATCAACTGCCCGCCGTCACCGCCCTGGATCTTGATGACGAAGTCTTCGCCGTACTCGAACAGGCACAAGGCACCGCCGTTGTCAGGGATGGGAGTGGTGTCGAGCAGAACGAAACGTTTCATGTAAGTCTCATGAGGGAGGGCAAACCGGCGCGGTAAGGACTAGCCTGAAGGTAGACAATAGCCACGGAGCCATTGATGAAGAGCACCATTCTAACGGCCATTGCCTTGGCGGCGCTCTCGATAAGTTGGGTGCAGGCCCAGCAACCGACGATTCCAGTAACCCCGGCGACCATTCCCGGCTCGCCCGGCACTGCCACCCCGATGCCGTACCCACCGGTCACGCCCAACGGCATACCCAAGCCAGGGTCTGGAAGTAACGGGCCGCCGCTGCTGCCGCCGATCGAAATGCCCAAGCCGCCCAAGGATCAGCCAATACCGGGCATGGAGCCGAAACCGCCGAAGGCCAAGTCGCCGGGTGGGTAGGCTTGATACGTGTCACTTAACTTCCAGCATGACGAAATCCTGTGGGGGCGCGGTTAAACCTGCTGCGAGAGCAACTGCCCATCGGCCATGCGCAGACGCTTGGACAGCGAGACCGCGAGGGCGCGGATGATTTTGGCGGCGATCTTCGGGGCGTCGTTGAGCATTTTTTCCAGGGAGTCCTTGCCCAGGTTCAGCAATTGGCAATCACTGGCGGCGATGCAACTGGCCGAGCGTCGCTCGCCATCGAGCACGGCCATTTCGCCGAATGCACGGCCACTGCGCAGCGTAGCGATGGTCACGGGTTGACCGTCGGGGCCGGTTTTCTGCACGGCCACTTGTCCGGTGTGGATGATGCACATGAAGCTGCCGGCATCGCCCTCGCGAAAAATCGCTTCGCCCTCGGCGATGGCGCTGATGCTGAAGTAGCCCGACGCAGCGGCGAAGTCGACAGGCAGCAATTGGTCGAACAGACCGCAGTCCATCAACCAGTCGCGGATTTCTTTGTTCAGTAAGGTCGGTTCTGACATGTCGTCACGGTCTTTTTCTTGTGTCTGTTGCGGGTTCGGGTTGGCCTGGGTGTAAGACGATACCTGGGACCGGTTCTTGTGGGAGCAAGGCTTGCCCGCGATACAGGCGACTCGGTCTGTCTGTCAGATCAAGCTGATGTCATCGCGGGCAAGCCTTGCTCCCACAAAGGCTCGCTCCCACATTGGATTTTGGTTGTCTCAGAGCCTTGCGCATGGAGCTAAGACCCAGCGATCCGATGGAGTTCCTCAACCCAACCCCAAAACCTTCAAAACAAATGCATATTCGAGCGCTACGTCACGCAATCCCTGGTAACGCCCGCTCATTCCGCCGTGGCCGGCGCCCAGTTCGGTCTTGAGCAACAGCGGGTTGTCATCGGTCTTGGTGGCGCGCAATTTCGCCACCCACTTGGCCGCTTCCCAATACTGCACGCGGCTGTCGTTGTAGCCGGCGATCACCAGCAGCGCCGGGTATGCCTGGGCACTGACGTTTTCGTACGGCGCGTAGGCCCGGATCCGATCATAAACCTGCGGTTCTTGCGGGTTGCCCCATTCGTCGTATTCGGTGATGGTCAATGGCAGGTCCGGGTCGAGCATGGTGTTGAGCACATCGACGAACGGCACTTCGGCAATCGCGACTTTGAACAGCTCCGGGCGTTGATTGAGCACCGCGCCGATCAGCAGGCCACCGGCACTGCCGCCGCTGATCGCCAGTTGCTCGGCGGTGGTGAAACCGTTGGCGATCAAATGCTCGGCGCAGGCAATGAAATCGCTGAACGTGTTGTGCTTGTGCTCCTGTTTGCCGGCGCGGTACCAGGCTTCCCCCAGCTCACCGCCGCCACGCACGTGGGCAATGGCGAACGCCACGCCACGGTCGAGCAGGCTCAGCCGCGAATGGGAAAACCACGGGTCGAGGCTTTCGCCATAGGCGCCATAACCGTACAAGTACAGCGGCACCGGTTGGCCGAGGGCTTCGCGCTTGACCACCAGGCTGATGGGCACTTGGGTGCCATCCGGTGCTGTCGCCCAAAGCCGCTGGCTGACGTAGGCATCGGCGTCGAATGGGCCCAGTACCGGGGTTTGCTTGAGGACGACCTGTTCGCCGCTGGCCAGGTCCAGTTGGCGGATTTGTGCCGGGCGGTTCAGGGCTTCGTAGCGCAGGCGAATCCGGGTACTGACAAACTCCAGGCTGTTCTGCACATGCAGGCTGTAGGCCGCATCCGGCAATTGCACGCGATACGCCGGCAAATCCTGTGGGTGCACTTCGATGATCGGCAGGCCGCCTTCACGCAGGCTCAGGGTCATGGCGCTTGCGTTCAAGCTCAGGCCGTCGATCATCACCGTGTCGCTGTGGGGGATCAGGTTCTGCCAGTCGGCTTCGGTCGGTGCCACGCCTGTGTCGGCGGCCTGGTACAAGGCAAAGTTGATCCCGTCGCGGTTACTGCGGATCAGCCAGGTCCATTGGCCGTCGAGCAGGCCGTGGTCGACGTCGTATTCATGGTTTTCCTGGCGTGGCGCCAGGCAGGTGAAGGGCTGCTGCGGCTGTGTGGCGTCGAGCACCCAGACTTCACTGGTGGTCTTGCTACCCAGGGACAGGATCAACTGCCGCTCGGAGCTGGAACGGTAGCAGTGCAGGAAGAAGCGCCCGTCCGGCTCATGGAACACTTCTTCGGCGGCGGTGCCATCCAGGCGATAGCGCCAGAGTTTGTGAGGGCGATGGGTCTCGTCCAGTTCGCCGAAAAACAGCGTCAGGCTGTCGTTGGCCCAGGTCATGCTGCCGTCGCACTGTTCAAAGGACAGTTCGCTGACCTTGTCGTTGGACAATTCCTTCACGAACAGGGTGTAAATCTCATCGCCCGTGGTGTCCAGGCTGTAGGCCAGGCGCTGGTGGTCGGGGCTGATGCTGAAGGCGCCGAGGGAAAAGAATCCGCCTTCGGCCAATGCGTTGGGGTCCAGCAGCAGTTGTTCGCGGCTCTCATCCACGCTCAGGCTGTCGTCGGCCGGACGCGGGCAGCGGTAATGGCGCGGGTATTCATCCCCAGCGGTGGTGCGGGTGTAATACAGGTACGGACCCCAGGGCGAGGGCAGGGACAGGTCGGTCTCGAGGATCCGGCCCTTGATCTCCTGGAACAGGGCTTCGCGCAGTTTGGCCTGGTCGGCGAGTTGCGCCTCTTGATAGCTGTTTTCCGCCTTGAGGTAATCGAGCACGGCGTCGGTGTCGCGTTCCTGCAGCCAGGCGTACGGGTCAACACCGGCGTCCCTGTGGGCAATCGGGGCGTTGGAAACGTGGGCAGATAGGGACATGAAAGACTCTCAAACGATGTACGAAAAGCTCGGCAGACGCCGGGGCAGCCTGATGAGCGAAAAGCCGTTACTATAAGCGCCTACTTGCTTGCCTTGCCATGGACACCATGACCGAGAACGACTATCTGATTGCCTGGGGCCTTTATGCCTTCGCTGCCCTGGGCTGCCTGTTGGTATGGATGCGCATGACCCGCTGGATGTGGCGCTGGTTTCGCGAGCCGTTGCGGCTGCTGATGGCGGTGCTGCTGTTCAGTCCCACCGTCGTTGATCCGGTGAAGGAAAAAATCGCCCCGGCGCTGGCCATTGTGGCCCTGGACGTGCTGTTCAAGGTCGGTAACAACGTCTGGCGGGCAGCGTCCGATCTGCTCATGTACGGCATGATCGCTTTCGGCCTCTATTTGATTTTTGTGTTGATCCGCTTCCCCATCGAGCGTGCATCCAACGCTCGCAAGGAACGGGCCGCCGCCGCAAAAGCCGCCGCCGCGGCCGATGAGCCTGAGGATGAGCCGCCGTTCGGCGTGGCCGGTGATGACCGTTACGGTCGCCCGCCAGTGCCGAGCAACCCGCAGCGTTCGCGTATCGAACCGCGTCTGTAACCAGGCCTGCCCTTTGAAGCGAGAGTTCGAGCATGTGTGAGTTATTGGGCATGAGCGCCAATGTGCCGACCGACATCGTGTTCAGCTTCACCGGGCTGATGCAGCGCGGCGGCAAGACCGGGCCGCACCGGGACGGCTGGGGCATCGCGTTCTATGAGGGCCGTGGCCTGCGTCTGTTCCAGGACCCGGCCGCCAGCAGCGAGTCGGAAGTGGCGAACCTGGTGCAGCGCTATCCGATCAAGAGCGAAGTGGTCATCGGACACATCCGCCAGGCCAATGTCGGCAAGGTCTGCCTGTCCAACACGCACCCCTTCGTGCGTGAGTTGTGGGGCCGCAACTGGTGTTTTGCCCACAATGGTCAGCTCGCCGATTTCCAGCCAGGGGTCAGCTTCTACCGTCCGGTGGGCGACACCGACAGCGAAGCGGCGTTCTGTGATTTGCTCAACCGCGTGCGCCAGGCATTCCCGGAACCGGTGGAGGTGGAGCAACTGCTGCCGTCCTTGATCCAAGCTTGCGCCGAATACCGCAGCAAAGGCGTGTTCAACTGTTTGCTCAGTGATGGCGACTGGCTGTTCTGCTACTGCTCGACCAAACTGGCCCAGATCACCCGTCGCGCCCCATTCGGCCCGGCGCGGCTCAAGGATGTGGACGTGATTGTCGATTTCCAGGCCGAAACCACGCCCAACGACGTGGTCACGGTCATCGCCACCGAACCCTTGACCGAAAACGAAACCTGGACCCGCTACGAACCGGGCCAATGGAGCCTGTGGCGGCGCGGCGAATGCGTCAGCCACGGCCAGACCGAATAAGGACGTCACGTTATGTTGCTCAGTTATCTACGGCTGGTGTTGTTCGCGGTGGGCCTGTTGGTTGGGGTCCAGGTGCCGGGTTTCATCAGTGATTACGCCAAGCGGGTCGAAGCGCATCTGATCGAGGCGCAGACCGGCCTGCAAGGTTTCCAGGGCACCGCCAACCAGTTCTTCAAGGGTGACATGCAGGCCCTGGTGGCCCATTACCGCGCCAGCGAAGACCCGATCTTTCGCAGTGATGCCGACAGCCTGAACACCTTGCTCGTGCGCCAGCAGGCTCTGGACAAGCAATTCCAGGCAATGCAAGGCCCGTGGTACATCCGCTTGCTGCAAGTGGCGCTGGCCGCCGATCCGGACATTCGCAAGGAAACCTGGAACGGCTACAGCTACCAGATCCTGCTGACCCCCGAGGCGATGGTCTGGGGTATCAGCGGCGCCATGCTGCTGTCGTTTGGCCTTGAATGCCTGTTCCGCCTGATCGACTGGGTGGTGCTGGGCGGCAAGCGCCTGCGGCAGAGCCGGCCGATCGAAGAGCGCGACCTGCGCGGGCTGTGACGCCGTTGGGCAAAAGGCTCTGGTGGCGAGGGAGCAAGCGCCCTCCCACAGGGGATCTCACGTGTGACGAAGATCCAGTGTGGGAGCGAGCCTGCTCGCGATGAGGTCCTGAAGGACGCCAGAAACTTACTTGGAAAGAAACCGCATCCCTTCCTCCAACCCCTGCAAGGTCAGCGGATACATCCGGTCTTCGACCAATTCCCGCACGATATTGGTCGAGGCGGTATAACCCCAGGTATCTTTCGGGTAAGGGTTGATCCAGATGAGCTTCTTGTACTTCTCCATGAAGCGCTGCATCCACACATAACCGGCTTCTTCATTCCAGTGTTCGACGCTGCCGCCGGCCTGGGTGATTTCATAAGGCGCCATGGCGGCGTCACCGATGAAAATCACTTTGTAGTCGGCACCGTACTTGTGTAACAGGTCCTGGGTCGAAGTGCGTTCCGAGGTGCGGCGCAGGTTGTTCTTCCACACGGACTCGTACACGAAGTTGTGGAAGTAGAAATACTCCAGGTGCTTGAACTCGGTCTTGCAGGCCGAGAACAGTTCTTCGCAGATTTTCACGTGGGCATCCATCGAACCGCCGATGTCGAACAGCAGCAACAGCTTCACGGTGTTGCGTCGTTCCGGGCGCATCTGGATGTTCAACAAACCGGCGTCCCGGGCGGTGTGGTCGATGGTGCCGTCGATGTCCAGCTCTTCGGCCGCCCCTTGGCGGGCGAACTTGCGCAGGCGGCGCAGGGCGATCTTGATGTTACGGGTGCCCAGTTCCACCTGGTCGTCGAGGTTCTTGTACTCGCGCTGGTCCCAGACCTTCACCGCCTTGCCCTGGCGCTTGCCGGCGTCGCCGACGCGGATGCCTTCGGGGTTGAAGCCACCGGAACCGAACGGGCTGGTGCCACCAGTGCCGATCCACTTGTTGCCGCCGGCATGGCGTTCCTTCTGTTCTTCCAGGCGCTTCTTGAATTCTTCGATCAACTTGTCCAGGCCGCCCAGGGACTGGATCTGCGCCCGCTCTTCGTCGCTCAGCGAGCGCTCGAATTCCTTGCGCAGCCAGTCTTCGGGAATCAATGCCTGGAGATGATCGTCGAGTTTCTCCAGGCCATTGAAATACGCGGCGAACGCCCGGTCGAACTTGTCGAAATGCCGTTCGTCTTTCACCAGGATCGCCCGGGCCAGGTAATAAAACTCGTCCATGTCGGCGAAGATCACCCGCTGTTTCAGCGCGTTGATCAGGTCCAGCAGTTCACGTACCGACACGGGCACCTTGGCGGCGCGCATCTCATTGAACAGGTTAAGCAGCATGGCAATCGCCCTCGCTCTTGTTAAACGAAGAGGATCAGCGAGTGCCGCGACGGCTCATGAACGCCAGGCGCTCAAGCAGTTGCACGTCCTGCTCGTTCTTGACCAGGGCACCGGCCAGCGGAGGAATGGCCTTGGTCGGATCACGCTCGCGCAGCACCGCTTCGCCGATGTTGTCGGCCATCAGCAGCTTGAGCCAGTCCACCAGTTCGGAAGTGGAAGGCTTTTTCTTCAGACCCGGCACCTTGCGTACGTCGAAGAACACGTCCAGCGCTTCGCTGACCAGGTCTTTCTTGATGTCCGGGTAATGCACATCGACGATTTTCTGCAGGGTGACGCGATCGGGGAAAGCGATGTAGTGGAAGAAGCAGCGGCGCAGGAACGCGTCCGGCAGCTCCTTCTCGTTGTTGGAGGTAATGATGATGATCGGGCGCTGATTGGCCTTGATGGTTTCATCGGTCTCGTAGACGTAGAACTCCATCTTGTCGAGTTCCTGCAGCAGGTCGTTGGGGAATTCGATGTCGGCCTTGTCGATTTCGTCGATCAGCAGGATCACCCGCTCCTCGGATTCGAACGCTTCCCAGAGCTTGCCCTTCTTCAGGTAGTTGCGCACGTCGTGGACCTTGTCCACGCCCAGTTGCGAGTCCCGCAGGCGGCTGACCGCGTCGTACTCGTACAGGCCCTGGTGGGCCTTGGTGGTGGACTTGATGTGCCAGGTAATCAGGCGCGCGCCGAAGGACTCGGCCAGTTGTTCGGCCAGCATGGTCTTGCCGGTGCCCGGTTCGCCCTTGACCAGCAACGGCCGCTCCAGGGTGATGGCGGCGTTCACGGCCAGCTTCAGGTCATCGGTGGCCACGTAGGCGCTGGTGCCTTCGAACTTCATCTGCAATTTCCTCGAACGTGTCGCCGGCCTGACGAGGCAGGGCGCGCGAAATAAATAACGTGCCCGACTATAACGCGCCGCCCCGCCGACTGTGAACGCAGACGCTGTATTCAGTCTCTGAATGGAGCGTCACATGTTGACTCAGTCTCGGCGCCTTGCCAGTATTGCATATCGCCAAATTGGCGATATGTTTGGCGCATGTCTACTAAATATCGATTCAGAGATACCTACCGCATTCAACTGCGCGAAAGGGACCATCCACCACCCCATGTCCACCTCACCGGTGGCGGGCTGGATGTGATGCTGAGCCTGGAAACCGTCGAAGTGATGATGGGGCGGGCGCCGCCGTTGATCATTAGGGAGGCACTGGGCTGGGTCAGGGCCCATCAGGCACAACTGTTGGAGGATTGGCAACGATGCTACCCATGAAACGACCGCGGCTGTGGGCCGTGCAGGCCTTATTACCGTTCAGTCTCGAACTGACGTTCATTGACGGGCAGCGGTTGACGCTGGACATGAGCGCCGATGTGCACCGTTATCCGGGCTTGCAGCCTTTGCTTGAAGAGGGCGCGTTTGGAGGCGCGAGCCTGGGGGATGATGGATGGAGCGTGGAATGGCCCGAACTGGATATCCAGATCGGAGCCGATACCCTGTATCTGGATGCGTTGGCGCAAAACGCCGTGGATGAACATACCCGCATTTTCATCGACTGGCGCGCTCGCACCGGCTTGCCATTGAACAAGGCCGCCGAAGCGCTGGGGGTCAGCGCTCGCAGCATCACTCGCTACAGCAGTGGTCGCGAGGCGGTGCCGCGTTCGTTGGCCCTGGCGTGCCTGGGTTGGGACTCACTGCAGCGCGGAACGGCAGTAGCGGCGGCGGAAAAAACGGGTCGCTATACCGTTACGCGCAAATCTTAATCGTTTGAAGGTGGCGGCTGCTCATAGCGGGCGTTGAACGCCTGGACGAAACCGTTGCGCAGGATCTGCAGGAAGGCTTCGAAGGCACTGATGTCCTGCTGATGAACATTGCCGCTGAGTTCCACCCGGGTGGCGAACTGGTTCTTGCGCTGGTTTTTGAGGGCCGTTTCACCTGTGCCGACCAAGGCTTCCCAGATCGAGCGGAAGATGTTTTTGTTCTTGTTTTCCACGTCCTGCTGCCAGTCGAACACATCGACATCGCGCAGCAACGGTTTGATGTAGCCGCTGAGCTTGGCGTTGTCGGCTTCAGCCTCGATCACCAGGTCCCCGTGGCCGGCATTGAAATCGAATTTGCCATAGGCTGCGGCGAAGTCGTTCAGGCGCTTGAGTTCGATGTCCCTGGCCCGCAGGCGGAAATCGAAATCCTCGAAGTTGCTCAACGGGTCGAAGGTGGCCTGCATCTCCAGGGGCGCATGTTCGGCCACCAGGGCCTTGCCCTCGAAACGGGCGTCGCGCTTGCCTTTGGTGTCGACCACGTTGGTCAGGTTATAGAAGCTGGCGTTGACGTCGGTGGCCCGCAGGTTGACCGGCGGCTTGGAGCTGAAATTGCGAAAGGTGACTTTGCCGTCCCTGATCCGCACCTCGTTGAGGGTAATGGGCAGCAATTTGCTCAGTTGTTCGCGCCAGTTGGTGCCCTGGCCGGTCTGGGAGTTCTGCCGGTTGCCCCCGCCATCGACGAAGTTCACTTCGGGACGGGCAAACTCCGCCTCAGCCACCACCGCATGGTCGTACCACAGCGAATGCCAGCTCACGGACAAGTCGATCAATGGCGCGTCGACGAACGGCACGGGGATCTTGCCGTCGACCTTGACGATCTTCAGGCCGTTGATTTGGTAGGCCCCGCGCCAGAGTGCCAGGTCCACGTCGGTGACCTGGCCGTGGTAATCACCCATGTCGGCCAGTTTATCGTTCAGGTAGTCACGCACCAGGTAAGGCAAGGTGAAGTGCAGGACCACGAACACCGCAACAATGGCGGCGAGTACCCACAGTGGCCAGCTGTATCGACGCTTCATGTCAGTCAGTCTCCAGCGTTGTTAAATCCATTGACTGTTGTAACAACTGGAACGTTCGGTGCAACTGGACGACCTTGGGCAACAGGCATACCTTTAAGCGCTAAATTCCCGCTGCATTAAGGACCCAGCCATGAGCCGTATATTCGCTGACAACGCTCACTCCATCGGCAATACGCCACTGGTGCAGATCAACCGCATCGCCCCACGCGGCGTGACCATCCTGGCCAAGATCGAAGGGCGTAACCCAGGGTATTCGGTCAAGTGCCGGATCGGCGCGAACATGATCTGGGACGCTGAAAGCTCGGGCAAGCTCAAGCCCGGCATGACCATTGTCGAACCGACCTCGGGCAACACCGGTATCGGCCTGGCGTTTGTCGCCGCCGCCCGTGGCTACAAGCTGATGCTGACCATGCCTGCGTCCATGAGCATCGAGCGGCGCAAGGTGCTCAAGGCCCTGGGCGCGGAGCTGGTGCTCACTGAACCGGCCAAGGGGATGAAAGGGGCCATCGAGAAAGCCGCCGAGATCCTGGCCAGTGATCCTTCCAAATACTTCATGCCGCAGCAGTTCGACAATCCGGCGAACCCGGCGATTCACGAAAAAACCACCGGCCCGGAAATCTGGAACGATACCGATGGCGCGGTGGACGTGCTGGTGGCTGGGGTAGGCACCGGTGGCACCATCACCGGGGTGTCGCGGTATATCAAGAACACCTGCGGCAAACCGATCCTGTCGGTGGCGGTGGAGCCCGAGGTTTCACCCGTGATTACCCAGGCGATGGCCGGGCAGGAGATCAAACCCAGCCCCCACAAGATTCAGGGGATCGGTGCCGGGTTCGTGCCGAAAAACCTCGATCTGTCGATCGTCGATCAGGTTGAGCGGGTCACTGACGACGAGTCCAAGGCCATGGCCCTGCGCTTGATGCAGGAAGAGGGCATCCTCTGCGGGATCTCTTGTGGCGCGGCGATGGCCGTGGCTGTGCGCCTGGCGGAAAAACCGGAAATGCAGGGCAAGACCATCGTGGTGATCCTGCCTGATTCGGGCGAGCGCTACCTGTCGAGCATGCTGTTCAGTGATTTGTTCACCGAGCAGGAGACGCAACAGTAACCGCATGCGGGAGGTGGCGAGGGCGCTCGCCACAACAGCCCTTCGCCATTGAGGGAGGAATGGGCTGAAAGCAGGGTATTTGATTGGTGTCAGCCAAGGTTCAGGTCACGCATGTTATCAAGGACATTGTTGCGTGATCCTCAACAGTGAATATTGCGCCGGGCAGTTTCTTCGCCAGGCCTCGATCTATAACATGGCCGGCCGCTGCGCCGGGTTGATGACGTTGCGTAAGTTGTTTTCTGACAAGGAGTTGTAAATGACCGTTTCGTTTGTCGCCAAGGCCTCGGTGTTGCTGCTGTTCCTGGGCAGTACGCTTTACGTGCATTTGCGCGGCAAGGCGCGTTTGCCGGTATTGCGCCAGTTCGTTAACCACTCGGCTTTATTCGCCCCTTACAACGCCTTGATGTACCTGTTCTCCGGCGTGCCTTCCAAGCCTTATCTGGACCGCAGCAAGTTCCCGGAGCTGGATGTGCTCAAGGACAATTGGCAAGTCATCCGAGACGAGGCCATGCACCTGTTCGACGAGGGGTACATCCGGGCCGCGGAAAAGAACAACGACGCCGGTTTCGGTTCGTTCTTCAAGAAGGGCTGGAAGCGCTTTTACCTCAAGTGGTACGACAAAGCGCTGCCGTCGGCCGAACTGTTGTGTCCCCGTACCGTCGAGCTGGTCAACCAGATCCCCAACGTCCGGGGCGCGATGTTTGCCCTGCTGCCGGGCGGTAGCCATTTGAACCCCCATCGAGATCCGTTCGCCGGCTCCCTGCGCTATCACCTGGGGTTGTCCACGCCCAATTCCGACGATTGCCGGATCTTTGTCGACGGTCAGATCTACGCCTGGCACGACGGCGAAGACGTCATGTTCGATGAAACCTATGTGCACTGGGTCAAGAACGAAACCCCGCAGACTCGCGTGATCCTGTTCTGCGACGTTGAGCGGCCATTGAAGAGTCGCTTGATGACTCGCCTCAACCGTACGATCAGTGCCATCCTCGGCCGCGCCACCGCGCCGCAGAACCTCGACGACGAACGCGTCGGTGGTATCAACCGGGCCTATGCCTGGAGCAAGTCGTTCAGCGACGGCATCAGTGGCCGGGTCAAGCAATGGAAACGCAAGCATCCCAGGGCCTATCGGGTGATGCGGCCTGTGTTGGCGGTGGCGGTGCTGACGGCCCTTGGCTATTGGCTGTTCGTTTAGTCATTGCCTAACCCATCGAGCGCTGGTTATAGTCGGCGCTCGATGGGTTTTCCAACCCACCCTCCAAGAGATCGGCTCATGCCTGCATCCCCTGTCATCGCGGTTGTGGTTCCAGCGTTCAACGCTGGCGTCGTGCCGTGCGGGAATCAGCAGCCTGCGCAGATCGGTCAATACCCCCCACCTGTCAGTAGCCCACCGGTGTACGCCTTCGTATCACCACCGGGTGTTGGCGCTCAGGGCTGATCGGCAACGATTGCCATTCCCTGTGCCCGCCTGAAAAAAAACTACTGGATTTCAGCTTCGGCTGAGTTGGCTTTTTGCCTGACTACAGGTGGTATTCATGTTTTCCCTATCCAAAAACGCCTTATTGGCGGCGGCTTCCACGAGCCTGTTCGTTTTGCTGTGGAGCAGCGGGGCGATCTTTTCCAAACTGGGCCTGGCCCATGCTTCACCTTTTGCCTTCCTGCTGATCCGCTTTGCCATCGCGCTGTGCGCGCTGGTGTTGTTGATCCCGCTGTTCAAGTTCAAGTTGCCGAAGGCTGGCAAGCCGATGCTATACGCGGCGACCACCGGGTTGGTGTTGCTGGGGGCCTATCAGATTTTCTATCTGCTGGCTTTGCAAATGAACGTCACCCCTGGGGTGATGGCGACGCTGATGGGCGTGCAGCCGATCCTTACGGTGGTGCTCGTGGAGCGCCAGCGATCCTGGCAGCGCCTGTTCGGCCTGGTGTTGGGGTTGCTGGGTTTGATCATGGTGGTCTACCAGGGCATCGGCCTGGCCGGCATGTCCCTGGCTGGAATGCTCTGCGGGTTACTGGCGCTGGTGAGCATGACGGTCGGCTCCATCATGCAGAAGCGCATCACCGACAACCCCCTGGGCACATTGCCCGTGCAGTACCTGGCCGGGCTGCTACTGTGCGCGGTATTCGCGCCGTTCCAGCCGTTTCACTTCGAGCACAACGCGGGGTTCATCGTACCGGTGTTGTGGATGGGGCTGGTGGTGTCCGTGCTGGCAACGTTGCTGCTGTACCGGCTGATTGCACGGGGCAACCTGGTGAATGTCACCAGCCTGTTCTACCTGGTGCCGGCGGTGACGGCGATCATGGACTACCTGGTATTTGGCAACCGGTTGGCGTTGCTGAGTTTACTGGGGATGGGGCTGATCATCGTGGGGTTGGTGTTTGTGTTTCGTAAAAGCCGCTAGCCCTTAGATATTTAGTGACTGCACCATTGCTTTCGCGAGCAAGCCCGCTCCCACAGGTTATGTACAGGCCTTGTGGGAGCGGGCTTGCTCGCGAAGGCATTTTTGGCCGCACCGATGAACTACCGGGCAGACACTTCAGCCGGTTTCACAGCCGCAGGCTTGAGCACCAACCACAACGCCGCCGCAATCAACACCCCACCATACAAATGCGCCATTCCCAGCGGCTCATCCAGCAGCAACGCCCCCCACAGCACGCCGAACGGCGGGATCAGGAACGTCACGGTCATGGATTTGACCGGGCCGATGGAGGTGAGCAGCCGGAAATAAAGGATGTACGCCAGCGCGGTACACACCAGGCCCAGCCCCAACAGTGACAACCAGACGCTCCAGCCACCCCAACTGGCCGGCGGTTGGCTGATGACGCTGTAGCCAAACAGCGGCAGCAAAAATACCGTGGCGCCGAACATGCTGCCCAGGGTTGAAAGACGACTGTCCAACCCTCCTTGATGATCGAGCCAGCGGCGGGTGAGGAAACCGGCGAAGCCGTAGCATGTGGTGGCGAGCAGGCAGGCGAGGGCGCCCATCAGCAATTGCAGGTCGAAGGCCACTGGGCCGGCGCGGGTCAGGATGCCGACGCCAAACAGCCCCAGGAATACCCCGCTGACCTTGGCGGTGGTGAGTTTTTCGCTGAAGAACAACCCGCCGATCAACACGCCCATCAGGGGCGTGGTGGCGTTGAAGATCGCCGAGTAACCGGCCGGCAGAACCTGGGCGGCCAACGAATAGAAGGTTGCCGGAATGCCCGAGTTGATCAAGCCCAGCCCCATCACCACTTTCAGTTTGCCGCGAAAATTCCAGTCGATGCGCATCAGCGCCAGGATCACCACCAGCCCGACAAAGGCGATGGACACGCGAAAGAATGCGGTGGGGATTGTGCCAATGACGGGGGCAATAATGCGCATGAACAGAAAACTTGCACCCCAGATGGCGGCCAGTGACAGCAAACGCAGGGTATCGACGAGGCTCACGAGTCATTCCTTCCTTGGTTGGGCGGCAAGTGTCGCCGGCCTGAATACCGATGGCAATGGTTGCGTTGCCGCGCAATTGGCCTCTAAGCTCAGTCGCCCATAACAAGCATGACCCGCCGAGGTTTATCTATGCCGCAGCCATGGCCCGCCACCGATATCGCCCGTTCGATTCTCGAAGGTTTCGACGATTATCGTGAGCATTTCCGGCAGATCACCGATGGCGCCCGCGCCCGGTTCGAGCAGGCCCGGTGGTTGGAGGCGCAAGTGGCTTCGGCGGCGCGCATCAATTTGTATGAAGAGAAAGTCTTCGAAACCGTAGCCCGGCTGCGCGAGGCCTTCGACGCAGAGGTGTTGATGGACGTCAGTTGCTGGCCGCTGGTGAAAAGCGCCTACATCAGCCTGATCGACCTGCGTTTCGACGATGAGCTGTCAGAAACCTGGTACAACTCGATCTTCTGCGGGCTGTTCAGCCACGACCTGATCAGCGACGGCACGATGTTCATCCACACTACCCGCCCGAGCCTGCGCCGGGCCCGTGCGGCCCAGACCCGCACCTACAAACCCCAAGGGCAACTGGACCGGATGCTGGCGAGTGTATTCGCCGATTACCGCTTCAGCGAGGATTACGCCGACTTGTCAGGCGACCTGAAGCGCCTCGAAGCGCAACTGCGGGAAAACCTGCCGGACTGGGTCTGCAAGGACCCGGAACTGACGGTGGAATTGTTTTCTTCGGTGCTCTATCGCAACAAGGGCGCCTACCTGGTGGGCCGCATCTATACCCGCGACGAGCAATGGCCGCTGGTAATTCCGTTGTTGCACCGTGAAGGCCGGGGCATCCAGATCGATGCGCTGATCACCGACGAGGCGCAGGTGTCGATCATTTTTTCGTTCACCCGTTCGTACTTCATGGTGGACGTGCCGGTGCCGGCCGAATTCATCGGCTTTCTCAAGCGCATTTTGCCCGGCAAGCACATCGCTGAGCTGTACACCTCCATCGGTTTCTACAAGCACGGCAAGTCCGAGTTCTACCGGGCACTGATCAACCATCTGGCGAACACCGACGACCAGTTCATCATGGCTCCTGGTGTGCGTGGCATGGTCATGAGCGTATTCACCCTGCCGGGCTTCAACACCGTATTCAAGATCATCAAGGACCGTTTCTCGCCGTCGAAAAACGTCGACCGTGCCACGGTGATCGAAAAGTACCGCCTGGTGAAAAGCGTCGACCGGGTTGGGCGCATGGCCGATACCCAGGAGTTCGCCGATTTTCGCTTTCCCTTGAGCAAATTCGAACCGGCGTGCCTGGAGGAACTGCTGGAAGTGGCGCCGTCCACGGTGTCGGTGGAAGGCGATACGGTGTTGATCCGCCACTGCTGGACCGAACGGCGCATGACGCCACTGAACCTCTACCTGGAAAACGCCAACGACGCCCAGGTGCGCGAGGCGCTGGAGGACTATGGCCTGGCCATCAAGCAACTGGCGGCGGCCAATATCTTCCCCGGCGACATGTTGCTCAAGAACTTCGGCGTGACCCGCCACGGTCGCGTGGTGTTCTACGACTACGATGAAATCTGCTTCCTGACCGAAGCCAACTTCCGCCACATCCCCGAGCCCCGCACACCGGAAGACGAAATGGCCTCCGAACCCTGGTATTCCATCGGGCCGCTGGACGTGTTCCCTGAAGAATTCCCACCGTTCCTGTTCGCCGACGCCGGGCAGCGCAAGCTGTTCGACCAGTTGCATGGCGAGCTGTACAACGCCGATTACTGGAAGGGCCTGCAAGCGGCGATCCGGGCGGGGAAGGTGATCGATGTGTTTCCGTATCGGCGTAAAGACCTGGATAGCGAATAACCGGCGACCCTGAATCCCACAGGGTATGGCGGCAGGCAGGTTGCCGTGTTCGGCGCTGCGTGCGCAAATCTGCGACAATCGGCCCCCTGCACAAACCGACGACCCTTGCGTACCTGATGACTGACCAAGCCCCCGCTATCGACAAGCTGCTGAAAAACCTCGACCACGCCATGCTCGCCGACCGTCACCGGTTGCGGCGCCAGTTGCTCGAGCTGCGCAAGAAACCCGATGAGGCCAAGCTGGCCCAGTGGGTGACGCGCATGCAGGCGTCGTGCGATCAGGTGCTGGCGCGCAAGGCGAGCCTGCCGGTGATCCGCTACGACGACAATTTGCCGATCGCCGCCAAGCGCGACGAAATCAAGGACGCGTTGCTCAAGCATCAGGTGCTGATCATCGCCGGCGAAACCGGCTCGGGTAAAACCACGCAGTTGCCCAAGATCTGCCTGGAGATCGGTCGCGGCCAGCATGGCTTGATCGGCCACACCCAGCCACGCCGGATCGCCGCCCGCAGCGTCGCCAGTCGGGTGGCCGAGGAACTGGCCACGCCGTTGGGGGCGCTGGTGGGTTATCAGGTGCGGTTCGAGGACCAGAGCGACGCCAACACCCTGATCAAGCTGATGACCGACGGCATCCTGCTGGCCGAAACCCAGAACGACCGCTACCTGGAACGCTATGACACGATCATCGTCGACGAAGCCCACGAACGCAGCCTGAACATCGACTTCCTGCTCGGCTACCTCAAGACCTTGCTGCCGCGTCGTCCCGACCTGAAAGTCATCATCACCTCGGCAACCATCGACCTGGAGCGCTTCTCCAAGCATTTCGATGACGCGCCGATCGTGGAAGTCTCGGGGCGCACCTTCCCGGTGGAAACCTGGTATCGCCCGCTGACCCTGGAGCAGGACGAAGAGGGCAATCGCGTCGAGGACGACTTGACGGTCGATCAGGCAATCCTTGCCACCCTCGATGAAATCGCCGCCTATGAGCGCAGCGAGCGCCGCAGCCCTGGGGATGTGTTGGTGTTCCTGCCGGGTGAACGGGAGATTCGCGACGCGGCGGAGATGTTGCGCAAAGCCCAGCTCAAGCACACCGAGATTTTGCCGTTGTATGCGCGATTGTCGCCGGCCGAACAGCAGCGGATCTTCCAGTCCCACCCAGGCCGTCGCGTGGTGCTGGCGACCAACGTCGCTGAAACCTCGCTCACTGTGCCGGGCATCCGCTACGTGATCGACAGCGGCACCGCGCGCATCAGCCGCTACAGCTATCGCGCCAAGGTCCAGCGCCTGCCCATCGAAGCCATTTCCCAGGCCAGCGCCAACCAGCGCAAGGGCCGCTGCGGACGGGTCGAACCGGGAATCTGCGTGCGTTTGTACAGCGAGGAGGATTTCCTCGGTCGACCGGAGTTCACCGATCCAGAAATCCTGCGCACCAACCTGGCGGCGGTGATTTTGCAGATGCTGCACCTGCGCCTGGGTGAGATCACCGATTTCCCGTTCATCGAACCGCCAGATGGCAAGGCCATCAGCGACGGTTTCAACCTGCTGCAAGAATTGTCGGCGGTGGATCGCAACAGCCAACTGACTCCGCTCGGTCGCCAATTGGCGCGCCTGCCGGTGGACCCGCGCATGGGCCGCATGCTGTTGGAAGCGGCGAAACTGGGCAGCCTGCAGGAAGTGCTGATCGTCGCCAGCGCCATGTCGATCCAGGACCCCCGCGAGCGTCCGCCCGAACGCCAACAGGCGGCCGACCAGGCCCACGCCCAATGGAAGGACCCGGACTCGGACTTCGCCGGGCTGGTCAACCTGTGGCGCGGTTTCGAAGAGCAGCGCCAGGCCCTGACCGCCAGCCCGCTGCGCAATTGGTGCCGCAAGAATTTCCTCAACTACCTGCGCCTGCGCGAGTGGCGTGATTCCCATCGCCAGTTGAGCCTGATCTGTCGCGACATGCAGTTGAGCCTCAATAAAGAACCGGCCGATTTTCCTAAACTGCACAAAGCGGTGCTCTCGGGGCTGTTGAGCCAGATCGGCCAGAAAACCGAAGACGGCGATTACCTCGGTGCTCGTCAGCGACGGTTCTGGGTCCACCCGTCGTCGGGCCTGGGCAAGAAGCGCCCGCAGTGGCTGATGACCGCCGAGCTGGTGGAAACCACCAAGTTGTACGCGCGCATGGTCGCCAAGATCGAACCGGACTGGATCGAACCGCTGGCCGGGCACTTGATCAAGAAAAACCACTTCGAACCCCATTGGGAGAAGAAGCGCGGGCAAGTGGTGGCGTATGAGCAGATCACCCTGTTCGGGCTGATTGTGGTCGGTCGCCGGCCGGTGCATTACGGGCCGGTGGACCCGGTGGTGTCGCGGGAGCTGTTCATCCGTGAGGCGTTGGTGCGCGGTGAGATCCAGTCCAAGGCCAAGTGCCTGGACGCCAATACCAAGCTGCTGGAGCAGCTCGACGAACTGGAAGCCAAGGCCCGCCGCCGTGACATCCTGGCGGACGAGGAAACCCTGTTCGCTTTCTACGATGCGCGCTTGCCGGCCGAGATTCACCAGACCGCGACGTTCGATAGTTGGTACCGGATCAACAGCCAGAAAGACCCGCAGTTGCTGATCATGCGTGAAGAAGACGTGCTGGCGCGCGAGGCCAATGAAGTCACCGCCGCGTACTACCCGGACACCCTGCGCGTCGGCGACCTGACTTTGCCGCTGAGCTACCACTTCGAACCCAACCATCCCCGCGATGGCGTGACCCTGCGAGTGCCGGCGCCATTGCTGCCGATGATGCCGCCGGAGCGCCTGGAATGGCTGGTGCCGGGGATGATCGAGGCCAAGTGCATCGCCCTGGTGCGCAACTTGCCCAAGGCATTGCGCAAGAACTTCGTGCCGGTGCCGGACTTCGTCAAGGCCGCGCTGCAACGCATCACCTTCGCCGAGGGTTCATTGCCGCAATCCCTGGGCCGTGAACTGTTGCGCATGACCGGCGCGCGGGTCAGCGACGAAGCCTGGGCCGAAGCGGCGCAGCAGGTAGAAAGCCACCTGCGCATGAACCTGGAAATTGTCGATGGCCAGGGCAAATTCCTCGGCGAAGGCCGCGACCTGGCCGAGCTGACGGCGCGCTTTGCCGAAGCCAGCCAGGCGGCATTGGCCGTGCCGCAAACGGCAAAAAGCCAGGCGCCGGTGGAGGCGAAAATTTTCGCGCCGGTGGCAGAGAAAACCCAACAGAAGATCGCCGGGCTGTCGATGACGGTGTACCCGGCGCTGGTGGAAGAGGGGGGTGTGGTCAAGGAAGGGCGTTTCCCGACCCCGGCCGAAGCCGAGTTCCAACATCGCCGCGCCTTGCAGCGCTTGTTGATGCAGCAGTTGGCCGAGTCGGCGAAATTCCTGCGGGGCAAGCTGCCGGGGCTCACGGAGTTGGGCCTGTTGTACCGCGACTTGGGGCGCATCGACAGCCTGGTGGAAGACATCCTGCTGGCCAGCGTCGACAGTTGCGTGCTGGAGGGTGAAGCAAGCCTGCCCCGTGACGGCGCCGCGCTCGCTTCCCTGGCCGAGCGCAAGCGCGGTGGCTGGACCGAACACGCCGAACGCCTGGCGAAGCTGACCCTGGACATCCTCAAGCTCTGGCACGGTCTGCAAAAACGCTTCAAGGGCAAGATCGACCTGGCCCAGGCCGTGGCCCTGAATGACATCAAGCTACAGCTCAGCCATTTGGTGTATCCGGGCTTCGTGCGCGAAACCCCGCATCAATGGCTCAAGGAACTGCCACGCTACCTCAAGGCCATCGAGCAACGCTTCGAGAAGCTCGGCAGCCAGGTGCAGAAGGATCGGGTCTGGAGCGGCGAGTTGTCGAACCTCTGGGCCCAATACCAGGCCCGCGCCAGTAAACACGCCCAGGAAGGCAAGCGCGATCCGCAACTCGAGCTGTACCGCTGGTGGCTGGAGGAGTACCGGGTGTCGCTGTTCGCTCAGCAGTTGGGCACCAAGGTGCCGATTTCGGATAAGCGCTTGAGCAAGCAGTGGGGGCAGGTGGAGGGTTGATCACGGGAATAAGATCAGGCCCATAACCCTGTGGGAGCGTGGTAACTCACGGAGAATGGGCCAAACGCCAGCGTTTATGGCAAACTTCGCGCCTATAAATGCCGGTCCCATGGTTTTGAGCTTCAATGCTCTGGGCGGATCGGAATAAAGCGCTGCCAGGTCTGCTTCCCCTGGATGGGAAAAGACCCTTTGTGTATTGGTACGTCGGTGCCAATACTTTCTGCCTGAACAGATCAGAGACACGACCATGCATAACGTCGTCATCAGCGGCACCGGCCTGTACACCCCGGCCAACAGCATTTCCAACGAAGAGCTGGTGCAATCTTTCAATACCTATGTCACGCAGTTCAACGCCGACAACGCCGAGGCCATCGAGCGCGGTGAAGTCCAGGCGTTGACCGAATCCAACGCCGCGTTCATCGAAAAGGCCTCGGGCATCAAGAGCCGTTTTGTCATGGACAAGGACGGCATCCTCGACCCGCAACGCATGACGCCGCGCTTGCCCGAGCGCTCCAACGACGAATGGTCGGTTCTGTGCGAAATGGCCGTCGGTGCCGCCAAGCAGGCCCTGGAGCGCGCCGGCCGCACTGCCGCCGACATCGATGGCGTGATCGTCGCCTGTTCCAACCTGCAACGCGCGTATCCGGCCATTGCCATCGAAGTCCAGGAAGCCTTGGGGATCGACGGTTTTGGTTTCGACATGAACGTGGCCTGCTCCTCGGCGACGTTCGGTATCCAGGCTGCGGCCAACAGCGTGCAGTTGGGCCAGGCCCGGGCAATCCTGATGGTCAACCCGGAAGTGTGCACCGGCCACCTGAATTTCCGCGACCGCGACAGCCACTTCATCTTCGGCGACGCGGCCACCGCCGTGATCATCGAACGGGCGGACCTGGCGACTTCGGCGTATCAGTTTGACGTGGTCAGCACCAAGCTGCTTACCAAGTTCTCCAACAACATCCGCAACAACTTCGGCTTCCTCAACCGCGCCGCGGAAGAAGGCATTGGCAGCCACGACAAGCTGTTTGTCCAGGAAGGCCGCAAGGTGTTTCGCGACGTCTGCCCGATGGTGGCCGAGCTGATCGGTGCCCATTTGGAAGAGAACCAACTGAACGTCGGCGACGTGAAACGCTTCTGGCTGCACCAGGCCAACCTGAGCATGAACCACCTGATCGTGCGCAAATTGTTGGGACGCGAAGCCACCGAACAGGAAGCGCCCGTGATCCTCGACCGCTACGCCAACACCAGTTCGGCCGGATCGGTGATTGCCTTCCACACCTACCAGGATGATCTGCCCAGCGGCTCGGTTGCCGTACTCAGCTCGTTCGGCGCCGGCTATTCGATTGGTAGCGTGATTTTGCGCAAGCATTGATTGTTGGCAATGAGATTTATTGTGGCGAGGGAGCTTGCTCCCGCTGGGCTGCGAAACGGCCCCACGATTTTTCGGTTGCTGCGTAACCGAGCGGGAGCAAGCTCCCTCGCCACAAAGGCATCATCAAGTCTCCCTGGCATTTGGGGCGTTGAATGACGGTCACCGACGACACCCTCCTACTCCAACGCCTCCTGGCCGGTGAGCAGCAGGCCTACAAGGAGCTGGTCAGCACCTACCAGGGCCCGATGCGCGCCGTGGCCTACGCCATCGTCGGCAGCCGCCATGCCGACGAAGTGGTGCAGGACGCGTGGCTGTCGGTGGTGCGCAATCTCAGTGGCTTCCAGGGGCGCTCCAGCCTCAAGACCTGGCTGCTGACCATCACTGCCAACGCCGCCAAGGGCCGCTACAAGCAGAACCGCCGGGAAGTGCTGCTCGATGATCTACCGGCGCCCCACGGCACCCTGGGTGATGATCGCTTCGCCGCCGATGGCCATTGGCTGCTGGCGCCGTTCGCCTGGCACCAGGACACCCCGGAAGCGCTGCTCACGATGAGCGAACTGCGTGATTGCCTCGAACACACCTTGCTCAGCCTGTCGCAATTGCAAGGCAGCGTGTTGAGCTTGCGTGAACGCCAAGGGCTGGAGCTGGAAGAAATCTGTAATCTTCTGGGTATTTCGCTCTCCAACGTACGCGTGCTGTTGCATCGTGCTCGGCTGAAGGTCTTTGCGACCGTTGAACATTTCGAGGAAACCGGAGAATGCTGACCTGCAAGGAACAAGTGGCGCGCTCAAGCGATTTTCTTGACGGACAGCTGAGTTGGCGTGAGCGCCTGATGATGCGTCATCACCTGATGTTCTGCCCCAACTGCCGGCGGTTTATCCGCCAGATGCGCCTGATGCAGGCGACCCTCAAAAAACTGCCTCAACCACCGATTCCCGACCTGGATCACCTCGCCGAAAAACTGGCCGCCGAACGGCGCAGAAATACCCCATAAACCTCGAGTCATCACATGACCCTGTGGGAGCGAGCTTGCTCGCGATTGCGGTATGTCAGCCCCGTTGATGTCGCTGACCCACCGCTATCGCGAGCAAGCTCGCTCCCACAGGTTCCATAGCCGTACCGGTTATTCCCTTTCGAAGTAAAAAGTTCCGCTGTCATAAAATCTTTATCTGCCAGCAACTGCGCTGACACAACCCATCGCCAAGATCCCCTCCCAACACCAGCGGGCCCAGTTCCGCGTGTTTTCTAACGCATAGACTACCAACAGGGGAATTCTTCGATGATTCGTAAGCACTTCGCAGGTGTTGCCGCCAGCGCACTGGCCATGGCAGTAACCGCCCAGGCTTTCGCCGGCACCGTCACCACCGATGGCGCCGATATCGTGGTCAAAACCAAGGGCGGCCTTGAGGTCGCTACCACTGACAAAGAGTTCAGCTTCAAGCTCGGCGGTCGTTTGCAGGCTGACTACAGCCAGTTCGACGGTATCTACACCGACAATGGCGACAAGGCCGATGCCGCTTACATCCGCCGTGGCTTCCTGGAGCTGTCGGGTGTGCTGTACACGGATTGGGCCTACACCATCAACTACGATTTCTCCCACAACAGCGGCGACTCCGATAACGGCTACTTCGACGAAGCGTCCCTGGCCTACAACGGCTTCAAGCCGGTTTCGATCAAAGTCGGTCGTTTCGACCCCGACTTCGGTCTGGAAAAAGCCACCAGCTCCAAGTGGGTGACTGCTCCTGAGCGCAACGCCGCCTACGACCTGATCGACTGGGCCAACGGCCACCAGAACGGTCTGGGCATCCAGGCTTCCAGCACCTTCGCCGATTCGTTCTACGCCTCGGCCGGTGTGTTTAGCAAGGACACCGACGACACCGACGGCAACAGCATCAAGCAAGCCAACGGTCGTTTCGTATTCGCCCCGATGCACGAGGCCGGCAACGTGTTGCACTTCGGCTTGAACGTGGCCTCGCGCGATGTCTCCGACACCGCGTTCGACGCGCGTTATCGCTCTCGCCTGGGCATGCGTGGCGTCGAGACCCTGGGCGGCAACGATGCTGGTCCTAACGGTAACCGTCCGGTACTGGGCGGCGCCAACAACTCGCCGGCCGGCTCGTACGACACGGATACCGCCTACGGCCTGGAAGCCGCTTTCGCCATGGGGCCTGCGTCGATCCAGGGTGAATACATTTCCCGCAAGACCAAGGCTGACAGCGACGCCTTCGAAGACCTCAAGGGCCACGGCTTCTACGTTCAGGGTGCCTACACCATCACCGGTGAGTCCCGTGGTTATAAAGTCGGCAAGTTTGACGCGATCAAACCCCAGAACAAGTCCATCGGCGCGTGGGAAGTGTTCTATCGCTTCGACAGCATGACCGTCGAAGACGACAACATCACCACCGCCTCCGCGACCCGCGACGTGGGCGATGCCGAAGCCAAGGTGCACAACCTGGGCGTGAACTGGTACGCCAACGAAGCGGTAAAAATCACTGCCGCTTACGTCAAGGCCAAAACCGACAACGTCACCAACGTCAACGGTGATGACGACGGCAAAGGTGTAGTTGTCCGTGCCCAGTACGTGTTCTAAATCGTGCTGACTTGATACACCGCTCTGACTTCATCCGTTAAAGCGCTCCTTTGAACCCCGCCTCTGGCGGGGTTTTTTTTAGCCTGTTTGGGCTCGTTTACCTGGACCACTGGATGGGCGGCCACCTGTCAACCCTGACAGTTTCGCGGCATTTGGAAAACGTGCTTACTTCATCCAGTCGCAGAGCGATGGACGCGTCCGGCAAGTGCCCGGTGATACTCGCTCTGCTTTTCAAAATGAAGCGCCACGAGAACCTCATGGCAGCCAAGTGATGAACGCGGAGAGCAACAATGGCGGGTTCAGGTAAACCAGAGCCGTGTGCGTCAAATGAGTCCAGACTCAATGCCAAGGCTTCGTCCGACGAATTGGCTATCCGCTTTCACTATGACGCCCAGGACGCTTTGATCGGGTGCAGTACTTCTGCCGGCAAAGAACAACGCTTCTATCGAAACGATGAGTTGGCGAGCGAAATTCTGGGGGGCGCCAGCACTGCCTTCGTACGGGCGGAGGGCATGGTGCTTGCCGAACATCAGGCA
The DNA here is from genome assembly GCF_004786035.1 of Pseudomonas viciae. Taxonomy (NCBI): domain Bacteria; kingdom Pseudomonadati; phylum Pseudomonadota; class Gammaproteobacteria; order Pseudomonadales; family Pseudomonadaceae; genus Pseudomonas; species Pseudomonas viciae. The sequence goes on from NZ_CP035088.1 coordinate 1,639,899, forward strand.
GGCAGTGATCCCAAGTCCCTGTTATTGGCAGGCGATGACAAGAACAGCGTGCTCTGCGAGATCAGTCAGGCTGCCGTCAAGGGTGTTGCCTATTCACCGTACGGCCATCGTATAGATGACGCGTTGGTGAGTAGTCATTTGGGTTACAACGGCGAGCGGCGCGAAGGGCAGACCGGCTGGTATTTGCTGGGCAAGGGTTACCGAGTTTTCAATCCTCGGCTGATGAGGTTTCACAGCCCGGATAACTTGAGTCCCTTCGGTAAGGGGGGATTGAATGCGTACATGTATTGTGTGGGGGATCCAATTAATAATGTAGACCCGGCGGGGCATGGTTTTATAGGAGCTGTGTCGCGTTTTTTTAGAAAGCCAGCAGTGTTTTCTGTGGGCGAAACTCCATCCGGGATTTTTACCTTGACTAAGCACAGAGTCAAGTCTCCGAGTTTAAGGGTTGTTGGGGGTGAAGATGTTTTAAATGCCCAAAAAAACGTGGCTTATTTTGACATGGTTGTTAGAAAGTATGAGGCTGAATTTATTGAAATTAGTAGTCTGGAAGTCAGGCCGAAGGTCGTGAAGAAGATGATGAGTGAACAAGATTTTTTTCTCGGAAAAACAACATCTGCATTGAAGGATTATGAATTCGCACTACTCCACAAAGGCGAGGTTGGAATTACGCGGCGTGGGGCAAAAAGACTCGAGGCGCTCGCAGAAGTATACGATGAGATGATGAAAAGCATACCAGCGAAGGAGCGCGCTGAACATTTAGCCAGTGTGGAATATAAAGTCAGAACATTCAGGACGTAGGCGGGCTCTACCCCAGGAATTAAGACAAGTTCTGGTCATGTTTTTTTTGAAATGACGTGCCATGGAAGGTCCGTGGCAGCCAACGTGAACACGGAGAGCAACATGGCAGGTTCAGATAAGACAGAGCATCCAGTGTCCAATGAATCCCCATCCAATGTCAGCGCTTCGTCCGGCGACACGGTTATCCGCTTTCACTATGATGCCCAGGACGCCTTGATCGGTCGCAGTACGGTTGATGGCAAAGAACAACGCTTCTACCGAAACGATGAATTGGCGAGCGAGGTCCAGGGGGGCGTCAGCCGTACCTTTGTACGTGCAGAGGGCATGGTGCTTGCCGAACACCAGGCAGGCAGTGATCCAAAATCCCTGTTATTGGTGGGCGATGACAAGAACAGCGTGCTCTGCGAGATCAGTCAGGCTACCGTCAAGGGTGTAGCCTATTCACCGTACGGCCATCGTATAGATGACGCATCGGTGGGTAATCATCTGGGTTACAACGGCGAGCGGCGCGAAAGGCAGACCGGCTGGTATTTGCTGGGCAAGGGCTACCGTGTCTTCAATCCTCGGTTGATGAGGTTTCACAGCCCGGACAACTTGAGCCCGTTTGGGGAAAGGGGATTGAATGCGTATATGTATTGTGTGGGGGATCCAATTAATAATGTGGATCCGACGGGGCATATTCCTTCTGGGGGGGTAGTAAAGCTTTTTACTCATACCACTGAGTCCGCTAAATACCTCCCCGGCTTTGAAAAAATTCCTGATAGTTTTCTAAGAGCCAACCCAGATAAAGCTGTGCTAGGTATTGAGAGTCCGGCGTCTATGAATATTATTCGGCCTCAGGACGTAAAGGTTCTCAAGAAAAGGATGGGTTTTTATGGGGATGTTGTTGGCTTCCGGAAAGCGGATTATCTAACTTACGGGTTTCGTACTAATGATCCTGGGCTGCTTCTAGACCAGCTCGCGGCGAAAAGTGAGTATTTACGCAGCGTCAAGGTGTTTGAGGCAGCCCAGAGTGAGTATCAGTTTGCCAGAACGCATACATATAGATTTGGCATGACCAGGCATAGCCGGAGAGACTTTGAAATAATTGCGGGTGCTGACAAAAAAATGATTGCACTCGCAGATAGGGTGGAGCAGGAGAAGTACTTTAAAAAATTAAAACTCGGAGCGGCGGAAATGGAGAACATTCGCGAAGTAGCGGAGTGGCCCCCCAATGGCTAATTGGTTTTTCGAACTGAAAAGTGGCGAGCAGTACCGCGATATCCAGTTTCGGATCGCTCATCACTCAAGCCTGTAAAAAACTACCCAGCTTCTCGTCCCTCCCATCCAGATCGGCGATACTCGCTCCATCCGCCCTCTGGATATCGAGGAACCGCATGCCGCTTCACGTCTTGGACAGTCTGTCCGCCATCGCCCCGCACGAGTGGGACGCGCTGGTGCCCGCCAATCAACCGTTCCTGCGCCACGCCTTCCTGAGCACCTTGGAGGACAGCGCCAGCCTGGGCGCGCATTCCGGTTGGCAGCCGGAGCATTTGCTGCACATGGAAGACGGTCGTCTGCTGGCGGCCTTGCCCAGCTACCGCAAGTGGCATTCCTACGGTGAATACGTGTTCGACCACGCCTGGGCTGACGCCTGCGCCCGGGCCGGGATCGAGTACTACCCCAAGCTGCTGACGGCGGTGCCGTTCAGTCCGGTCAGCGGTCCGCGATTGCTGGCGGCCTGTGTGGAGGACGGCCTGGAATTGTTGGGCAGCCTGCCGGGTTATCTGGAAATCGAAGGGCTTTCCAGCGCCCACATCAACTTCACCGATGCTTTCACCGACGCGGCGCTGGCCGGGCAGGAGGGCTGGTTGCAGCGGATTGGTTGCCAGTACCACTGGCGCAATCGCGGTTATCGAGACTTTCAGGATTTTCTCGACGGGCTCAGTTCCCGCAAGCGCAAGCAGATGCGCAAGGAGCGTGAGCAGGTGGCGGGGCAGGGCATCGAGTTTGAATGGCTCGAAGGTCAGCAACTGGACGAGGCCCAGTGGGATTTTGTCTACGCCTGTTACGCCAACACCTACGCTGTACGGCGGCAGGCGCCGTACCTGACCCGGGCGTTTTTCAGCCTGCTGGCCGAACGCATGCCCGAGGCCATTCGCGTGGTGCTGGCCAAGCAAGGTTCACGGCCAGTGGCGATGGCGTTCAGCCTGGTGGGTGGCGACAGTCTCTACGGGCGCTACTGGGGTTGCCTGGCGGAGTTCGACCGCTTGCACTTCGAGACCTGTTTCTACCAGGGCATGGACTACGCGATTGCCCATGGCTTGCAGCGTTTTGATGCCGGGGCCCAGGGTGAGCACAAATTGATTCGTGGTTTCGAGCCGGTGATTACCCGCTCGTGGCATTACTTGCGTCATCCCGGTTTGAAAACCGCGGTTGAAGATTTTCTCGCACGGGAACAGGAGGGGGTGCTGGCGTATGCCGAAGAGGCGAAAACAGCACTGCCTTATCGGCAGTGCTGATCTTCGCGGGTATGACTCAGCGGGTTTCCTGGCCCAGCCAGCGGTAAGAAACACCGCCGATGACCGCACCCAGCAGCGGTGCGACCCAGAACAGCCACAGTTGCTCGATGGCCCAGCCGCCGACGATCAGCGCCGGACCGGTACTGCGGGCCGGGTTGACCGAAGTGTTGGTGACCGGAATCGAGATCAGGTGAATCAGCGTCAGGCCCAGGCCGATGGCTATCGGTGCCAGCCCGGCCGGTGCACGTTTATCGGTGGCGCCGAGGATGATCAGGATGAACATCGCCGTCATGACCAGTTCGGTGACAAAACCTGCCGCCATCGAATAGCCACCGGGCGAATGCTCGCCGTAACCGTTCGAGGCCAGCCCGGACGCGGCCAGGTCAAAGCCTTCCTTGCCGCTGGCGATGAAGTAGATCAACGCGGCGGCCAGCACGCCACCGATGACCTGGGCGATGATGTAGGCAGGCAACTCCCTGGCCGGAAACCGCCCGCCCACGGACAAGCCTAGCGACACCGCTGGGTTGAGGTGGCAACCCGAGATATGACCGATGGCAAATGCCATGGTCAACACCGTCAGGCCGAACGCCAGGGCAACCCCCAGCACGCCAATCCCGGAGGCAGCCAATACCGCGCTGCCGCAGCCGCCCAACACCAGCCAGAACGTACCTAGCAACTCAGTCACAGAGCGTTTGAATAAAGACATAAGCATCCTTGATAAAGCAGTCGTGATCGATCGGTTATGCATCCAGCAGAATTACGACAGGTTCATCTCCAGAACCTGAGCTGAGTACAGCAGGGTTTATCGACAAATCCAGCGGCACAAAAAAACCGCCAGAGTCATGGACTGTGGCGGTTTCGGCCGTGGTCGGCGGGGAGTATGTCGTTGCTGTATGGGCTAAATGGATTCTGGACAGATTTTTTCAGAAAGGCCTTGGGGTTGGTTCAAACCCGGACCCCTGTGGCGGGTAGGGATCAGTCAATCCCCACAAATCCACCCGTCTGATGTTGCCACAGTCGCGCATACAACCCGCCATGGGCCAGCAGTTCGGCGTGGCTGCCGGTTTCGGCGATGCGGCCGTTTTCCAGTACCACCAACCGGTCCATCCGGGCGATGGTGGAGAGGCGGTGGGCGATGGCGATCACGGTCTTGCCTTGCATCAAGGTCTCGAGGCTTTCCTGGATCGCCGCCTCGACTTCCGAGTCCAGCGCTGAGGTTGCTTCGTCCATGATCAGGATCGGCGCGTCCTTGAGCAGTACCCGCGCGATAGCGATGCGTTGGCGCTGGCCGCCGGACAGTTTCACGCCGCGCTCACCCACGTGGGCATCGAAGCCGGTGCGGCCTTCGGCGTCCGACAGCAGTGGGATGAACTCATCGGCGCGGGCCTTGCGCACGGCCTCCCAGAGTTGCGCATCGGTAGCGTCGGGCTTGCCGTACAGCAGGTTGTCGCGAATCGAGCGGTGCAGCAGCGAGGTGTCCTGGGTGATCATGCCGATGCGTTCGCGCAGGCTTTCCTGGCCGACTTCGGCAATGTCCTGGCCATCGATGAGGATGCGCCCGGCTTGCACGTCATAGAGGCGCAGCAGCAGGTTGACCAAGGTGGATTTACCCGCGCCGGACGGGCCGATCAGGCCGATTTTCTCGCCGGGCCTGATGGTCAGGTTGAGGTCGCCGATCACCCCGCTTTTCTTGCCATAGTGGAAGTCCACATGCTCGAAACGCACTTCGCCCCGGGCCACCGCCAAGGGCTTGGCCTGGTCGCGGTCGGTGACGCTGACCGGTTGGGCGATGGTCTGCAAACCGTCCTGGACCATGCCGATGTTTTCGAAGATGCCGTTGACCACCCACATGATCCAGCCGGACATGTTGACGATGCGGATCACCAGCCCGGTCGCCAGGGCAATGGCGCCGACGCTGATCAGCGATTGAGTCCACAGCCACAGTGCCAGCGCCGTGGTGCCGACGATCAGCAGGCCGTTCATGGTGGTGATGACCACGTCCATGCTGGTCACCACGCGGCCGGCCAACTGGGCTTTTTCGGTCTGTTCCTGGATGGCTTCGCGGGCGTATTGCTGTTCGAAGTTGGTATGGGCGAACAGCTTCAGGGTGGTGATGTTGGTGTAGCCATCGACGATCCGGCCCATGAGTTTGGAGCGGGCATCGGACGACACCACCGAGCGCTCCTTGACCCTCGGCACGAAATAACAGAGTGCGCCGATGTAGGCAGCGATCCAGATCAGCAGCGGGATCATCAGGCGCCAGTCGGCCTCGGCGAACAGCACCAGGGAACTGACGGCGTAGATCAGCACGTGCCACAACGCATCCACGGCTTGCACCGCCGAGTCACGCAGGGAGTTGCCGGTCTGCATGATGCGCTGGGCGATGCGTCCGGCGAAATCGTTCTGGAAGAAATTCAGGCTTTGCTTGAGCACGTAGCTATGATTTTGCCAGCGGATCAGGCTGGTCATGCCGGGGCTCAGGGTCTGGTGCACCAGCAGGTCATGCAGGGCCACGAAGATCGGCCGAAAGACCAGTGCCACCACGGCCATCCAGGCCAGTTCGAGGCCGTGGAGCTTGAAGAAGTCGACGTTGGGCGTGCCTTGGGTCAGGTCGATGATGCGGCTCAGGTAGCTGAACAGCGCCACCTCGATCAGCGCGCCGATCAGGCCCACCACCAGCAGCACGGCGAAGCTGGGCCAGACTTGTTTCAGGTAGTACGTGTAGAAGGGCAGGACGCGGTTCGGCGGGGCCGAGGTCGGGGCGTCGCGGAAGATGTCGATCAGTTTTTCGAAGCGGCGATAAACCATTTGTAAATGCCCTGGCAGGGGCTCTCCTTTTTGCTATGAGCGGCGCGGGATCACCGCCGCCGCTCAGGCTTGCCGTGCGCCTCTTCAGTCGATGCGCTTGGCCGACTTGATGAGCACAGGGTCGATCGGCACGTTTTGCATGCCTTGTTTGGTGGTGGTCTGGGAGTTGACGATGATGTCCACGACGTCCATGCCCTTGACCACTTTGGCGAACACCGCGTAACCGGCGTCACGGCCCGGGTCGAGGAATGCGTTGTCAGCCACGTTGATGAAGAACTGGCTGGTGGCCGAGTCCGGGTTGGACGTGCGCGCCATCGACAAGGTACCGCGAACGTTGTGCAGGCCATTGCTGGCTTCGTTCTTGATCGGGGCCTTGGTGTCTTTTTGCTGCATGCTCGTAGTGAAGCCGCCGCCCTGGGCCATGAAGCCCGGGATCACACGGTGGAAAATCGTGTTGTTGTAAAAGCCGCTGTCCACGTACTCCAGAAAGTTCTTGGTACTGATGGGGGCCTTGACCGGGTCCAGTTCGATTTCGATCTGGCCGTTGGTGGTTTCAAGCAGTACGTGTGGTGCCTTGGTCGGCTGAGCAGCCATCAGGTTGGCGGCAAACAGTACGGTGCCAGCGGCGAGGGCGATTTTTTTCAGCATGGGTTCAATGATCCTGAGTGGTGGAATCGGTTGCGGTGAAAAATTCGAGCAGGGTTTGGTTGAAGCGTTCGGGTTGATCCAGCGGGGTAGCGTGCCGTGAATCGGCGATGACCACCAGCCGTGCATCGGGCAGCAGTTTTACATAGGCTTCTTTCAGCGCCACCGGGGTGTAGTCGTGGTCGGCGCAAATGACCAGGGTTGGACAGGCGACCTGTGAAAGTCGTTCCTGGACGCCCCAGCCGACGATGGCATCGAAGCTGGCGAGATAAGCACGTTTGTCGTTTTTTGCCCAGCGCCGGGCCATTTCCAGGCGTAACTCGGTTTGCCCAGGCTTGGGAAACAACTTGGCGCCCAGGGCCTTGCCGATGGTTTCCAGGCTGAGGATACGCATCAGGCTCCAACGCTTGAACCATTGCCAGCAATCGTCGGGCGTGCGCACTTTGACTTCCGGCGCGCTGTTGACGATGCACAGGCTCTTGACCAGATGAGGTTCATCCACCGCCAACTGAAAAGCGATCATGCCGCCCATGGACCAACCCACCAGATGCACCGGGCCTAGCGCCAGGTGTTCGATCAGGGCGATCAGGTCGGCGCTGAAACCTTCGATGCTGTAGCGCTCCCGCGGCTTGTCGGAGCGGCCGTGGCCGCGTACATCCACCACGATCAGGTGGTAACGGGCGGACAGCACCGGGATCTGCTTTTCCCAATCCCGGGTGCTGGAGCCCAACCCGTGGACCAGCAGCAAGGGCGCTCCGTGACCGTATTCCTCGTAGTGCAGGTTGCAACCTTCGTGTTCGAAATAGGCCATCGGCGAAGTCCTCGTCACGCTTGTTCAGGGGCGGCGAACGGCGCATCCAGCGGCGCAGTGTCGAAGGTGCGCAGCAATTCGATAAGGATTTGCGTGGCCGGGCCCAGGGGTTTTTCCTTGTTCGAATACAAATAGAAGCTCGGGTTGCGGCTGCCGCCCTGATCCAAGGGTAGCCGCTTAAGCGTGCCTTCCTTGAGTTCCCGTTCGATCATGTGCCGGGGCAGCCAGGCGAAGCCCAGGCCGCTGCCAACGAACGTCGCGGCGGTGGCCAGGCTGCCGACGGTCCAGCGTTGTTCGGCACCGAGCCAACCAACGTCGCGCGGTTGCTGGCGTCCGGAGTCGCGGATGACCACTTGCAACTGGCTCTCCAGGTCCTGGAACGTCAGTTCGCGGTTGAGGCGATGCAGGGCGTGTTCGGGATGGGCCACCGCGACGAACTCCACGTCGCTCAATTCAGCGCCCAGGTAACCAGGAATGCTGAAGCCGCTGATAGCCAGGTCGGCCACGCCTTCGAGCAGCACTTCTTCCACCCCCGACAGCACTTCTTCGCGCAACCGCACGCGGCAGCCGCGGCTCTGCGGCATGAACGCCGTCAGGGCCCGAACGAGGCGGGCGGTGGGGTAGGCGGCGTCGACCACCAGGCGCACTTCCGCTTCCCAGCCTTGCTCCATGTGGTGGGCCAGGTCTTCCAACTGGCTGGCCTGTTTCACCAGTTGCCGGGAGCGGCGCAGCAGCACGCCGCCGGCTTCGGTCAACACGGCTTTGCGCCCATCGATGCGCAGCAACGGTACGCCGAGCTGATCCTGCATACGGGCCACGGTGTAACTCACCGACGACTGGGAACGATGCAGCACTTCGGCGGCCTGGGCGAAGCCGCCATGATCCACCACGGCCTGTAATGTTCGCCATTGATCAAGGGTCACGCGGGGCGCTTTCAAATTGAGCTCCTCTTGTCCTAAGCTGGCGGTCCCTTGGTGGAGACTGCCGAATGAAGAAAATCTGTTGTGCGGTGCTGGCCCTGTTGCCGCTGACTGCGTTTGCCTATCCGATCGATGTGGAAAAACACCTCAACGGCCTGAGCATCGACTACAACGCCTATGACACCGATGCCGACATCGGTTCCATCCAGGTCAACAACTACGGCAGCACTGACGCGGCCTGCACCGTGGTGTTCAGCAATGGCCCCGAAGCACCGCGCACCCGCAAGATCGAAGTCGCCGCCGGCAAGTTCAAGAACGCCACGGCCAAGTTCAACCGCAACATCATCAAGCTGCGCATCAAGCTGACCTGCCAGCCGAAATAGCCCGGCAGCGGGGCAGGCACGCGTTGCTTGCTCCGCTTATAAACGAAATTATCGATGCTTTACAGCAATTATTTGCGCTTTTTCATCGATACGGCTGCGCTTAACCTTCACTCCATCGACTGACAACAATTTCCGATGGAGGCTACATCCCATGTCCCGCGTTCTGATCATCGAAAGCAGTGCCCGCCAGCAAGATTCGGTTTCCCGTCAACTGACCCAGACCTTCATCAGCCAATGGAAAGCCGCACACCCAGCCGATGAAATCACTGTTCGTGACCTGGCCATCAACCCGGTGCCGCACCTGGACGCCAGCCTGCTGGGTGGCTGGATGAAACCTGTCGAGCAGCGCAATGACATCGAGAACGCTTCGCTGGAGCGCTCCAACCAGTTGACTGATGAATTGCTGGCCGCCGACGTTCTGGTGATGGCTGCGCCGATGTACAACTTCGCCATCCCCAGCACCTTGAAAGCCTGGCTCGACCACGTGCTGCGTGCCGGCGTGACCTTCAAGTACACCCCCACGGGCCCTCAAGGCCTGCTGGCTGGCAAACGCGCCTTTGTGCTGACCGCTCGCGGCGGTATCCATGCCGGTGGCAGCACCGACCATCAGGAACCCTACCTGCGTCAGGTCATGGGCTTCATCGGCATCCACGACGTGACCTTCATCCATGCCGAAGGCATGAACCTGGGAGGGGATTTCCAGGAGAAGGGTTTGAATCAGGCCAACGCCAAACTGTCCCAGGTCGCCTGATCCGTTAATCCTCGGATAATCGCCAGGTGGTCTAGTGACCTGGCGCTTCCCTTCAAACCGTTTTGCGCATCGAACCTCCCTTTGCACTTGTTGCTCCTGAGTGCAGTAGCCCGATTGAACGCTTTAGCGAGATCGGGCTTTTTTTTGGGAAATAGAATAACGCTGCCTTAGACTGAGCGGCCTCCCAAGTCCAGAGGGCAGGAAAGATGTGCAGGTCGCAGACTCACTTGGATTTGCCCAAGTCTCTCGACGCCTGCTGTGGTAATTTATGCGCGCAATTGCAGTAGGGAGGCTGTGATATGTTCAAAGTCAAACGCAAGACCTGGGCTTTATTCCTGGTCTACCTCATAGGGGCCGGTGGCTACATCTACTACCTCTATGTCGAGACGCAAAGCGTCCTTACTGAAAATATTAATAACAAGTTGCTGCATGCCGCGCTGGGCGCTTCGGCCATCCTTGGCGACCGTTACCATGACAACCTGGTCGATAAACAATCCAAATCACCGGCGCAAGACTGGGATACCATTCAGCGACTCTCCGGCTTTAACGAGTCCATGGGTACCGCGTTTGTCTATAGCGTGATCAAGCGGGGTGGAGACGCTTATCTGGTCAGTTCCAGCGCATCGCAGAAAGAAATTCAAGAGAAGAATTTCGTGCGTTTTTTCGACCCTTATCCCGATGCCAGCCAGGCGTTACTCGACAGTTTTGAGCGCACCAAGCCAACCTGGATCGACTACTCGGATCATTGGGGTGATTTTCGCGCGGTCTTTGTCCCATTAAAATCGCAAGACGGTACGGTGTATGTTGTCGGCGCGGAAATTACCCTGGCGGACTACTACCAGCAACTTAATCACGACTCCCTGTATCATATCGTCCTTGCCGTTCTGGTCTTTCTCGCGTTCATCCTCTTACGCATGCGTGCCCATCTCCAGCAACTGCGAGTCAACGAACACGTATTGAACCAGGCAAAAAATGCCGCCGAAGACGCTGATCGTTCAAAAACCAGATTTCTGGCCACGATGAGTCATGAAATCCGCACCCCGATGTACGGTGTCATTGGCGCCACGGAGTTGCTGGCCCGGTCCGCCCTGGATCCCGAGCAACGCCGTCTTCTCACAACGATTCATTCCAGTGGACGGACCCTGCTTTCTCTTATCGATAACATTCTCGATCTGGCGAAAATCGAAGCGGGCAAACTTGAATTGAAACCTCGTGTTTTTGAAGTGAGAACCCTGGTTTCATCGAGCATTGAAATGATCCGGCAAAATATCCAGGACAAACCAATCGTCCTTGAGGCGCAGTTCTCGCCGGACGTACCGCCCTTGGTCAAAACCGATATCGATTGTCTTCGCCAGATATTGATCAATTTGTTGGGCAATGCGGTCAAGTTCACCGAAGCCGGAAAAGTATCACTTTTGGTCACGACCAGCGGTTACGGTCCTCAAGCACGGCTCGACTTCGCCATACGCGATACTGGCATCGGTATCCCGATGGAACGGCAAGGCAGCCTGTTCAAGCCCTTTGCTCAGTTTAAAGAGTCGGACAACCAGCGCTTTACCGGGAGTGGGCTGGGGCTTTCGATCTGTAAAAATCTGCTCGAGGCGCAACAGGGGACTTTATCCTTCACCAGTCAGCCTGGTGTCGGCTCGACCTTCTCTTTCTCACTCCCCATGGAGCTTTTTTCAGTCTCGGAAATACCCATCAGGGATGATCATGCCGCGCCTGGCTTCGACTCATCTTTTGCCGGGGATTATCCCCTCGATATCCTGCTGGTGGAGAACCATCCGGTAAGCCAGAAAGTTGCCATGGCGATGCTGCAGGAGTTGGGCTATGCCCCCGCCCTTGCATCAGATGGCCTGGAAGCGGTCAATCGTTGTATGACGTCGACTCCAGAGATCATTTTTATGGATATCAACATGCCTGTTATGGATGGACTGGAGGCCGTTCGTAGAATCCGTGAACTGCCACGGGGCGATACTTGCTACATCGTCGCTTTCACCGCGAGCGCGTTTTCGAGCGAGATAGAACGTTTCAGGGCCGCCGGTGCCGATGACATTTTAACCAAGCCGGCGAACTTCCAGGCGTTGACCCGAGTGCTTCAGCGCGCCGCCAACTACCGACAGCAACGCCAGGGCCGCATGCCGGTCGTGGATACCATTTAAAGCCAGTGGGCTCAGGGGCGCACGAGCCTGTTGTCAGCGGCCCGCTGTATCGACTGTCACACCGCCATCTCGAGCAAGCTCGCTCCCACCGTTCAAAACCGCTATCTTCGCCGCCATTCGAGACGAGGGGCGTATGGGCTATCTACTTTTTGTGACGCTGATCCAGGCGTTTTCCTTCAGCCTGATTGGCGAATACCTGGCCGGGCATGTGGACAGTTATTTTGCGGTGCTGGTACGGGTCCTGCTGGCGGGGCTGGTGTTCATTCCGTTGACGCGCTGGCGCCAGGTGGAACCGTCGTTCATGCGTGGCATGCTGTTGATCGGCGCCTTGCAGTTTGGCGTGACCTACGTATGCCTGTACCTGAGCTTTCGAGTGTTGACGGTGCCCGAGGTGTTGCTCTTCACCATTCTCACGCCTTTGCACGTGACATTGATTGAAGACGCGCTGAACCGCCGCTTCAACCCTTGGGCGCTGATCGCGGCACTGGTGGCCGTGGCCGGCGCCGCAGTGATTCGCTACGACCGGATCAACCCGGACTTCTTCATGGGCTTTTTGCTGCTGCAACTGGCCAACTTGACCTACGCGGCCGGGCAGGTGCTCTACAAACACTTGGTGGCTCGTCATCCTAGCGACTTGCCGCACTATCGGCGTTTCGGCTACTTCTACCTCGGCGCGCTGGCGGTGGCCTTGCCGGCCTTCCTGCTGTTCGGCAAGGCGGACTTCTGGCCCGAAGCCCCGCTGCAATGGGGCGTGCTGGTGTTCCTCGGCCTGGTCTCTACCGCATTGGGTCTGTATTGGTGGAACAAGGGCGCGTGCCTGGTCAACGGTGGGACGCTGGCGGTGATGAACAACCTGCACGTGCCGGTGGGGCTGCTGGTGAATCTGCTGATCTGGAACCAGCACGAGGAGTTGGGGCGGTTGCTGCTGGGCGGGTCGGTGATATTGGCGGCGGTGTGGATCAGCCGGTTGGGGATACGCCAACCGCTGCCTGCACACTGAACCCCCTTGTGGTGAGGGTCAAACCACCTGCTTCTGCGGCTCCGGCAGGTGGCTCGCCCCCAGCACCGCCGGCAGCAACCCCGAACGCAGATCCGTGCCGCTGGGCTGTTGATACAGGTTCAAGCCGAACTCCGGCATCACGGCCAGCAGGTAATCGAAAATATCCCCCTGGATGCGCTCGTAGTCGGTCCATGCGGTGGTGCGGGTGAAGCAGTAGATTTCCAGCGGGATGCCTTGGGCCGTGGTCTGCAGCTGACGGACCATGCACGTCATGTTCGGCTGGATCTCCGGGTGGCTTTTCAAATAGGCGAGGGCGTAGGCGCGGAAGGTGCCGAGGTTGGTCATGCGCCGACGGTTGGCCGACATCGCCGCGACGTTGCCCTGGGCTTCGTTCCAGGCCTTGAGCTCGGCCTGTTTACGGCCGATGTAGTCGGTCAGCAGGCGCACCTGGGTCAGGCGCTGCTCTTCCTCGTCATGCAGAAAGCGCACGCCGCTGGCGTCGATGAACAGGCTGCGCTTGATCCGCCGTCCGCCGGACTGCTGCATGCCTCGCCAGTTCTTGAACGACTCGGACATCAGGCGCCAGGTAGGGATCGAGACAATGGTCTTGTCGAAGTTCTGCACCTTCACCGTGTGCAGCGTAATGTCTACCACATCGCCGTCGGCGCCGACCTGTGGCATCTCGATCCAGTCGCCGACCCGCAGCATGTCGTTGCTGGTCAATTGCACGCTGGCGACGAACGACAGCAGCGTGTCCTTGTACACCAACAGGATCACTGCCGACATCGCACCCAGGCCCGACAGCAGCAACAGTGGCGAGCGGTCGATCAGGGTGGCAACGATGATGATTGCGCCAAAGACATACAGCACCATCTTCGTCAGTTGCACGTAGCCTTTGATCGAGCGGGTTCTCGCATGTTCGGTGCGTGCGTACACGTCCAGCATGGCGCTGAGCAGGGCACTGAGGCTCAGCACCATGAACAGAATGGTGAAGGCCAGGGCGACATTGCCGAGGAAAATCATGCTGGTCTTGCTCAGTTCCGGCACCAGGTGCAGGCCGAACTGGATGATCAGTGACGGCGTCATCTGGGCCAGGCGATGGAAGACTTTGTTCTGGCGCAGGTCGTTGACCCAGTTCAAGGCAGGTTGGCGTCCAAGCAATTTGGCGGCGTGCAAAATCAGGTAGCGCGCCACGCGTCCGAGCACCAGGGCAATGAGCAGCAGCATCATCAGGGCGAGGCTGGAATGCAGGAGCGGGTGCTGGTCAAGGGCACCCCAGAGGTCTTGAATGTTGACCCAGAGTTGTTTGATGTCCATGGACGAAACGGTTCTTCTATAGAGACGCGACGGGGCGATTAGAGCATTTAAGCCTGTCCAAGTGACCGTTGAAGGGGGATTGGCGGCAAAAAAAGCCACTGATTGTCGGCGTTTGCATAAAGAAACTCGGCCTTCGCGCTCGAAACCGTTACCCTATGCAGCTGTTTTTTTGTATTTTTTCGAGGTAGCACCCGTGTTTTCCGAATTCGCCCTGCACGAACGCCTGCTCAAAGCCGTGGCCGAGCTTAAATTTGTCGAGCCTACGCCGGTGCAGGCAGCGGCTATTCCGCTCGCGCTCCAGGGGCGTGACCTGCGGGTGACGGCGCAAACCGGCAGTGGCAAGACCGCCGCGTTCGTGCTGCCGATCCTCAACCGCCTGATCGGCCCGGCCAAGGTCCGCGTCAGCATCAAGACCCTGATCCTGCTGCCGACCCGTGAGCTGGCCCAGCAGACCTTGAAGGAAGTGGAGCGCTTCTCGCAGTTCACCTTCATCAAGTCCGGCCTGATCACCGGCGGCGAAGACTTCAAGGTCCAGGCCGCCATGCTGCGCAAAGTGCCGGACATCTTGATCGGTACGCCGGGACGGATGATCGAGCAACTGAACGCCGGCAACCTCGACTTGAAAGAAGTCGAAGTGCTCGTGCTCGACGAAGCCGACCGCATGCTGGACATGGGCTTTGCCGAAGACGTGCAGCGCCTGGTGGACGAATGCGTCAACCGCCAGCAGACCATGCTGTTCTCCGCCACCACCGGCGGTTCGGGCCTGCGGGAGATGATCGCCAAGGTGCTGAACAACCCTGAGCATTTGCAGCTCAACGCGGTCAGCCAGCTGAACGCCACCACCCGCCAGCAGATCATCACCGCCGACCACAACCAGCACAAAGAACAGATCGTGAACTGGTTGCTGGCCAACGAGACCTACCAGAAAGCCATCGTCTTCACCAACACCCGGGCCATGGCCGACCGCATCTACGGCCGGCTGGTGGCTCAGGAATACAAGGCATTCGTGCTGCATGGCGATAAAGACCAGAAAGACCGCAAGCTGGCCATCGACCGCCTCAAGCAAGGCGGCGTGAAAATCCTCGTGGCCACTGACGTTGCCGCCCGCGGCCTGGACGTGGACGGCCTGGACCTGGTCATCAACTTTGACATGCCCCGCAGCGGCGACGAGTACGTGCACCGAATCGGTCGTACCGGTCGTGCCGGTAACGACGGCTTGGCGATCTCGCTGATCTGCCACGGCGACTGGAACCTGATGTCGAGCATCGAGCGCTACCTCAAGCAGAGCTTCGAGCGCCGCACCATCAAGGAAGTCAAGGGCACCTACGGCGGACCGAAAAAGGTCAAGGCCTCGGGCAAGGCGGTTGGCGTGAAGAAGAAAAAGGTCGACGCCAAGGGCGACAAAAAGAAAACCGGCGCCAAGGCTCCAACCAAACGCAAAATCGCCAACCGCCCGAAGACCGACGCCCTGTCGCTGGTCAGCAAGGACGGCATGGCCCCGCTCAAGCGCCGCAAGCCAGAGGCGCCTGCGGCTGACTGAAGCCGCGTTAGCGCTTGATAAAAAGAACCGGACCTTGGGTCCGGTTTTTTTATGGGTGAATACACAAATCCCCTCGCCACAAAAGCGGGTTGGGCTCGGCTGTGGCGAATCACCCAGCTTTCTTTTCCGCGCTCTTCAGTTCTTCCAAGCGCTTATCAATCAACTGGCACTTGTCCGGCAAATCCTTGCTGGCGGTTTTCAGGTCCATGTCTTGCAACTCGTCGTTGATTTCCTTGGCCTTGGTCGGGTTCTGTTCGGTGAGCTTGGTCACTTCCTTGGCCAATTGTTCGCGCTTGGCGGTCGCTTCCTCTGGCGTGCAAGTGGCCCAGGCGGGCAGGGCGCAGGTGAGGGTGGCGGCGAGGGTGAGTTTGATGAGGGGGTTCATGGCTGGGGCCTCGTATTCCTTGTTGGGCAGGTAATGGGTTGAGGCCAGTGCAGGGTGGAAAGTTCATTAGCCTGCCGTTTGGCCGGC
Organism: Pseudomonas viciae; assembly: GCF_004786035.1. Lineage (NCBI taxonomy): Bacteria > Pseudomonadati > Pseudomonadota > Gammaproteobacteria > Pseudomonadales > Pseudomonadaceae > Pseudomonas > Pseudomonas viciae. The sequence goes on from NZ_CP035088.1 coordinate 1,656,010, forward strand.
GTTGCGTCGCTGGGCAGGCCCAGATACGGATTGAAGTCTTTTTCAGGATTTCCCTAGCCGATATGAAACCCTCGTCTACCATGGAGAAAGCGACTGGTAGCCCTATGCCTGCAACGCCGGGTCGCTGTTTCATACAGGATGTAAGTGCTTCATTAGCTAGGAGGCTAGCAATATGTCTGTCGCAATGCAGTCAATGACTTCCAGATCATCCAGCGCAGCTCACATCGAGCAATGGAACAACTACGCCTGCCAGGACGTATCCACGACCTGTGGTAGCCGTTAATTCAAAGGAATGAAACCTATGAGTCTTAGAGCGATATTCAGTCGGCTGATGTTGTGTCTGTGTGGTTTATTTGCGCTCTCATCGGCCTATGCGCAGAGTCTGATCATCGCCACACCGCAACAAGGTGTGGGCATAAAAGTCGATGTCTTTGACAAGCCCGACGCCTCAGACGGTATTCCTTCCTCGACGAGCTTGGTGAAGTTCGGCCTCCCAGCGGGGTTTATACCCGCGGTGCAGTCGTTCAAGGGAAAAATTTATATGTTCTGGTCCAATAATTATGATTCAGAGCATATCTATTCTTCCCATTCGACAGATGGGAAAAACTGGTCTCTTGCTAAAACTATCCCCGTGAATGGCTACCGATGGGGGGGTGATATTTCAGTGACTGTATTTAAGCAGAAGCTAGTGCTGACCTTTGCCGATCCTCAGCATCGCTTGAGGACCACCAGCTCTGCAGACGGTGTCAACTGGACCGATATTCAAACGGTCAATACCAGTCCTGTGGTCGGCGTTAACAGTCCTGTTGTGTATAACGGTCAATTATTTGTTTTTTATCACAAGGACGACGGCAAGGCTAAAACTGTTTATTACGTTAATTCGAATGATGGCCTTCTGTGGGGGCGGGAAACTCCAGCGTTCGAGGAAAGCACTGCCACGCCTCTGATCAAAGTGGTGCCGGTCGTCTATAACGGTACATTATGGGTCTATTACACCGTGGAAAATCGCCTCATGTACGCACGCACCTACGACCGTGGCGGCCACTGGGGAGATAGGCAAGAACTGAAAGGTATAAACAGTAAACTTTTCCTGAACAGTGCAACGATGATCAACGATCGTGTGTTTGTCAGCAATAATACAAAAACTTTTTACTCAAGCGATGGGCTTAACTGGAATCCGTATTTCGCCGCGAGTGGACTTAATAACTTTTCCTCGGTATTGGGCGTTTCCTATGCCATTACCGCAAGCGATCTAACCGCACGCAACCCGCAACTGCCGTCGGACCTGGCCACAGGCCTCAGCCACACCGACTATGCAACCTTCGCCTGGCGCAGCTTTTTCGCACTAAACAATACAGCTGCGGCACCATTGCCCGCTAACCGCGGCGTCGGCAACCCCGCCAGCAGTTTTGCCGACTCGGGCAAGGTGCCAAAGTCTCCCAGCCCCTTGTTATGGCAAACCTTCGCGCACCGTACCGAGTTGTTTCCGGGTATGAACAGAAACGGCGCAGGCGGCCCTACGCGTCCGTTTGGTTCTGACCCGCAATACAGTTATATCGAGTTTCCCAACGGGGCGCCTTTGGCACCAGGCGCCAGTTATGCTCATTACAACAATCTGGATGAGGCAACCCAAATCGGTCAGAACGCCATATTTTTCCCGGTGAATCCTCCAAATGTGGCGAAGACAACAGATGCAAGGGGGGACTACGCGCCCTCAAAGGACAGCCAAATCCTGTTTGAGGCCAAGGCGAATCCGGTCATCTATGAGTATGCTCGGAAGCTGACGAGCTACCCCAATACAAATATCGTCCTGCCTGACGGCGCTGTGGAGGTCAAGGCGGCATGGCGCAAGCTGGCAGACATTCCGGTACAGAATCAATCGCGCTACCACACGGCAACTGTGGTGACGTATCAAGGCACCGACGCTAAGCCGGTGGCGCACAATGAAGACTACGCTTTGGTCGCCTTGCATATCATTCATAAGACGCCCAACTACCCGACCTTTATCTTCGCCACGTTCGAGCACGAAGATGCCCTGACATTGCCTGACGGCAAGTCGCCGACCGGTCTCTACTACATCGCCAACTACAACAGGATTGCCTACCCCAGCGCCACACCACTAGCGACTAATCCACCGGTCGCGACCTTCTCCGATGGCAACACAAACCATACGGTTACCCTGCCCAGGGAGGACTTCGTAGAGTCGAGCGTTAATCCGCGAATCTACTCCGGCACCAAGGGGATACCTAAGGGGCAGGCCGGCCCGATCACTGTAGTGCAACCGCCGACCGTCTTTAACGAAGTCGTTGCGGTCAACAATCAAGTCCAGGCGCTGATGGAGGGGAGCGGCGAATTCACCCATTCAGTCTGGAAGCACTACCGGCTTAGAGGGGTGCAAGCCATCCCTTCGAGCGAACAAACAGATCCGGATTACTACCTGGCTAATATCATGGTCGAAAGCAGTCAACCGGGGATCCAGCTGTTTCGCGGAAGCAACTCATTCCCCATTCCAGAGGACAGCGTGCTGACCAATACCCGTGACTTTAAGAACATCAGGGTGCCGGACTATGACCACAGCACGAAAAGCACCCTGACCATGGGCGGTTGCATGGGGTGTCACGGCATCGCCCAGAGCCAATTGCAACAAGGCTTCAGTTTCCTGTTTGATGCGATCAAACCACCCAAGGTCAAACCTCGTACGCCCAACTTCGTTGAGCCTACCGGCTTCAAGAACCCAGAAACTGTAGGCTTGCCGGATCCTCACACCATGAGTGAGCGGGCCCGGAAGTACGCTTTGGGCTTTCAGAGTCAGGACGTGGTTGAGGGTACGGGCAAGTAGCAGCCAAACACCTCGAGCAGGAGGGTCGCAACGCGGACCGTCCTGCTGTCTGAAACAGGAAAAAACCGGACCTTGAGTCCGGTTTTTTTATGGGTGAAAAACCAGGCTGGTTGGAGCGTGAGCCTGTGACGAGACCACGCTGTCATCCCCTCTATCCATTTGTAGGAGATTTCTAGCTATGCACAGGACCTTTCGTACCTACGTACGGGAGGCGTCTGATTCAGATGAACGGTCCCGAGAATAACCGCAAAGCTTAAGCGATTAAGTTGACGTCAAAATGATGGCTAACTAATATCGCGCCACTATTTTGATGTCACTTTTCTCGAGGGATCGAACATGTCCTCACCCGCCTTTTGGGCGAGGTTGTGCGTGGCTTTGCTGTGCCTTTCTCCACTGACCCTGGCTCACGCCGCCCCCACGCCTGGCGACACGGACCTGATCCGCGAGCGCCAGAACCGTTTGCTCGAAGAGCAGCGTCGGCGTCTGGAAGAGCTCAAGGACCTGCCTGGCAGGGAGGCGAAGCCGAGCCTGCCGACAGCACCTGTCGATACCCGTTGCTTCCCCATCAAGACCGTCGAACTCAAGGGCGCCGACAGTCTTTCCGCCAGCGAGCGCGAGCACCTGCTCAAGCCTTACATCGGCCGATGCCTGGGCGTGCCGCAGCTCAACGAGTTGCTCAAAGTCATTACCGACCACTACATCGAAAAGGGGCTGGTCACCAGTCGTGCTTATTTACCGCAGCAGGATTTGTCCGGCGGGCATCTGAGCGTGTTGGTGGTGGAAGGGCGTCTGGAAGGCCTGAAGGGCGCCGAGAACAGCCAGCTGTCGGACCGCGAGTTGGCGATGGCATTTCCCGGGGCGACCGGTGAGTTGGTCAACCTGCGGGAGATCGAGCAGATGGTCGATCAGCTCAATCGCTTGCCATCGAATCAGGCAAAGATGGAGCTGACCCCCGGCCAGAACGTCGGCGGCAGTGAAGTGCGCGTGACTAACGATCAACAAAAGCCCTGGCGTGCCGGGCTGTCGCGCAGCAACGACGGCCAGCGCAGCACGGGCGAGCAACAGTGGGGTACCAGTTTTGAATGGGACAGCCCGCTGGGCCTGGCCGACCAGTTGATGCTGCGCGGCGGTCACGACGCGATGACCGACCACCAGCACACCTCGCGCAACGCCATGCTCTATTACAACCTGCCGTTTGGCTGGTGGAACGTCAGTTACACCTACAGCCAGAGCGAGTACCGCTCGCAGATCCCGGCCAACGGTTTCAACTTCAAGCAGACCGGCGACAGCCAGAACCATCAGTTGCGGGTCGAGCGGGTGATCCATCGCGACGCCCTGAGCAAGACCTCGCTCAGCACCGGCCTGGCGTACCTGCGCACCAACAACTTTATCGAAGACAGCAAGTTGGCGGTGAGCAGCAATCGCCTCAGCGAAGGGCAGTTCGGCATCAACCATGGCCGGCGGGTCGGCACTGCCTTCGTCAACCTGGACCTGGGCGTGCAGCAAGGCATCGGCGCCTTCGATGCCCAGGGCGACGACGATCCGGGCCCTGGCCAGGCCGACGCCCGTTATCGCAAATACACCGCCACCGCCAGCTACCTGCAACCGTTCCAGGTGTGGGGTGAATCCTTCAGTTTCAGCAGCCTGATGACCGGCCAACGCAGCGAGGACGTGTTGTTCAGTCCGCAGCGCATGAGCCTGGGTGGTCAGTCGTCGATTCGCGGCTACAAGGACCAATCGCTGTCCGGCGACAGCGGCGGCTATTGGCGCAACGACCTGCGCTGGAGCCGCCCGGTGACGCTGGAATGGCTACGCCCGGTGTTCGCCGAATACGGCAGCAGCCTTGGTTATGACCAGGGCGTGATTCGTGGTGATCGCTACAACGGCGATGAGCACGGGCGCATGTCGAGTAACTCGGTGGAGTTGTTCGCCCGCGGCCAACACCTGACCGCCAGCGTCACCTTCGCCCACTCCCTGGAACGTCCGGATGCCCTGACCGAGCGCGAAGCGCCGATCTACTTCCGCGTCGATGTACTCCTTTAAATTCTGCCGCAACGAGACTTGATCATGGACGACCGCCAACACGCCCGCCTGCATTCTGCTGTCCTGCAACCTCGCGAGCAATTCTGGGGCATGCCCAAGCGTGGCCTGGCGTTCCTGTTGGCCAACGTCATGTTCTGGCAACCACTGTGGGCCCAGGCTGAAGGCATTGTGGTCAGCGCACCCGGCACCGGTCTGGACCGGGCGGGCAATGGGGTGCCCATCGTCAACATCGCCCGGCCCAACGGCAGCGGTCTGTCCCACAACCAGTTCAAGGACTACAACGTCGGCAGCAACGGCGTGATCCTCAACAACGCCACGTCCCGCACCCAGTCCACGCAATTGGGTGGGATCATCCTTGGCAACCCGAACCTCAACGGCGCGGCCGCCACCACCATCCTCAACGAAGTCAACGGTGGCAACCCCAGCCAGCTGCGCGGCTACACCGAAGTGGCGGGGCAATCGGCCCACGTCATCGTCGCCAACCCCTACGGCATCACCTGCAATGGCTGCGGTTTTATCAACAGCCCGAAGGTGACCTTGAGCACCGGTAAACCGGTGGTGGAAAACGGCCAGTTGAACCGCTACCAAGTGGATCAAGGCAGCGTTGCCATTGAAGGCGCGGGCCTCAACGCCAACAACGTCGACCACTTCGAAATCATCACCCGCAGCGCCAAGATCAACGCCGAGATCCAGGCCAAGAACCTGACCATCGTCGCCGGGCGCAACGACGTCAATGCCGATACCCTCAACGCGACCGCCCATGCCGACGACGGCAGCGCCAAGCCACAACTGGCCATCGACTCTTCCGCCTTGGGCGGCATGTACGCAGGCGCGATCAAACTGGTGGGCACCGAGGCCGGCGTCGGTGTGAAGCTGGACGGCAAGTTGATCGCCAGCGGCGGCGATATCCAGCTCGATGCCAATGGTCACTTGAGCATGGTCGAAACTTCGGCCAGCGGCGCCATCAACGTCAGGGCCGCCAGTCTCGATGCTCAGGGAGCGGTCTACGCAGGTACCACGCTGAACGCCCAGACACAGGGTAACTTGAGCAACCAGCAAACCCTCGCGGCGCGGGACAGCATCACGCTGAGTGCGGGTGGGCAACTGAGCAATAGCGGGATTATTGAGGCAGGGGTCAATGCCGATAGCACGCGCAATGCTACGGGCGATGTGAGCCTCACGGCGCAGAACCTGAACAACAGCGGCAAGAGCATCGTTGCCAGTCGAAACGTCACCGCCGACGTTGCGCAAACGTTGAACAACCAGGGCGGCACCCTGAGCGCCGGACAAACCGCCACGGTGAAAGCCGGGACCTTGGACAACCAGAACAAAGGGCGGGTGCTGAGTAACGGTGCGCTGAACGTCTCCGCCGATAAACTGCTCAACACCCAAGGCCTCGTCAGCAGCAATGGCAACCTGACGGCCAATGTCGGGCAACTGAACAACAGCAACGGCGAACTCAACAGCTTGAGTAACGTCACGCTGCGTGTCGCCTCGCTGGATAACGTGGCAGGTCTGGTGGCGGCGGGTCAGATGCTCGACATCAACGCCAGTGGTCAGGTGAACAACCGGGGCGGGCGTCTCACCGCAAGCAAGAGCGTCCAGCTGAATGCTGGGTCGATGGATAACACGGCAGGTCGCTTGCTCAGTGACGGCGCGCTCACCGCAAGCATCTCGGCGCAGTTGCTCAATCAGGCCGGGTTGTTGTCATCGGCTGGCCTGTTGACCCTCAACGCGACGAGTCTGGATAACCGCCAGGGCTCGCTTTATGCACAGCAAGGCCTGAATCTGAACGTGGGCGGGTCACTGCTCAATGCTCAGGGCAGCGTGAAAAGCGACACCACCGCCAGCGTCAAAGCCGCCGAGATGAATAACGACGGCGGCCAGATCTCCAGCGTCGGTGCGTTGAACCTCGACAGCGCGGGTACCCTGAGCAACGTCAGCGGCAGCGTGATCAGCAGCGACACGCTGCTATTGAAGGCGGGTCAGGTGAATAACGCCACTGGCCGCATCGCCAGCGCAAAAGCCCTGAATGCCAGTGTCACCGGCCTCGATCAGCAGAACGGCCAGTTGTTCAGCAACACCAGCCTTTCCCTCGACCTCAACCATGGGCAGTTGAATAACCAGGGCGGGCTGATCAACGCCCCGGGCAGTCTGTTGTTGAAGAACCTGGCGGCGGTGAACAACCGCGACGGCGAGATTTCCAGCGACCAGGCGTTCAGCCTGAATGCCACGAGCCTGGACAACCGCGCCGGTTCGATCATCAGCCAGCAGCGTCTCGATTTGGTCATTGCCCAAGCGTTGAATAACGCCAAAGGCCTGATCTCGGCAAACGGCCTTGAAGTTCGCGCTGTCAACCTGGACAACAGCGGCGGCAACCTGGGCAGCGAGGCGGACCTGAGCGTAAATGTCGAAGACACGCTGACCAACCTCGATGGCGAAATTTCCAGCGCGGGCCTGACTCGGCTCAACGCGATGGCCTTGGCTAACAGCAACGGTCAGGTACTGGGCGACAGCGCCTTGAACATTGACCTCGGCGGCGCGCTGGACAACCGCAATGGTGTGCTCGGTTCGGGCAAGGCTGTGGACATCAAGGCGGCCAGCCTGAACAACAGCGACGGCGGCCAGTTGATCAGCGACGGCGCCCTGACCGCGCGCATCAGCGGTTTGCTGGACAATCAGAACCAAGGCCAAGTGCTTGCCAAAGGCGCGCTTGACCTGCAAACCGGCAGCCTCGACAACCGCGGTGGTCGCCTGGTCGGCAATGACCTGCTGACCGTGCACAGCGATTCGCTCGACAACCGTGGCGGGAGCCTGCGCGCCGACAAGGCGCTGCAATTGACGGTCGATCAACTGGATAACCGTGATAACGGCGTCATCGCGGGCAAAAGCAGCGTCACCTTCGAAGGCTCGCGTCTGGACAACAGCGCGGGTTTGCTGACAAGCGTTGGCGTGCTGACCTTGAAGGCCGCTGAAGTACAGAACGGCCTCGGTCGTATCTCCAGCCAAACCGACCTCACCGCTGTTATCGAGACCCTGCAGCAACAGGGTGGTGCATTGGTGGCCCAAGGCAATTTGAGCCTGACCGGCAACACACTGGATAACCGCAACGGTGGTTTGGTCGGCACCACAAAAGCGCTGGATATGCAGGTCGGGCAGATCGATAACCGCGCGGGCGAACTCTCCGCAGGTGTTGGCCTTAAGGTGGGCGGCCAGCGCCTGGACAACAGCGATGGCGGCAAACTCATTGCCGGCACTGACCTGGAAGCGAAAGTCGCTGAGCTGATCAACCAGAGCAAAGGGCTGCTTCACGCCCAAGGCCACATGACCCTGAGCGGCAGCACACTGGACAATAGCGAAGGCGTGCTCAATAGCCTGAACGGTCTGGTGATCACGCTCGATAACGCACTGTTGAACAGCAAGGGTTTGATCAGCAGCGAAGGGGAATTGAGTGTCGACGCGGGCCGCCTCGATAACACCGCAGGCAACCTGAGCAGTGCCGCCACGTTGTCGATCGTCAGTGGTGGCGGGTTGATCAACCAGGGTGGCTCCATCAGCACCGACGCCGCGCTGACCCTCGAAAGCGCCAGTCTGGACAACAGCCAAAAGGGCCTGATCTCGGGCAAGGCCGCGACCCAAGTCACCACCGGCGCCCTCAACAACAGCCAGGGCGGGCGCCTGACCTCGGGCACTACGCTCACGCTCAACGCCACACAGGTAAACAATGCCGCAGGCCGTATTGCCAGCAGCCAAGCCTTGACCGCGTCGGTCACCGGGCTGGATCAACAGCAAGGGGAACTGTTCAGCAACACCAGCCTGAGCCTGGACATGAACCAAGGCCAGTTGAACAACCAGGGCGGCCTGATTAACGCCTCGGGTGCGTTGTTGCTGAGCAACCTCAAGAACGTCAACAACCAGGGCGGGGAAATCTCCAGCCAGCAAGCCTTCACGCTGACCACGCAAAACCTCGATAACAGCGACGGTAAATTGCTGAGCAGCCAAGGCCTGATGCTGAGAACCGCCCAAGTGCTCAACAACGCCCGCGGCGTCATCTCGGCAGCGTCCCTGGACAGTCGCAGCGACAGCCTGGACAACCGCGATGGTCTGATCAGCAGCCGTGACCGCCTCGACTTGAATGTTGAAGCCGTGCTCGACAACCAGCGTGGCTCGTTGATTGCCGACGGTGCGCTGTTGCTGGTCGCTGATCGCCTGGACAACCGCGCCGGCAGCATCGCCGGCAAGACCGGATTCAACGCCACTGTCGGCACGTTGGATAACCGTCAAGGCACGCTGATCAGCACCGACGCCCTGACGCTGGAGGCTGCCAGTCTCGACAACCGTCAGGCAGGTTTGATCGGCGCGACAAAAGCGCTGGATCTTAACGTTGACGATCTCGACAACCGTGGCGGTGAACTGTCGGGCAGCGCGGACGTCACGCTGGTCAGCCAGAACCTCGACAACAGCGATGGCGGCCAGGTGTTCGCCGGACAAGCGCTGAAACTGACCGTGGATAAGCTGCTCAACCGCACCAAAGGCCTGCTCAGTGCCAAGACCGGGTTGGACCTGGAGGGCGGTTCCCTGGACAACAGCGGCGGTTACCTGATCAGCCAGCAGAACCAGCGCATCAATCTGAGCCGCGAGCTGATCAACACCCAGGGCCAACTCAGCAGCGAAGGCACGCTGAATGTCAGCGCCGCCAACCTGACCAACACCGGCGGCAGCCTGTCCAGCGCGGCGGACCTGACCGTGCACAGCCTGGGGCGTCTCGACAACCAGGGCGGCGAACTGGTCACCGACGGCGCGTTGCTGCTCACCAGCGCGGCACTGGACAATCGTCAGCAGGGCAACATCAGCGCTAAAGGCGCGGTAAACGCCACCACCGGTGCGTTCGACAACAGCCAGAAAGGACGGCTCAACAGTGGCAGCACGCTGAACCTCACCGCCGCCCAGGTCACCAACCAAGAGGACGGGCGCATCGGCAGCCAAGGCGCATTGACCGCGTCGGTTTCTGGCCTGGATCAACAGGGCGGTCAACTGTTCAGCAACACCTCGCTGAGCCTGGACATGAACAACGGCCAGCTCAACAACCAGAGCGGCTTGATCAACGCCCCTGGCACGATGCTGCTGAAAAACCTCAACGGCGTGAACAACCAGGGCGGCGAAATCTCCAGTGCACAAGCCTTCACCCTGACGGCTAAGAACCTCACCAATGATGGCGGCCGGCTGCTCAGCAACCAGGGCCTGACCCTGCGCATCGCCCAGGCGCTGAACAACGTCAAAGGCATGATCGGTGCGGCCAGCGTCGATACTCACGCTCAAAGCCTGAACAACAACGGCGGCACGCTCACCAGCCGTAGCAATCTCGTCCTGACGATCGATCAGCAACTGGATAACCAAGCTCAAGGCCTGATCAGCGCCGCGCAATTGCTCACGCTCAACAGCGGCGACCTGAACAACCAGGGTGGCAGTGTGCTGGCGGGTGGAACCTTGCTCCTCAATGCCATGGCGCTTAACAACGGCGCCAACGGCCTGATCAATGCCCAGGGCGACCTTACCCTCGGCGCCGACTCCCTGGACTCCAGCGACGGCGGCGAAGTCTCGGCCAAGGGCGACATGAGCTTGGCCCTGGCGGGGCTGACGCAAAACGGCGGTCGCCTGCTGGGCGAGAAAGCCGTCACGCTGAACCTGGGCGGCCATGACCTGAATAATCGCAATGGCTTGATCACCGCCAAAGGTCCGTTGACCATCAACGGCCTGCGCGACCTGAATAACCAGGGCGGTGAAGTTTCCAGCAGCCAGAGCTTCACCCTGGCTGGACGCACCCTAGATAACACGGGCGGCAAGCTGATCAGCAGCAACCTGCTTAGCCTCAACGCCACCAGCCTGATCAATCAGAACGGCCTGATCTCTGGTTGGCAAGGGCTGCAGGTCAACGGTTCCAGTCTTGATAACCGCAACAACGGCACACTCTCCAGCCGCAATGGCGACGTCGGCGTCACCCTCAGCGGGGCACTGCTCAACAGCGCTGGCGGTGCGCTGGTCGGCCAGAAAAAACTCACTGTCAGCGCCGCCAGTCTGGACAACAGCAGCGGCGGGATTCTTTCCAGCGGCAGCGACCAGACCCTGACCGTCACCGGCGGTTTGCTCAACAACGCCCAAGGCGGTCTGATCGACAGCGGCGCCATTCTGGTCATGAACGCCATGACCCTGGGCAACGCCGGCGGCACCGTCAACGTGCAAAAAGCCTTGAGCTTCACCGGCACCACACTGGACAACATCGGCGGCAGCCTGATCGGTAACGCTGCTGTGACCCTGGATCTGCTCGGCGCCCTGACCAACACCAATGGCAAAATCGCCAGTGTTGGCCCATTGCGGGTCGAACGCGCCACGCAAATCAATAACCAGGGCGGCCAGATCGCCAGCCAGGGTTTGTTGACCTTGGTCACCGATGGCCTGGACAACAGCAATACCGGTACCGTCGCCGCGAAAAATGCGCTGCTAATCACAGCCTCCGGAGCCGTGCAGAACCACACCAACGGCCTGATCTACAGCCAGACGGCCGACGTTGCACTCAACGCCGCGAGCCTTGCCAACGGCCAGGGCGAGCTACAAGGCCAGACCGGCCTGAGTCTTGAACTGCGCGCAGGCCTGGACAACCAGGGCGGAAAACTCATCGCCCAAACCGGCGATGTCAGCGTGACTGCGGCCAGCATCGACAACCGTGGCGGCACCCTCGCCAGCCTCAAGGGCGCCCTTGAGGCGAGCACCGTGGGCGTGCTGCGTAACGGCTTCGATGTGAACAACAAGGGCGGTGTGATTCAAGGCCAACGTCTGGACCTGCGCGCCTTGGCCGGGCTGAACAACAACGGCGGTCGAATCGCCGCGCAGGCGAGCGATATCGTCATCGACACGGCCAGCCTGAACAACCGCAGTGGTGGTCTCTACGCCTCTGGCCTGATCAAGGTCACCGGCACCGGTGCCAGCCTGGACAACACCGCCGGCCAGATCGCCGGCCACTCGATCAGTTTGGATCTGGACGGCGCCCTGACCAACCGTGGCGGCATTCTGGAAAGCGACAGCACCTTGGTGGTCAGCGCTGCAAGCCTCGATAACCAGACCGGCCAACTGCGTGCCCTAGGAGGCGCTGGCAAAACCGACTTCCAGATCGGCAGCCTCTTCGACAACCGCAACGGCAAGCTGGAAACCGCCAACACCAACCTGACACTGGCTGCCAACAGCTTCCTCAACAGCAGCGGCCAATTACTGCATCTGGGCGACGGCACGTTCGACATCTCCCTGGCCAACGTCACCGGTGCCGGCGGCGACATCGTCACCCGCGGCGGCTTGACGCTAAAAGCCGACACCTGGACCAACACCAGTGTCATCCAGGCCGGACGGCTGACTGTCGACGTCAACAACTTCACCCAGACCGAGACCGGGCAACTGCTGGCTTCGACGCAACTGGAAGGCAAGGGCGGGAACTGGGTTAACAACGGGTTGATCGCCAGTGATGGTGGCATGGGCTTGCAACTGACCGGGCGGTATAGCGGCAATGGCCGAGTCACCAGCCTGGGCGACATGACCGTAGACGCCGCTGCGATCGACTTGAGTAGCGTGGCGAGTATCACCGGTGGCGGGACCACGACGATCGGTGGGCGCGGTGGCCTGGGCAGCCTGAACAACTACGGGCGGATGACGTCGGCGGGTGCGCTGAATATCACTGCGGGCACCATTAATAACTATGGGACGGTTGCCGGTGCGGATGGATTGAAACTGACGGCTTCGACCTTGCTGAACGATCAAGGTGGCTTTTTGTTCAGCGGTGGGGACATGAAGCTGCGGGTGGGGAGTTTCACCAACCGTAAGTCGGATGTTTATGCGCTAGAGAACATTGATGTAGCGCGCAATGACCTGGGTGGACGGGCGGCGTTGATGGAAAATGATTCGGGCACCATGGAGAGTGGGCTGGATTTTTCTATTAATGCGGATTCGATTATTAATAAGCGGGGGGATTTTAAGACTGAGGTGGAGTTGTATTCGTCGGCGTTGGGGGTGCGCTGCTATAGCTGTGATTCGATTCCACGTTATTGGACAGATCGGCAACCTTCTTTATATTTGGTTTATCTACAACAATATCGAGTTAAGCTTTCGGGAGATGCGACGGCTAAAGCGGCTTCGTTGAGTGCAGGAAGAAATCTGACCGTTAAGGGATCCTCTTTCTCCAATTCAAATTCACTTGTGAGTGTTGGAGGTGATGTAGATGTAGCAGTAAGTGAGTTTGAAAATACAGGCGCGGCTCTGGGTGACTATACAAGCTACCAATATTTTGCTGAAGATAATATTTCTTTGGAGAGAATGAGGGAGGTTGTAAATTACAATATACGTAACGACGCGGGTTACAAGGAAGATCTGCGTTTCTGGAACGCAGCAGGTACTGAATCCTCAGTTTATTCTGATGTTCTGCGTACTGGCTCCAAGAATCCGGATAAAGAAACTTATCAGGTTATCGGTCCGGTGGTGTTTTTGCTCGCGGCGGGTTGGAATACATCGTCGGCAATTATATTTGGACAGTCTGAGTTTGCAGCTGGCAGTCGTGCGGAGCTACCAGACTTTATAAAGAGCCTCAACCCATTCAAACAGGAGGTTTTTACTTCCACCGCATCCGACAATTTTGCCCCAGCCATCATCCAAGCCGGCGGCAACGTTTCCATTACCGCAACAAACAAAATCACCAACGGCGTGGAGCGCCCGTTCTCCACCGGCATAACCACTTCGTCCCGCAACACCACAACCGCCGCCTCAGGCTCAGGCAAAACCACGGTCGTGACCCTGAACAGCCAACTCCCACCGGACTTGGCTCAACAACAAGTAAACCCTCTGACACTCCCCGGCTTCAGCCTCCCCACCGGGCAAAATGGCCTGTTCCGGCTGAGCGGGCAGGGCGCCAGCGACGCGTCAGTGTCCCAGACGCCGGCCGTGTCGCAGAACTGGACGATCGGCGGCGCCAGCGTGAGCGCATTGAATCGATCGACCTCCACCCCAACCGCCAATGTGCGCGACATCCAGATCACCGATGTCACCCAGGTTTCCGCCGCCGAACGACAGGTGCAGTTGTTGAATCGTGACAGCGGCGGCGTCACCGCCGGCGCGTCCGCCATTCAGGTCACCGCCCCAACGGACTCATCCCCCGGCACGCCGCAACTGCCAGGGCATTCCCTTGACAGCACCGTCACCCGTGGCGCCGACATTGCGTTGGACACTTCGGGCACTCCGCCGATCGACGCCTCGGTAAGCGCACCAGTGCCTGTCACAGGCCAAACGGTGGCGCGGGTGACGGGGCTGCCGAGTACGGCTGTTACCTCAACGACACATAAATACTTGATCGAGACCAATCCGGTCCTTACCAACCTCAAGTCATTCACCAGCTCGGATTATCTGCTGACGAAACTCGGCTACGACGCCGACACCAGCGCCAAGCGCCTGGGCGACGGCCTGTTCGAGCAAAGACTCATCCAACAAGCCGTCGTAGCCCGCACCGGCCAACGTTTCATCGACGGCCAGACCTCCGACGATGCGATGTTCAAGTACCTGATGAACAACGCCATCGCCAGCAAAGACACCCTCAACCTGTCGATGGGCGTCACCCTCACCGCCCAACAAGTTGCCGCATTGACCCACGACATCGTCTGGCTTGAGGAGCATGAGGTAAACGGTGAAAAAGTCTTGGTACCCGTGCTGTACCTGGCACAGGCAGACAACCGCTTGGCACCCAACGGCGCGTTGATTGCCGGCCAAAACGTTACGTTGATCGCCGGTAAGGATCTGGAAAACGCCGGCACGCTTCGGGCCACCAGTAATCTGTCCGCATCCGCCGGCGAGAGTCTCGTCAACAGCGGGCTGATTGAAGCCGGAAACCGTCTCGACATGTTGGGAGGCAACAACATCGTCAATAAATCCGGCGGCATTATTGCCGGGCGTGACATCAGCATGAATGCGATGGTTGGGGATGTGATCAATGAACGCACGATCACCACTGCCACCCTCAGCAATAAAGGCCGAACTCAACTAAGGGATTACGCGGACAGCGCCTCGCGCATCGAGGCCGCCAATGACTTGACCATAGGTGCTGGTCAGGACTTCAAGAACGTTGGCAGTGTCATGATCAGCGGTCGTGATACCCGAATCGATGCCGGACAGGATGTCGATATCGTCTCGGCTCAACAGCAAAGTTCCAGTACGGGAGGCATTCGCAGAAGTTCGATTACACAGTTGGGTTCTAGCGTTGACGCCGGCCGGGACGTCATTGTAAACGCCGGCCGAGATTTCAACGCCATCGCCAGCCTGATCAGCGCTGATCGCAATGTTGCGCTGGCCGCTACAGAGAACATGACAGTTTCTTCCGGCGCCAACGAATCACACTATTACAACAAATCGAAAAAGGTCACGTCCCAGAAAGACCACGTCAAACAGATCGGCAGCGCCATCAGCGCTGGTGGTGATGTGGAGATGAGTGCCGGAAAAGACATGGCGCTCATCTCCAGTCGCGTCAGCGCCGGTGACGAAGCATACCTAGTTGCTGGCGAAAACCTGGCACTTCTGGCTGCGCAAGACAGCGATTATTCGCTGTATGAGAAAAAGAAGAAGGGCAGTTGGGGGAAGAAACAAAGCCGGCGTGATGAGCTAACCAAGGTGACTCATGTGGGGAGTGAGATCAACACTGGGGGCGATCTGACATTGGTTTCCGGTGAGGATCAGCGTTATCAGGTCGCCAAGCTGAACAGTGGCAATGACCTGACCTTACAAAGCGGCGACTCGATTACCTTCGAGGGCGTGAAGGACCTGCATCAGGAGAGTCACGAGAAAAGCAAGTCTAGCGCCGCTTGGTTCAGCATGAAGGGCAAAGGTCGCACCGACGAAACGCTACGCCAGAGCGAACTGACCGCTCAAGGCGACTTGGTCATCAGCGCGGTGGGCAAGATTCATGCGGACGTGCTGCAGGTCAACAAGCAGACGGTCAGCGAATCCATCGATGCGATGGCCAAGGCCGATCCAAAACTGGCGTGGCTCAAGGAGCTTGATGCGCAGGGCGGTGTTGACTGGCGGCAGGTGCAGGAGATCCATACCAGCTTCAAATACTCGAACTCCGGTATGGGGCCTGCCGCGCAGATGATAGTCGCCATTTTGATGACGGTTCTGCTCGGCCCTGCTGGCGCGGGCCTGAGCGGTGCCACTCTGGCAGGTGCGGCCAGCCTGGCAACCACCGGTGCGGTTGCGACCATCAACAACAACGGCGACCTGGGTGCCGGGTTGAAAGCGGTGGTCAGCAAAGACGGCCTTACCGACGCGGCTATCGCGACTATCACTGCCGGTGTGGCCGATAAATATCTTGGCGATATGACCATGACCAAGCAGGTCAATGGCAAGACGGTGATTGACTTAGGATCGATCGAAGCCGTCGGCCATTTTGCGGGTCAGCAGTTGATCAACAACGCATCTGCTGCTGCGATCGCCAAAGCTTTCGGTCGAGACGTTACGTTGGCGAGCATCCTGCAGTCGACGGTCTACAACACCTTGGCAGCGTATTCCTTCAATCAGGTAGGTAATCTCAGCGGCCTGAAGACCGGCAGTCCGGAGAAGATCGCCCTGCACGCCTTGGTAGGCGGCATGATCGCCGAAGCGTCCGGCAGCGACTTTGCTGTCGGTGCGATGGCGGCGGGTGTGAATGAGGCGTTCGCCAACCAGTTGCGGCGGATGTCGGCCCAGATGAATCCGGAGTACCGCGATCACCTGATGCTGATGTCCTCGCAACTGCTAGGCGTAGTGGCCGCTGCCGCCGTGGCTGGCGATGACGCGAATAGTCTGCAGACCGGCTCGTATGTGGCCGGCAATGCGACCCAGTACAACAACCTCAACCACCATGACATGAGTGACTTTGTCGGGGACATGAATGCCTGTGGTAGCAGCGAGACTTGTCAGAAAAACGCTTGGAATGGGGGCAAGTATCAAGAGATCAGTGACCAAATCACCGATTGGTCAGAGAAGGCCGTCAGTGGTGCATTTGCGAAATCCTTGCTGACCTCGATCCAGGGCGGGCTGACCGCACTGAATGACCTCAATTGCACGACGGCGACCTGCACGCAGTACAAGGACACATTGACTGAGCGGGCATTGGATGATCTGACGAACCTGGCCAAGGTCACTGACCAATGGGAAAACGCAACAAGCGTGGCTGCGCTGGTCATACCGACCTCCGGCGGCGCGCGTGGAGCTGGTGCTGGCGAAGGAGGGCTTTCGCCTAGGGTTCAGGCGGCTTTGGATAAATTCACCGAAGCTAAGGCCATACGTACGGGAGCTTCTACGGGCAAGAACGGCAGCACGCCGCTTGGGGGGCCGGATGCTGAGGCGGGGATGCCTTATACTCATCCGGTTAAAGATACCCCGCGAGGGACTACTCCTGACACGCAAGGAACTGCTGGAAATGGCTCTAAAGGTGGAACAGGTGGTTCTACTGGTAGCGGAGCCGGTGAAAAGATAGACGAGTTCATACCACCAGGAATGGACCGCCCATTCCGACCTGTTAATCCGGAGTATCCACCAAACCAATCTGTTGTTGACGCGATGGAGAGTACAAAAATCAAAAATATGGTGGGATGTGATGGAACCGATTGTTCTGAGATTGCTATTAAGCTTTTCGAAGCTGCGGGTGGTAGGGGGAGAATTATAGAGGTCCGGCCGAGTCAGGCTGGTAATTTGAATTTATATGAAAATGGTGCGCAAGAGTCAGGGCAGTTTTATCATCAAGTATATACAGATGGTCGCTATGTCTATGATCCTCGCTTGTCCTCTAACCCAGTTCCTAAGGGCGACTGGGAGAAACATATTAAAGGAATGAATCCTGATGGGATCACCATTTCTAATAAGTTAAAGGGGCTAAAATGACTGTGCATAAGATTACGGCGCCTGAGGGGGAGTTATTAAATGTGCTCTATGAGGTCAGCCCGCTTGAGTGGCGGAAATATCAACAGCGGTACCCAGAGATTCGGGTCGCAAATCGTTTTCAGAAAGTAGACCGCAGTGGATATCCACCCTATATTTCATTTAGATTTGTAGTTGAGAGTGATGTGGTTATAGCGAAACTGAGGTTGGCAGTAGAGAACTATCTTGGGAAAGTTTCTTGGAGTTTGATTGAACATAAGAGAGATGGATTGTCAGGAAGAAACTGGACAATAAAGCCGCGCAGAGTCAGAGAGATTGGCGAGGAGGCTTTAAAGCTGGGGCTCGCCCCGGATGAGTATTTTGCTGAATATGAACCGAAGTTTGGGGTAACTGCTTACGACGATTTGGTAGGCCTAACAGAGCATATTCGACAAGTTTTTAGTGAGGGTGGATGATTTTAAATGTGTTTAGTTCTGAAAAAGGTGTAAACCTATTTCAGAAAAAGGGGGCCAGAAAAAGAGGGGAGAAAACGGGGGTAGACCACGTTTTCTGTGATGTGTTTTTACTGACTGAAACAGTAGGAAATAGAAAGAGGTGATGTCTTTTCTTGAGTTGACTAAGCTTTTGGCTCGACTTATATGAAAGGACTCTCCATATATGCCACGCAGAGCACGTGTCTTGATACCCGGCGTACCTTTGCATCTAATTCAACGAGGGAATAATCGATCGGCTTGTTTTTTCTCGGATGATGATTATCTTTTTCGGAAAAGGGGACAGATTTATTTTTTGATTCTTTGCTACGCTGAAAGCTTCCACGGAGGAGGAATCAAATATGCCCAGGATGGGACGTATTGTTATAGCGAATTACCCACACCATATCGTACAACGCGGTCATAACCGTCAGGTGGTGTTTGCTGTCGCTGAGGATTATCAACGCTACCTCACGGATCTGCGTGAGCTTAAGGATGCATTTGGCGTAAAGGTCTACGCCTATTGCCTGATGACCAATCATGTTCATCTGTTGCTGGCTCCTGGGGAGTCGGTCGCTGGGTTGGGGCAGTTGATGAAGGCTCTGGCGGCACGTGCGACGCGCTACCGCAATCGGTTGGAGGGGCGTTCAGGCACTTTATGGGAAAGCCGTTACAAATCCAGTGTGGTGCAGTCGGATTCTTACTTGCTTGCCTGTTGCCGTTACATCGAGCTGAATCCTGTACGGGCTCGTATGGTGGCTGATGCTGCGGATTACCCATGGTCGAGCTATCGAGCCCGGGTAGGTAATGTGCCAGACGGCCATTGGCTGGATGCTGATCCATGCTTTGTTGCTCTGGGTAATACAACTGCGGAGCGTTGTCGTCGGTATGAGACGTTCGTACGCCAAGCCGTTCCAACGGATGAGATCAGATTGATTCGCGATGCTTTGCAACGAGGTCAGTTAACGGGGACGAGCCGTTTTGTGGACAAGGTGGAGCGGATTGTTGGTGTACGAATAGAGCAACGAGGGCAGGGTAGGCCAAGGATTGATTTGGAAAAATAAATCTGTCCCCTTTTTCCGTCCCCTTTTTCCTGGCTGCCTAACGCTCAGCAATACGACCCGCAAAAATTTCCTTTGAAGGGGTTGGTCGAGACTGAAGCTGGTGTGTTGGAACAAAGTGCATCACGTAGAGACGTTGAACGATACAAAAATATTTTTTCAATAAATCAGTTCTTTTCAAAGTGGGAAGATGCGCCGGGTAGGCCAGTATTTAAGGTTGGTCTGTCGGAGGAGGATTATCGCCTTTGTCATATATTTGCCGAGCAGATCACCAGGTATTGGAGGAAGGCGTTATCGGATTGCTTTCCGGAGAAGGTGTTTCAGTTTGAAATTGCTGATGATCTTCTCGATGAATATGGGGTTTGTCTGACATTTTGGCAGTCGTAACTGTAACCTCCGAGCAAAAATTGGCGCAGAAGGGTCCAAAATAGGGACGGATTCTGAAGGGGCACAAGTTGTTTAGATAGTAAAGATGGTTTGTCTCTGCTTTTTTGCTGTTTTTCGAAACTGGCGTTGTGGCGTGTTTTTACTTATCGGTTTTCTAATGGGCGTTATTTAATGCAGTATTTAAAAATCTCGCTTCTCCTGACTTTTACGGCGCTACTGTCAGCCTGTAACACAACCCCTTACGACAAAGCCACCATCTACTACGACCGAACACAGTTCCCCACCCAACTCGTCAAAGACTATCCAGAGTTGACGAGCCCCATTCTTCAGCATGGTCGGTGTTCTTTGATCATCTCAACCCCCGATTCGAACACCGGTACCTACTATTTTTGCACTTATGCGCTAACCGTAAATGATCTGTATGTGCAGGGATGGGACGCCAAGGCTCTGAAATATGTCGAAATCGCTCACGTGAATCTATCTGCGCTTAGAACAGTCGCCCTGCATACCTTTTTTCGCACTAGCCAGCTCCAGTTAACCGAGGAACGGCGTCAGTTGGCGCTGAGCGCGTCAATTGATGAGGGTGGTTATATTGATTCGGCGGCCACGGAGCGTTTGTTCGAAGCGATTAAAAACAAAGGTGTATCGGTGGTGAAAAGCGAAGGCATGATCAATCCACCCGCACCGCCTTCGCCGATGATCATTCCAATAATTATTAAAAGATAGTGTCCTGAGAAAAAGGGGGGGCGGGGACAGACCACGTTATCTGTGCAGTTTTTTAGAAAGAAAATGTGGTCTGTCCCATAACGAGGTGTTTCATTCCCCGGACAGTTCGATCCTTCCCTTGGCGCTTGCGACTACTTCCATCGCTTTGTCGATATAGCTTGTATCGTCGGTTTCCCGGGCATCTCTCATGAGCTCCGCAATGGCCTCTGGTGTGCTGAGATATTCTGCGGGGTCAAATTCTGTAAAGGTCTCAATCATTTTGCTCTCCGCGTATGTGAAAAACGGGCGACCCAAAGGTCGCCCGTTTTCGTTATTCAGCAACTTGCGCTCGCAGCCGCCTCCCAATCACATCCAACACATCACATCCATCGCGAAGCGATATCGTCAGCAGCTTGCAAAAGTCCGAAAGTACCACCGTATCGGAGCTGATATCCGAGCGGAACGCGATGTTTTCCAGCACCTGGGTCACCGTGCGGATGCGGTAGTCGGCGGTTTCGAAGAGGACGTCCAGCGGAGCTTCGGTATCGATGAGCAACGTTGCGGGGACGCAGTCGATGCCAGTGATGGGCATGTAACGATTCATTTTGAAGATCTCTGTTTGATGGGCTGAAAGCCATCACTCAGTCGTCGCCAAACGATTGGGTGGTAGCTGTGCGCAGGTTGGCGAACCGGTTACAGAGAAAACCGGCAGATCCGAAGATCTCCCGCGCACAGCCGCCGTGGAATATAGCGGCTTTGCGGGTGCGTCGGTACCTGCAATCAGCCGGTAGCGTTCGCATTCTCTGTAATCGAGTCGCCAAACCCGAATCGCCTTTTTGGGCGACGAGGGACTATAGGGCGATCCGCTCTTGAGCTACAAGACACCGCTTTCCGAGCTTCATGTAGGACCTTTGGCCTGGCAGTTGTCGGCTTTGGTTCAGGCAAAGCAGGCGACTGCTGCGCAGTCGAGCGGGAGCAAGCTCCCTCGCCACAGGGATCGCGCTCGACTGGGCGGGTTGGCGCGTCAGCTGTGGCAGCAGCCGTGGGGCTTGGCCTCGTCGTATTTATCGTGATGCCGCACCCAGTCCATGATTTCGTCTTCGTTGCGGCCCTTGGGCGTCAGGTCGAGGTAGTTGTAGGTGCCGACCAATATGTCCAGGCCACGGGCGTAGGTGGAGTAGGTGTGGAAGATGTCGCCGGCTGCGTTGCGATAGAAGACGCTCAGGCCTGGGAGTTCGCCTTCGGTGGTGTCGGTTTTTTCGAAGTTGTAGGTGGCTTTTCCGGCGGCGACGTCTTCGGCATTGAGGGTGACGCCGAAGTCGGGGTTGAAGTCGCAGCCTTCTGAGGAGACCCAGTCGAACTTCCAGCCCATGCGGCGTTTGAACGGCTGGAATTCGGCGAACGGGGCGCGGGAGACGGCCACTACGGCCACGTCGTGGTGGGCCAGGTGTTGGTTGGCGCCGTCGATGTGGTCGGACAGGAACGAGCAGCCCTGGCAGCCTTCTGTCCACCCGGGGCCGAACATGAAGTGGTAGATGATCAGTTGGCTGCGGCCGCCGAACAGGTCGGCCAGGCTCAGTTCGCCGTGGGGGCCTTGGAAGCGGTAGGGTTTTTCGATTTTTACCCAGGGCAGGGCGCGGCGTTCGGCGCTGAGTTTGTCTCGTTCGCGGGTGAAGGCTTTTTCGTGGGCCAGGTGTTGGCGACGGGCTGCGAGCCATTCTTCCCGCGAGACGACTGGATGGTTCTCGACGTTCATGGTGATTTCTCCTGTGGCTGAGCTGTGAAATCGGCTTTCAACAGGTGGTCGTTTGGCCTTGGCGCAATTCGACAGGCCGTTGGTCGGTGCAAGGCATAGACCGCCCGGAAGCCCGGCTGAACGGCGGCGCAGCGCCTCGGTCACACCTTAAGTAGGCATCTCACTCTTTGGAGGATGGACCAGGATGACGACTTATAACTGGGACTTGATCGAACGGTTGTTGCACGAAGTGCAGAACGGCGCCGGCCACAGCTTTACCCCTCGGCCTTATGCGGAGCAGTACGCGGCAGAGAAAGCGGCTGCAGGCGAGGAGATCGAGAACCTCGATCATCTGAAAGCGGTCGCCGGGGAGTACGAAAAGTTGCTGCTGGAGCGTAACTATATCGAGCCTCGGCCGGAGGAAGAGGGCGGTAATGGCGAGAACTTTGTGCTGACGCCGCGTGGTTCGCGGTTGTTGAGCCTGATCGACAGTAGCATCCCGGGCAATGATCATCCGCGCCAGGTGCTGGATGATCAGGACGATGCGCTGGATGAGTTTACGTTTGATGAGTTGGCTTCGAAGGCGCAGATTGCCTGACGGCTGAGCGCAGACTCTGTGGGAGCGGGCAAGCCTGCTCCCACATTGGGTTTTGTGATGGGTTTAGGAGCGCGCTGCTTTCAGGCACTTCAAATCACTGAAGTCCTTCTTCACCCCGTCGATTTTTTTCAGCAGTCGTTCACGCTGGGGCGGGGTGCTTTCGGCCATCAGGTCCACCAGCAGGCTGCGGGCCTGGGCTTCGGTTTTGCTGAAGGCCTCGCGGTAGGCCGGGGTCCAGAGGCTTTCGCGGTTGACCAGCAGTTGCTCGATGCGTTTGGCAAAGTCAGGGCTGTGGCGCTGGGCCACGGCTTCGCTGAACTGGTTCTGCCAGTGGGCGCGGTTGGCGATCCATTGCTGGTTCTGATCACCCAGTGCGGTAGACCAGGCCACCACGCGTTGGCGTTGGGCATCGTTGAGCGGGCCGAGCCAGTCGTTCAGGCGTTTTTCCATGCGTTCGCCGCGTTCCTGGATCTGCTGTTGCAGCGTTGGCTTGAGGTACTGCTGCTGGCGTTTACGCTGGTCCTTGACGAAAGCGGCGTCCATGTCATCGACTTGTTCGTCGCTCAGGCCTTGTAGCAGTTCGATCGCCGATGGGGTGATTGCCCGGGCGGTTTCGGCGATGGCGGCCTTGGCTTCCCGAGTGCGCTGTTGCAGGGCTTCGTCGCTCACCTGATTGGCTTGCACCATGCTTTTCAAGCGGTCCAGCCAGTCGAGGTAGCCGGGCAACTGGGTGGTGCAATGCCAGGTCAGGTGGTCCCTGAGGCGTTCATTGAACCAGTCTTTTTGCTCACCTCGGATGTCCAGGTAATCGTTGAGGGTCCAGGGGATGATCAGGTCGAGGTTGCGGTAGGCGAGGCCCACGCGGCTGCAGGCGGTGAGTATCAGCAACAGGGCGATGAACAGGGCGGTGCGTGCGAACCAGCGCGACATGAGCGAGTCCTTGCAAAAACGTAAGAGTCTTGTTTGAGCATGGCAGGCGCGCGGCAGTTCAGCCGATTAATACGTAACGCTTAGTAAAAAGGATGCGCCATCTTGAGGGTCAACAGGCCGTCGCATTCGCTGTTATGGCCGGAGTACGCGGAGCAACGGCTGCCGCTGAGGCTTGAGTCGCTGTAGATCAGGTCCAAGTCGATGCCTTTCCAAGGCCGGGAAATTTTCAACGACCAGTCGCTGAAACTGCCTACATAGCCATCGTCCACCGACACGGGCGTGTTGAGTTGGTGGGTGGTGTATTTGGCGCTGACGCCAATACCAAACGGCACGTTCCCGCCCAGGTCTGCGAACAATGTGCTGTTCTGTTTATCCGGGTCGTTGCTGAAGGCGGCGCCAAAACGGCTGCCGAGCACGGTCAGCCCGCCGAAGAACTCCTGGCTGTCGAGGGTATCAAGGGTGGGGTAGCTGTAATGGATCAGGCCGACTTCGTAGCCCAGGGTCTGGTCGAAGGGTTGTTTAAAGCCCATGTAGGAATCGATTTCCAGCTCGGCGGACGAGGTCAGGCCGGCGCTGGGTGACCACTGGCCGACGTACCAGCCGCTGTCGTGACTCAGGTCCAGGCCGCCATGAAACGAACCGGTGCTCGAGGGCGTGACCAGGCCCTGGGCCATGCTGCGGCTGGGGGTGGTACCCAGTTTGAGATCGAAAGCGCCGAGTTCGCGCTGGAACACCTGCCCCTGGGCGAGGGAGCACGTCAGCAGGCTGATCGGCAGCAGGACAACAGGAATGCGCATGCTTCACTCCAGAGTTAGCGAGGAGCAGGGACGGTAACTAAGCTGAAACGCTTGAGCTAGACAGGTGCAAGGATACCGGCGAATACTCGGCAGCGAAGGCCGTTCGTCGATTGATACGAAATGGGTAGAGCGGGGAAGGGTTCCAGTCCAAGCGCTTCGAAGCTCAAAGCGCTTTGGGACCAGGTGAGGCGCGGGTTACTTCTTGCCCAGGCTGATTTGCTTGGACGGGCCGAAAGTCTGGCCGCTGACGCCTTTGGCAATTTGCTGGATCTCACCGCCGGACTTGAGGAACGCAGCGATCTGGTCGTTGATCGACTCGCTGGTTTCAACGGCTGGAGCTGGCTTTGATTTGCTGTTGGATGCTTTTACGCGCATGACGGCCATTAACCTAAAGATAATTAATTGGGCCAGGTATCGTACAGGAAATACTTGACAATAGCTTGGCAAATATCCTTCTGATTTATCCGTGGCGAGTCTGGAAGAAAGGCTGGTTTATCCTGCAATTATTGCCCTAAGCCACTGTTTTAACTAACAACCGTGGGTGGGATATACCGCCGATGGCGGGCGTTTCCAGCCGGTCCCTGCCTGACGAATGGCCGCACCGAGGGCGAAAACCCAGGAAAATCAACGGTTGCACCGGGCCTTTTGCCTGCGCCCACGAATCGCGCGGCAAAACCGGGTAGAATGCCGCCCACGCAATGAGGGTATTGGAAATGGCTTTAGTCGGGCGCTACAACAGTTTGCAAGTGGTTAAACACACTAACTTCGGTTTATATCTGGACGGCGGCGCGGACGGCGAAATTCTGCTGCCCAACCGTTATATCCCCAAGGATATTCCCAGCGAAGATGAAGACTGGCTCAATGTTTTTATTTATCTGGACAGCGACGATAAACTGATCGCCACCACCGAAAAACCAAAAGTGCAGGTCGGGGAGTTCGCCAGCCTGAAAGTGGTTGAGGTCAACAGCATCGGCGTGTTCCTGGACTGGGGCCTGCCCAAGGATCTGCTGCTGCCGTATTCCGAAGAAAAGCGCCAGATGAGCGCCGGCGAGTACTGCGTGGTGCACGTCTACCTCGACAAGCACACCCGGCGCATCACCGCCACGGCGCGCCTGGATCGTTATCTGGACAAGACACCGGCCACCTACACGCCGGGGCAGGAAGTTGATTTGCTGGTCGCCGAAGCCACCGACATGGGCTTCAAGGCGATTATCAACAACAAGCACTGGGGCCTGATTCACAAGAACGAAATCTTCAAGTTCATGCGCGCCGGCAAACAGGAAAAAGGTTTCATCAAGGAAATCCGTCCGGACGGCAAGATCAGCTTGAGCCTGCAGCCAGTGGGCCAGGAAGCTGCCACCAGCCTGAACGCCAAGATCCTCGCCAAGTTGCGTGAGAACAACGGCACCCTGCCGGTCAGCGACAAGAGCGACCCGGTGTTGATCAGCAGCCTGTTTGGCGTGAGCAAGGGCAACTTCAAAAAAGCCATTGGTGCGCTGTACAAGAATGGGCAGATTGTCATTCATGCTGATCGCATTGAATTGAGCTAACTGCACGCAACCCTTGGTGGCGAGGGAGCTTGCTCCCGCTGGGGCGCGAAGCCGTCCCCGAACAGGCCACCTCGGTGTGTCAGTTTGATTGAGTTCACCGGGTTTGGGGCTGCTTCGCAGCCCAGCGGGAGCAAGCTCCCTCGCCACAGATTAGCCCTCTCTGTATACAAAATCCTGCACCTTTAGCATGCACCCGCGCCCTGTTCGTGGGCGCATGCCTGCTCTTGCTCGGCTTTAACCCCCGCTGCACACCACGGGTTGTCTCAACTTTCCCGCCTATGGCACGCATTCTGCGTGGCAACGCGTATACAAACCATGCCGGCTCCCGTGCGCAGTATGGTGAACAGGTTGACTCGGGGGCACGGCGGTACTCAAAAGGAGCCCCGCAATGTCCGAGCAATTGCCCAACGGCTACAGCCCCCGCCTCTATAACGAGGACCTGGGCCCGCTGCCGCAGAAATGGAATTGGTACAACATCTTCGCGTTCTGGATGAGTGATGTGCACAGCGTGGGCGGCTATGTGTTTGCCGCCAGTCTGTTCGCGTTGGGGTTGGCGAGTTGGCAGGTGTTGATCGCGTTGTTAGGCGGGATCTGCATCGTGCAGTTGATTGCCAACCTGGTTGCCAGGCCGAGCCAGCAAGCAGCGGTGCCGTATCCGGTGATCTGTCGGCTGGCGTTCGGGGTGTTTGGAGCGAATATTCCTGCGGTGATCCGCGGTTTGATCGCCGTGGCCTGGTACGGCATTCAGACGTACCTGGCTTCCAGCGCGCTGATCATTGTGGTGCTGCGGTTTTTTCCTGCAATGGAAGTCTATGCCACGCCGCAGTTTGCCGGTTTGTCCTACCTGGGCTGGTTCGGTTTCCTCAGCCTGTGGTTCGTCCAGGCGCTGGTGTTCTGGACCGGGATGGAGTCGATCCGGCGTTTCATCGACTGGGCCGGGCCGGTGGTGTACGCGGTGATGTTTCTGTTGGCCGGCTGGATCGTCTGGAAGGCCGGTTGGAGCAACATCAGCTTCACCCTGGCGGAAAAGTCCTTGTCCGGCTGGCAGGCTTTCGGCCAGGTGATTGTGGCGACGGCGTTGGTGGTGTCGTACTTTTCCGGCCCGACCCTGAATTTCGGCGATTTCAGCCGTTACTGCCGGAGCATGTCCGACGTGCGTCGGGGCAATTTCTGGGGCCTGCCGGTGAATTTCCTGGCGTTCTCCCTGGTGACGGTGGTGATTGTTTCCGGGACCTTGCCGGTATTCGGTGAAATGCTCCACGACCCGATCGCCACCGTGGCACGCATCGACAACGACGTGGCCGTGTTGTTGGGCGCCTTTGCTTTCGTGACCGCCACCGTCGGCATCAATATTGTCGCCAACTTTGTCTCCCCCGCGTTCGACTTCGCCAACGTCGCACCCAGCAAAATCAGCTGGCGGGCCGGTGGCATGATCGCGGCGCTGGCCTCGATTTTCATCACCCCGTGGAACCTGTTCAACAACCCCGAAGTGATCCACTACACCCTGGACGTGCTGGCGGCGTTCATCGGCCCGTTGTTCGGGATCCTGTTGGTGGATTACTACCTGATCAAGAAGCAGCAGATTGACGTCGATGCGCTGTTCAATGACGGCCCGAGCGGGCGTTATTACTACAGTGGCGGCATCAACTGGACGGCGGTCAAGGCGTTGGTTCCGGCGACGCTGATGGGCGTGGCGATCACCTTCACTCCACTGCTGCAACCGATGGCCAACTTCGCCTGGTTCACCGGTTGCTTCCTCGGCGGGGTGTTGTATTTCGCCTTGGCGCGACGCGAGCCGGTCGCGCACTTGAGTTCATCGCTCAGCCAAGCCTGATCAACGCAGGGCGGTCTGGGCGCAAGGGTTCTCCGCCCCCCGGCTGGCGGGCCGCAGCAACAGCCCGCCGGCCAACACCAGGCCGCTGCCGGCAATGATCAGCGCCGGTTGCAGGCCGCCGCTGAAGTGGCTGCTCAGCGCCGCCAACAACGGTCCGCTGAGCTGGCCCACGGCAAAGCAGGCGGTCAGCAGCCCGGCGTTGCGCTGGGTGGCGTGGGGCGCCAGTTCCCGGGAGCGCAGCATCACCAGTTGCATGCAGGCCAGGAAAGGCCCGCCACACAGAATGACCCCCAACGCCAGTCCCGGCCCGCTGCCCAGCAGGCAGGCGAACACCCCGGCGGCCTGCAGCCAGAGCGTACCGATCAGCCAGCGGCCGGTGGTGTTTGGGTCTGGTCGACGCAAACTCACCAGCAACACGCCAGTGGCCGCGGCCAGGCCGAAGCAGGGCCAGAACAGGTCGGCCTGCCATTGTCCTTGGAACTGCGCCGAGGCCATCTGCGACAGGAAGGTGGCCGGGATGATGTAGCCCACGCCGTACAGGGCGTACACCACGCCGAGGCGAGCGATGCCACGGTTCGGCGATGGGGTAGTCGGCGCGGCAACGGTGGCGGCTGCGGCGGGTTGCGGCAGGATCGGCAGAATCACCAGCAACGTCGCCAGTGCCACGCCGGCATACACCAGCCAGAGGGTCGCGGAGGTCTGGCCCAGCAGGTTCGAGCCCAAGGCGAGCAAACCGGTCAGGAAAATCCCCAGCCCCGGGCCGGCAAACACCAGGGCACCGAGGCGTGGGCGTCCCGCCGCCGCAGCCAAGGGTTGGCTCAGGGCGGTGATCATCACCAGCACCCAGGCGCTCGCCACACCGGTGCCGAAACGCAATGCCAGGTGCGGCCAGAAACCCCAGGCCCAGAACGACGCCAGGGTCAGTAGCCCACACAGCCAAAGGCCACCGAGCAAACGCCGACGTACCTGTTCCGGACGGCGAGCGAACATGGCGTCTAATGCGCCGAGGAAATACCCCAGGTAGTTGGCGGCGGCAATCAGACCGGCGGCGGTCAAGTCGAGCTGACCTTCGCCGATCAAATGAGGTAACTGGGGCGTAAGGGCGAAGCGGCCGATGCCCATGGCCATCATCAGGGCGATGAAACTGCCGAGCAGACGAATTAGAGGTGACATGGTCGTTCTCCAGCGTTGAGGCGAATGACCGTCAGGCTAGGACCGATTGACTTTCATTAAAAATGAATAATAGTGAGTAACTTGTTCTTTTTTGGAGAATGTCGTGGAGTTCAGCCAATTACGGATTTTCCAGGCCGTGGCCGAGGAAGGTTCCATCACCCGGGCCGCCGAGCGCCTGCACCGGGTGCCGTCGAACCTCTCGACCCGGCTCAAGCAGCTTGAAGAGCAACTGGGTGTGGACCTTTTCCTGCGCGAGCGTCAGCGTTTGCAGTTGTCGCCGGCGGGAAAAGTCCTGCTGGACTATGCAGCCAAGCTCTTTGCCTTGCATGACGAAGCCCATGCGGCCGTGCAGGGCGGGCAACCGGCCGGGGATTTCCTGCTGGGCACGATGTACAGCACGGCGGCGACGCATTTGCCGGACCTGTTGGCGGCATATCACCGGGCGTATCCGGCGGTGAACCTGCAGGTGCAATCCGCGCCCAGTGGCGAATTGTTCGAAGGCTTGCTCACCAATCGTCTCGACGCGGCGTTGGTGGATGGCCCGCTGGAGCTGGCGGGGCTCGATGGCGTGCCGTTATGCGACGAGCGGTTGGTGCTGATTACCGAAGCCGATCATGCGCCGGTACGCAGCGCGCTGGATGTACAGGGCCGCGCGGTGTTCACGTTCCGGCGTGGTTGCTCCTACCGGATGCGGTTGGAAGCCTGGTTTGCCCACGACCATGCCACCATGGGCCGGGCGATGGAAATTGAGTCTTACCAGGGGATGCTGGCGTGTGTAATCGCCGGGTCCGGGGTGGCGCTGATGTCCGAGTCGATGCTCGCCAGCCTGCCGGGCCGCGAGCGGGTGACGGTGCATCCGCTGGCCGAGCCGTTTGCCAGCGCTACCACTTGGCTGATGTGGCGCAAAGGGATGGTTGGGGCCAACCTCAACGCCTGGATCGAACTGCAGCAACAAGCCTGGCCGCGTGCCTCCATGATGGCGGCGCAATCGGCTTGAACTCCGGGAGGTGGATTTGGATCAATTCAGTAACAGATCATTGCAAACAGAGACGAGCATTGCGTAGCACATCGGACTATTATCAGTGCGAAGGGGCCACAGAATTCTGCCGCTCGCACCACCCTGAGGGGGCACCACGATGAAAGAGAAAATCCAGAACTGGCTTCACGACTTGGGTGTCGCGCTGGGGCTGATCGAGCCGCCAATGCAACCGGTACCGATCCGCACCGATGACGAGCAACGCCGCCGCCAACCGCGCCGCCGGTAAACACACCGCAGATTATTGGAGAGATCGCAGTCTCAGGCTGTTTCAGTTGAAACAGCCTGAGACTGCGATCTTTTTTATTGTGTAGCTAAACCTGTGGCGAGGGAGCTTGCTCCCGCTGGGCTGCGTAGCAGCCCCAAACCAGCCACCTCAACCTGATCTGGTACACCGAGGTGCCTGGCTTTTGGGCGCGCTTCGCGCACCAGCGGGAGCAAGCTCCCTCGTCACGGGTACTGCGTCGTACCGGTCAGATCGCCTTGGCCACCACACCCGGCCGCGGCGCCAACACACTCACCACCACAAAGCTCACCAGCGCCACGCTCAGGCTGTAGTAGATCGGCGTGTTCGCGTCCAGGCCGTCCTTGAGCATGAAGAACAGCGCGGTCAAGAAGCCCAGCGACATGCTGGTGATCGCGCCGGCGGTGCTGGCGCGTTTCCAGTAGATGGCGCCGATCAGCGGGATCAGCATACCGCCCACCAACAGGTTGTAAGCCAGCGTCAGGGCGCTGATCACGTCGCTGACCACCAGGGCGATGCCCAGCACCACCAACCCCAGCAACAGCGTGGCAATGCGGTTTTCGTGGACGTCGCCACTGCCGCTTTCACGACCCTGGCGCAAGCGTGGCAACAAGTCCTGGACCACCGTGGTGGACGCCGCGAGCAGGCCCGCCGCGGCGGTAGACATCAAGGCCGCCAGGGCTGCGGCGATCACCAGCCCGCGTATGCCGTTGGGCAGGCTGGTCTGGACGATACTGGCGAAGGCGTTGTTGACGTTTTCCAGGTCCGGCAGCAACACCTTGGCCGCCATGCCAATCAACGCCCCGGCCAGGCCGTACAGCACGCAGTACAAGCCAGCGGCGGTGCCGGCGACTTTCGCCACGCCTTCGCTGCGAGCGGTGAACACCCGCTGCCAGATGTCCTGGCCGATGAAAATGCCGAAGAAGTAGATCAGGAAGTAGGTGAGGATGGTGTCCCAGCCAATCGCGGTGAAATCGAAGTAACTGGCCGGCAACGCCGCCACCATCGCATCCCAGCCGCCCGCGTCGACGATGGACATCGGCATCAGCAGGAACACCAGGCCGACGGTCATGATCAAGAACTGCACGATGTCGGTGAGGGTCAGCGACCACATGCCGCCGATGGTGGAATACAGCACCACCACGCCGCCGCCCACCAGAATCGACACCCAGAAGGGCAGGCCGAACAGCACCTGCATCACGGTGCCGATGGCGATGGTCGAGGTGGCGCCGATCATCAGCGCATAAACCAGCATGATCAGTGCACTGGCGTGGCGCGCGGCCGGGTTGTAGCGGCGCTCCAGCACTTGGGTCACGGTGTAGATCTTGAGTTTGAGCAACGGCTTGGCAAGGAACAGGCTCAGGCCGACGATGCCCAGGCCGATGGCACCGCACAGCCAGAACCCGGAAATGCCGTAGACGTAGCCCAGGCGCACCGTGCCGATGGTAGATGCACCACCCAGGACGGTGGCGGCCATGGTGCCCAGGTAAAAGCCCGGGCCGAGGTTGCGCCCGGCGACCAGGTAGTCGTCACGGGTCTTGGCGCGGCGCATGCCGTACCAGCCCAGGGCGATCATCCCTGCGGCGTAGATAATAACGACGATTAAATCCAAAGCCATGATGGCGTGTCTCCGATTGTCTTTTTTGTATGGGACGAGGCGGTGCTGTCCCTGGCACTGCAGCCTCAGTGCGAACGCGCTTTTGTGGCCAGAGATTGCTCCCGCTCGGTTGCGCAGCAACCGCTAAAAGCTTGGGGCCGCTGCGCAGCCCAGCGGGAGCAAGCTCCCTCGCCACAGGTATTTCGTTGTCTCGGATCAGGCGGTTTGCCTGAGGGCGGGTTTATCGATGGGCGCCGAAGCGTCCTTGCTACGCGGATCATCCGGCCCATACACCGCCGCCGGCTCTGGGAACACCGCAAGCAGCACCAGGTACACCACCGAGGCCAGGCCCAGGGTCACTGGCAGGCTGACGTCGATCCCGCCGGCCAGTTCGCCCAGCGGCCCGACGAACTGCCCCGGCAGGTTGACGAAGCACAGCCCCACCAGTGCGCTGGGGATCCACGCCCCCAGGCCGCGCCAGTTCCAGCCGTGGCTGAACCAGTAGCGCCCGCCGGTTTCGCCGCGGGTGAAGACTTGCAGGTCATCCGGGCAGTAGAAGCCACGCCGTACCAGCAGGCCGATGATCATGATCACCATCCACGGGGTGGTGCAGGTGATGATCAGTACGGCGAAGGTCGACACGCTCTGCACCAGGTTCGCGGCGAAGCGGCCGATGAAGATGAAGGCAATCGATAGCACGCCGATCAGCAACGTCGCCTTGACCCGCGACAGCACCCGTGGAAACACGCTGGACATGTCCAGCCCGGTGCCATACAGCGACGTGGTGCCGGTGGACATGCCGCCGATCACCGCGATCAGGCACACCGGCAGGAAGAACCAGCTCGGCGAGACCGCCAGCAGGCCGCCCACGTAGTTGTTGGCGGCGATGTAGTCCGGTGCCTTGATCGCCACGATGGTGGCGGTGGCGAGGCCGAACAGGAACGGGATCAGCGTCGCCAGTTGCGCGGCGATCACCGCCAGCATGATGCGGCGCTTGGGGGTATTGCGCGGGATGTAGCGCGACCAGTCACCGAGGAACGCACCGAAGGAGATCGGATTGCTCATGGCCACCAGCGCCGCGCCGATGAACGCCGCCCAGAAGCCCGGCTGGCCAAGGCTGACGGTGCCGGCAAACTGGCTGTCGAAGGTCGGCGCGAAGGCCAGGATACCCAGCAGGAACAGCAGGCTGGCGGCCCACACGGCGATGCGGTTGACCCACAGCATGAAGCGAAAGCCGTAGATGCACACGGTCAAGACCAGCAAGGCGAACAGGCCGTAGGCCAGGCCCAGGCTCAGGTCGGTTTCCGGCATGCCGATCAACCGCTTGGCACCGCCGATCAATGCATCCCCGGAACTCCAGACCGACAGCGAAAAGAACGCGATGGCGGTCAGCAACGACAGGAATGAGCCGACGATCCGCCCGTGCACGCCGAAGTGCGCTCCGGAAGAAACCGCGTTGTTGGTGCCGTTGAGCGGGCCGAACAGG
The DNA here is from genome assembly GCF_004786035.1 of Pseudomonas viciae. Taxonomy (NCBI): domain Bacteria; kingdom Pseudomonadati; phylum Pseudomonadota; class Gammaproteobacteria; order Pseudomonadales; family Pseudomonadaceae; genus Pseudomonas; species Pseudomonas viciae. The sequence goes on from NZ_CP035088.1 coordinate 1,689,431, forward strand.
CCCATGGGGGCGAGGATGATCGACCCCACCAACACCCCCAGCACAATCGCCCAGACACCGGCCTGGAACGACAGGCCGAACAGCACCGGGAAACTGCCGAGCACGGCGGTGGCAAAGGTATTGGCGCCACCGAAGATCAGGCGAAACAAGTCCCCCGGGCCGGCGGTTCGCTGGTGGTCCGGGATCTGTTCGACCCCGTTGGTTTCAATTTGCGTAAGGCTTTTATCGTTATTGTTATTCATGATCTGCTCCGATCATCAAGGCGCACTCATCGTGTGTGAGCGTCGCCTGTTTGGCTAAGGGGGTGGCAGCCCTTCCGGCATTGCGGACAAATGTTCATGACAGGCCAGCCATAGGCCCTGTTGTTCTTGTGCGCGTCCTGCCTGTTTGCGGAACAGGATGGTTTCGCGCTCCTGGCTAAAGTGTCGCTCCCCTTGCATGCGCAGCTCGGTGGCCACGTCATGGATGAAAATCGCCACGTCCCCTTGCAGGCTGACGAAGGCGTTGCTTGAAGTGCACGTGAGCACCTCGAAGCCATCCTCGGAGCGCCAGCGATCCCACAACGCCTGGTAGGCATCGCGTGACAGCAGGGGCTGTTCGAGGGTGTAGAACACGAAACTCGCATCGCTTGTGAACGCGCCAAAGTAGGCGTCGCGGTCATTGCGGGCGAAGGCCGCCACCAGCCCGGCGGCGGCCTTGAGGACCTGCTCCTGTTCGCTCATGGGCGCACCTCAGCGATGAACCACGCCGGGCAGTACGCAGAGCATCTCGTACAGCAGGTTGGCGCCCAGCAGCGAGGTGTTGCCGGTGGTGTCGTACGGCGGCGAGACTTCTACCAGATCGCAACCCACCAGGTCGAGGCCCTGGCAGCCGCGGACGATTTCGATCGCCTGGATGGTGGTCAGCCCACCGATTTCCGGGGTGCCAGTGCCTGGGGCCCAGGCCGGGTCGATGCCGTCGATATCAAAGCTCAGGTACACCGGGCCGCCACCGACTTTCTCGCGCACTTCAGCCATCAGCGGTGCCAGGGATTTGTGCCAGCACTCTTCGGCCTGGACCACGCGGAAACCCTGATTGCGACTCCAGTTGAAATCGTCGGCGGTGTAGCCCTGGGCCCGCAGGCCGATTTGCACCACGCGGTCGCAATCGAGCAGGCCTTCTTCCACGGCGCGGCGGAAGGTGGTGCCGTGGGCGATCTTCTCGCCGAACATGTGGTCGTTCACATCGGCGTGGGCGTCGATATGCACCAGGCCGACCTTGCCGTGTTTCTTGTGGATCGCCCGCAGGATCGGCAGGGTAATCGTGTGATCGCCGCCCAGGGTCAGGGGGATGACGTTGTGTTCGAGGATCTTGTGGTACGACTCTTCGATGATCCGCACCGCGTCCAGCAGGTTGAAGGTGTTGATCGGCACGTCACCGATGTCGGCCACTGACAGTGAATCGAATGGCGCGGCGCCGGTGGCCATGTTGTAGGGGCGGATCATCACGGATTCGGCGCGGATTTCCCGGGGCCCGAAACGGGTGCCGGCGCGCAGGGAGGTGCCGATGTCCAGCGGTACGCCGACGAACGCAGCGTCCAGGCCGGCAGCGGTTTGCAAATGGGGGAGTCGCATCATGGTGGCGATGCCGCCGAAGCGCGGCATTTCGTTGCCGCCCAGTGGTTGGTGAAGAATCTTGTCCACGGGTAGGGCCTCATCGTTGTTTTATTTATCAGGGACCGATTCTGCGAAAAGCGGGGGAGTGGAAGAATCGCTGGGGGCAAATACTTAGTTCAGATTTTTCTAAACTAATGCGAGATGGGACGATAGACTCCCAACCAGTGCAGTACCCCGTGTGGTCTGGGGGACATGGTGCCCCTGTGGCGAGGGAGCTTGCTCCCGCTGGGCAGCGAAGCGGCCCCAAAACCATTCACCTCGGTGAATCAGGCAGACTGCGTCGCCAGGTTTTGCGACGGCTGCGCCGCCGAGCGGGAGCAAGCTCCCTCGCCACAAGGGCACGGCAAGTTCTATGTATTGTGTAATTTGGAGTTCCCCATGGCCAACGCTCTACCCGACCTGAAACTGCTGCGCATTTTTGTCAGCGTGGTCCGGCATCAGGGGTTCGCCAATGCCCAGCACGAACTCAACCTCTCCACGTCGGCCATCAGCACCTACATGAGCCAGCTCGAGTCGGCCCTGGGCCTGGTGCTGTGTCATCGCGGGCGGGGCGGGTTCAGCCTGACCAGCAAGGGTGAGTTGTTCCACCAGGAAACCCTGCGTCTGTTGGCTGAGCTCGAAGGTTTCGAACAGTACGCCGCGGCCCTCAAGGGCGAATTGCGTGGCACCCTGAACCTGGGGGTGATCGACTCCACCGTCAGCGACAAGGCCTTGCCGTTCGCCGAAGCCATTGGCGCCTACAGCCAGGAGCATCCGGCGGTGCACCTGCACCTGTCAGTCATGAGCCCTTATGAACTGCAACTCGGCGTGCAGGACAACCGCCTGGATCTGGCCATCGGAGCGTTTTCCACGCGCATGAGTGGGCTGGTCTACATGCCGCTGTATCGCGAGCAACATTGGTTGTACTGCAGTAACCGCCATCCGTTGTTCAACGAGCGGCGCATCCCCGAACAAGTCATCACCCAGCAGCGCATGGTCGGGCGCGGTTACTGGAGCCAGGCCGAACTGGCTCGCCACGGTTTCAAGCACAGCGCGGCGACGGTGGAGAGCATGGAGGCGCAGTTGATCCTGGTGTTGTCCGGTGCCTACATCGGTTACCTGCCCGAACATTACGCCCAGGCCTGGGCCGACAAAGGCGATTTGCGCGTGCTGCTGCCGGCGACCTTCGGTTATCAGGCACCGTTTTCAATGATCGTGCGCCGTGGCCGCAGCCGCGAGCCGCTGATCCAGACGTTCCGTGATTTGCTCAAAGCTCAATTGAATCAGGCCTGATCATGTCCAGAATCCAATGTCCGCGCTGCCTCAGGCCACAAAGCCACTGTTTGTGCACGCTGATCCCCAACCTCGACAGCCGCACCCGGGTCCTGCTGTTGCAGCATCCCAGCGAAGTGAACCACGCGTTGAACACCGCCCGCTTGGCGGCGTTGGGGCTCAATAATGCCGAGCTGATCGTGGGTGAGGTGTTCGACGATTTACCCAGCTTGCTCAACCCACCGGGTTATCGGGCGCGGTTGCTGTTTCCCGGCGACGATGCGCAGCCGCTGCAGGCTTATGTTCCGTCCGATGAGCCGCTGCTGTTGGTCGTGCCCGACGGCACCTGGCGCAAGGCGCGTAAGCTGCTGCACCTCAACCCGCTGCTGGCGGCGTTGCCGAGGGTGACCTTGGCCGAAGGCGGGGTGTCCCGTTATCGCTTGCGCAAGGCGCCGGGGCCGGGGGCGTTGTCGACGGTGGAGGCGATTGTCCAGGCGTTGCAGACCCTTGAAGCACCGACCAGTTTTGAGCCCTTGTTGCGGCCGTTCGAGGCGTTGATCGAGGGGCAGATTGCGGCGATGGGGGAGGAGACGTTTCGGCGTAACCATGCTGAGAAATAAGGGGTGTCTTTGCTGGCCCCTTCGCGAGCAAGCCCGCTCCCACAGTTGATCGCCTGTGGCCGCAAAATTTGTGTTTGCCGCAGATCCATTGTGGGAGCGGGCTTGCTCGCGAAGGCGGCCGCTCAGTCAGCGCATATCCCAGCAAAAGTCACCGCTCACGCATCGCCTCCGTCCGCGCCTTCAACACCGGCTTGAGCAAGTAATCCAACACACTCTTCTCCCCGGTAATGATGTCTACCGTCGCCACCATCCCCGGAATGATCAGCAGCGGTTTTGCATCCCCGCCCAAGTGGTTTTTATCGGTGCGCACCTGGATCAGGTAGAAGCTGTTGCCCTTGTCGTCGGTGATGGTGTCGGCGCCGATCAGTTCGAGTTTGGCGCTCATCCCGCCGTAGATCGTGTAATCGTAGGCGCTGAACTTGACCATGGCTTTCTGGCCCGGATGCAGGAATGCCACGTCCTGGGGGCGGACCTTGGCTTCGATCAGCAGGTTGTCTTCCAGAGGCACGATTTCCACCATGTCGCTGCCCGGCTGCACGACGCCGCCGATGGTGTTGACCTTCAGTTGCTTGATCACCCCATGCACCGGCGAAACCACGGTGGTGCGGGTCACGCGGTCATCGATGGCGATGCTCGAGGCGGTGATTTTCGACAGTTCTGTGCGTTTCTCGTTGAGGTCCTTGGCTGCCTCGGAGCGGAAGGTCTGTTCCGATTCGTCGATTTTGCTCTTGATCTCATTGATCGCCGATTCGGCGCGGGGAATGGCCAGGGTGGTGGCGTTGAGCGAGCCGCGGATTTCCACCGCGCTGCGTTTGAGCCGCAGGATCTCCACCGGCGACACCGCCCCGGTGCGCACCAGTGGCGCGGACATGTTCATCTCTTCTTGCAGCAAGGCCAGGGCGGAGCTGAACTGGCCTTGCTTGGAGCGAAACTCCGCCAGTTCCTGGGTCTTCTGCCGCAGTTGTTCGGTCAGGGTCCGTTGTTCGCTGGCCAGGCGCCGTTGCCGTTGTTCGTACAGCGAGCGTTCGTCCTCAGCCACTTGCGGAGCCTTGGCGATCACCTCGGCTGAAAGCTTGAATGGCCGGCCCTCGGCCTCGGCCGACAGGCGCTCGACCTGGGCGGTCAAGGCATAGCGGTCGGCCTCGCTCTCGCCCTTGTTCGACAGGAACCGCGTGTCGTCCAGGCGCAGCAGGGTGTCGCCCTTGTTCACCATTTGGCCTTCACGCACGAAAATCTCGGTGACGATACCGCCCTCCAGGTTCTGGATCACCTGGATCTTGCTCGACGGAATGGCTTTGCCTTCACCAGTGGTGACTTCCTGCAAGACCGCCAATTTCGCCCAGACCAGCCCGGTGATGATCAGCCCCGCGGCCAGCCACACGGTGACGCGTGAGCGCCGGGGCGAATCCTGCAGCGCGGCGCCGGCGGTTTCCGGCATGAACTCGCTTTCGGCGCTTTTGCTGAAACTGCCGAAGTAGCTTCGGGCGGCTGAATCGGGTGTTTGAGCAGACATGGGGCGATACCCGTCAGTTAAGTGAAATAAGCCGAACACATACCTGTGGCTTGAGAGGGTTATCTGTGGGAGCAAGGCTTGCCCGCGATGAAGCTAACGCGATCTCACTGGAACCGAGGCGCCTGCATCGCGGGCAAGCCTTGCTCCCACAGGTGTTGTGCTGACAGCTAGAGGGGCTTACACCGCCGCCGACCCCACCCGTCCCTTGCGCAGTGCATCAATAACCGTTTCCTTCGGTCCATCAGCCACGATCCGGCCGTTGTCCAGCACCACCAACCGGTCCACCAGGCTCAGCATCGAGGTGCGGTGGGTGACCAGCAGCACCGTTTTGCCCTGCATGTGGGTATGTAGCTTTTGCCGCAAAACGTCTTCGCTGCTGTTGTCCATGGCGCTGGTGGGCTCGTCCAGCAGCAGGATCGGCGGGTCGAGCAGCAGGGCCCGGGCCAGCAGCACGGCTTGGCGCTGGCCACCGGAGAGCAACTGCCCGCGCTCGCCCACCGGACGGTCGAAGCCTTGGGGATGCTGGCGGGCCAGTTCGGTGACACCGGTCAGTTCCGCCACTTCGAGCATGCGCGCATCGCTGATGTAGCGAGCGCCGAGGGTCAGGTTGTCCCGCAGGCTGCCGGCCAGCAGCGGCAGGTCATGGGCGACATAACCGATCTGTTGGCGCAGGTCGGCGACGTCCAGTTGGCGCAGGTCCAGGCCATCGAGCAGCAACTGGCCTTCCTCCGGCGCATAGAAACCCATCACCAAGCGCGCCAGGGTGCTCTTGCCTGAGCCGCTGCGGCCGATGATCCCGACCCGTTCGCCGGGCTTGAGGCTGAAGCTGATGTTGGCAAGGGCCGGGGTGTTCTGGCCGTTGTAGTGGAAGGTCACGCCATTGACGTCCAATGCGCCCTGCAATTGGGTGCGATCCAGCGGCCGTTGCTTGGCATCGCGTTCCTGGGGCAGTGCCATCAGGGCATCGGTGCTGCGCATGGTGAGCTGGGCTTGCTGGTAGCGGGTGATCAGCCCGGCGATTTGCCCCAGCGGTGCCAGCACCCGGCTGCCGAGCATGTAGGTCGCCACCAGCGCGCCGACGCTGAGGTTGCCGGCGATGATGCTGTAGACCCCGGCGACGATGGTCGCCATGCCGGCCAGTTGTTGGAGGAACAATGTGCCGTTGGTCGCCAGTGCCGAGAGGTTGCGTGCGTGGCTGTCCAGGCGGGTGAGGGCGCCGTGGGTGCTTTCCCACTGATGCTGGCGCTCGCTTTCGGCGCTGCAGGCCTTGAGGGTTTCCAGGCCGCCGAGGGTTTCAATCAAGAGGGCCTGGCGCTGGGCACCGAGGGCGAGGCTTTTTTGCACGGTGTCACGCAGGCGCACCTGGATGATCATCGCGAAGACAATGGTGAGCGGAAAAGCCACCACTGGAATCACCACCAGCCAGCCGCCCAGTAAGCCAATGACTACCAGCATCAGCACGGCGAAAGGCAGGTCGATCAGGCTGGTGAGGGTCACTGCGGTGAGAAACTCGCGCAGGCCCTGGAAGTCATGGATGCTCTGGGCGAACCCGCCGATGGTCACCGGTTTGGCCTTCATCGCCATGCCGGTGATGCGTTCGAACAGGGTGGCGGAAAGAATCACGTCGGTTTTCTTGCCGGCGGTGTCCAGCAGATGGGCGCGCACCACCCGTAATACCAGTTCGAATCCGGTGCCGATCAGCAGCCCTACGGCCAACACCCACAAGGTGGATGTCGCCTGGTTCGGCACCACGCGGTCGTAGGTCTGCATGACGAACAACGGGACCATCAACCCCAGCAGGTTGATCAGGAAACTCGCCAGGATCGCATCGCTGTACAGCCAGCGCGATAGTTTCAAGGTGTCGCGAAACCAGGCCTCGACCCGCGGCACCAACGGGGAACGCAGGTCTTCGAGTTCATGGCGCGGCCGGGCGAATAACGCCTGGCCACTGTAATCGGCGGTCAGCTCCTCGCGGCTGACCCATTGCTCGCCGCCATCGGCTTCGCTGGGCAGAATCAGCGCCTGGCCGTCCTCGCTCCAGCGCCGCAACACGGCGCAGCGGCCACCGGCCAGAATCAGCATCACCGGCAGGTTGAGCGGCGAGATGTCGGCCAGGTCCCGGCGCAGCAACCGGGCCTGCAAGCTGGCCCGGGCCGCTGCGCGCGGCAGCAGGTCCAGGCTCAGGCGTTGGTGCGCCATAGGAAGCCCGGCGCTGAGGCTGGCACGACTGACCGTCGCGCCATGGAGTTTGCAGAGGATCAACAGACCGTCCAGCAAGGGATCATCGAAATTCAGGCGCGGGTCGGCGCCAGGGGTTGCGGGTTCCATGCTGGTCACATTGATCGCTCCCACTGGGCTACTTCAGTTCGGGCAGCTGTGCCTGATTCTTGACTTCGGTCTGCGCGACCGCATCGGCCGGCAGTACGATCCGTTGTTTGTGCAACAGCAGGCCCATATTCGCCAGCACCCGGTACATCGAGTACTCCTCGGTGTAGCGCACCTCGGTGTAGCGACGGTTGGCGTTGTACAGCTCGTTTTCACTGTCGAGCACATCAAGCAAGGTCCGCTGACCGAGGCCGAACTGATCCTGGTACGCGGCGCGCACGCGGGAGGTGGTTTCGGCGTATTCCCGGGCGGTGGGGGTCTGTTTGCGGGCGTTGTTCATCGCGTTCCAGGCCAGGCGCGTGTCTTCGTTGAGCTGGCGCAGGGCGTTGTTGCGGATGTCCATGGCCTGGTTGATCTGGTGGGCGTTGGACGCCAGCCGGGCCTTGTCGCTGCCGCCACGGAACAGGTTGTAGTTCATCACTACACCGACCCGCCAGTTGTTGTCGTGGCCCTCTTCGCCACCGATGTTGTTATTGGCGCCCACGGCGGCCTCGGCATCGAAGCGCGGATAGAAAGGCGACTTGGCCACTTCGTACTGGCTCTCGGCGGACTGTATGTCGGCCTGGGCCGATTTCAGGTACGGATTGTTATCGACCATGCTTTGCTGGGCTTCGCGCAGGTCGGCGGGCATTTCACCTTTGGTCGATGGCGGGGCTTCCAGCTCATCGGGCATGCGCCCGACCACGCTATAGAAATTCGCCTCGGCGTCGGCCAGGTCAACCTGGGCAGTGTCGTAGTTGTTTTCCGCCAGGGCCCGACGGGCATTGGACTGGTCGGAGTCGGCGGTGCTGCCCACCCCACGCTCGGTGCGCAGGCCGATCTGATCGTTGACCCGCAGGTGCGCTTGCAGGTTGTTCTTGGCCAGGGTCACCAGTTCGCGCCGCTTGAGCACTTCCAGGTAGACCTCGATGGTGCGCAGCGCCAGATCCTGGGCGGTGCCCTGGGCGTAATAGGCCCGTGAGTTGACCACCCCCTTGGTGCGCTCCACTTCATTGGCGGTGTTGAACCCGTCGAAGATCATCTGCCGCAGGCGCAGCTCCGATTGGGTGTAGGTCAGGATATTGGTGTGGTGATTGCCCTGGGCCCGGGTGTTGGTGTTGTCGCTGTAGCCACGGCCGTAACCGGCATTCAAGTCCACCGATGGAAAAAAGCCCCCCCTGGCGACTTTCACATCTTCATTGGCCGATAGACGGCTATCCACCCGTTGTGCCAGCTCCGGGTGAGTGGCGATGGTGCTTTGGATCGCTTCGGTCAACGACATCGCCTGTGCGTGAGAAGAGCAGGCCATGGCCAGCAAAACTGCGCAGTAGAGAGGGGTGAGAACGCGCATGGGGTGCATCTCCTTAGGTCTATAGTGCTTGGCTGTCGCCAAAATATTGGCGTATTTGAGATCAAAACCGTTTCAAGCTTGTAACAACACAGCTAAGAACATCCTGCGCAAAACCTAAGAAGGATTTTTCATAAGGGTTATGCCGAAAAAAACTTATGTGCTTGGAAAAAACCAGCACATTGTTCAAAGCGAAAGCCTTTGAATCTGCGGGTTCTGACGGCTTTTAGGCGTCAATAAAAGTTCCAGGCAAATTTTTAAACGATGTGAAGAAGCGGCGAAAAGGTGAAATACGGGGCGGTTTTTAGTGACGGTTTTTTGTCGTTGTGGCGAATGGCTAGCGTCTTCCACAGCACGAAAGCTGGCAGATTTTCCAGATTGTCTGGCCGCCAACCTGAGCACGAATTCTTCACCCAGACAGGTGCCAACCGCGGTTGGCAACGGAGGAATGCACATGGCAGCGCTCATCGGTACCGTCAGTAAGGTGGTAGGACAGGTTTTCGCAGAAGCGGCCGGCGGCCTGCGGCGGCCTCTGGTTGAAGGCGATCGGCTCTATGCCGGCGAACACCTGATCACCGGGAGCGAAGGGGCCGTGGCGGTGCATTTGCAGAACGGCAGGGAATTGACCTTGGGTCGCGAAAGCAACCTGACCCTGACCCCGCAGTTGCTCGCCAACCATGCACCCCATGTCGACACGCCTGAAGCGGTGACGCCGAGTGACGCACAGTTGACCGATGTGCAAAAGCTGCAACAAGCCATCGCCGCCGGCGCCGACCCGACCCAGACCGGCGAAGCCACGGCCGCAGGCCCCGAGGGCGGTAACCCCGGGGGCGTGGGTGGTGGGCACAGTTTTGTGCTGCTGGAAGAAGTCGGCGGGGAGGTTGACCCGCTGATCGGTTTCCCTACGGCCGGGTTCAACGGGATTCCCGAGTTTCCAGAGCTGCGCCTGGCCGGTGATCCGGATAACGGTGGCGACGACGGGACGGTGCCGCCAGTGACGCCTCCAGACAACCCCGTGACCCTCGATGGCGTGGAGGTGGAAGGCGGCGAACTGACCACCAACGAGGCCAATCTGGCCGATGGTTCGGCGAGCAATCCAGGGGCGCTGGTACAAAACGGCACCTTCACCATTTCTGCCCCCGATGGGTTGAGCAGCCTGAGCATCGGCGGCATCAGTGTGATTGCCGGCGGTGTGCCCACAGGCTTTCCTCAAACCGTCACCTCGGCGCTGGGCAACACGTTGACCATCACCGGCTACAACCCGACCACTGGCGTGGTCAGCTACAGCTACACCCTGGGGGACAATGAAAATCACCCTGCCGGCGGCGGGGCCAACAGCATCACCGAACAGTTCCCGGTCGTGGCCGTCGACACCGATGGCGACACCGCCACCGGTACCCTGGACGTCAACATCACCGACGACGTGCCCCAGGCCATCGACGACAGTCACGCCAGCACGGCATCGGAAACCCTCGTTACCCTCACCGGCAACGTATTGCCCAACGACCATCAGGGCGCCGACCGTATCCCCACGGGCCCCGACAGCGGGCCGATCATTGGCGGGACCTTCACCGGCACCTACGGCACCCTGGTGCTCAACCCCAACGGTACGTACACCTACACCCTGAACACCAGCGATCCACAATTCGTCGCGCTGCACGGTGGAGGAAGCGGCACCGAAACCTTCACCTACACCCTGACCGATGCCGACGGCGATACCAGCACCGCGAACCTGGTGCTGCAAGTCCACAACAATGACGATCCTGTGATCATCGACGGCCTCGACAGTGAAGGCGGCGAACTGACGGTCCAGGAGAAAAACCTCAGCGACGGTAGCAGCCCGGATGCACCGGCACTGACCCAGAGCGGAACTTTTACCGTCACCGCGCTGGACGGTGTGCAGACCCTGAGCGTTGGCGGCATCAACGTGGTCAGCGGTGGCGTGGCGGCTGGTTTCCCACAATCGATTACCACTGCACTCGGCAACACGTTGACCATTACCGGCTTCAACGCCGCCACCGGCGTGGTGAGCTACAGCTACACCTTGCTGGACAACGAAGCTCATCCAAATGCCAGCGGTGCCAACAGCCTGAGCGAGCAATTTGCCGTCGTCGTGACTGATGACAACGGCACCACCGCCAACGGCAACCTGGACGTGAACATCGTCGATGACCTGCCTAAGGCCGTGGACGACAGCAACGCCAACACCGCCTCGGAAACCAACCTGACACTGACTGGCAGCGTGCTGACCAACGACACCGAAGGCGCCGACCATGTGGCTTCGGGTCCTATTACTCCGGGCACCTTCACCGGCACCTACGGGACTCTGGTGCTCAACGCCGATGGGTCCTACACCTACACGCTCAACACCGCCGATGCAGATTTCAAAGGTCTGCACGGTGGCGGCAATGGCAGCGAAACCTTCACCTACACCCTGACCGACGCCGACGGCGATACCAGCACCGCCAATCTGGTGCTGCAAGTCCACAACAATGACGATCCTGTGATCATTGACGGCCTCGACAGCGAAGGCGGCGAACTGACGGTCCAGGAGAAAAACCTCAGCGACGGTAGCAGCCCGGATGCACCGGCACTGACCCAGAGCGGAACTTTTACCGTCACCGCGCTGGACGGTGTGCAGACCCTGAGCGTTGGCGGCATCAACGTGGTCAGCGGTGGCGTGGCTGCCGGTTTCCCACAATCGATTACCACCGCGTTGGGCAACACCCTGACCATCACCGGCTTCAACGCCGCCACCGGCGTGGTGAGTTACAGCTACACCTTGCTGGACAACGAAGCTCATCCAAATGCCAGCGGTGCCAACAGCCTGAGCGAGCAATTTGCGGTCGTCGTGACTGATGACAACGGCACCACCGCCAACGGCAACCTGGACGTGAACATCGTCGATGACCTGCCTAAGGCCGTGGACGACAGCAACGCCAACACCGCCTCGGAAACCACCCTGACGCTGACCGGCAGCGTGCTGACCAACGACACCGAAGGCGCCGACCATGTGGCTTCGGGCCCTATTACTCCGGGCACTTTCACTGGAACCTACGGCACTCTGGTGCTCAACGCCGACGGCTCCTACACCTACACGCTCAACACGGCCGATGCAGATTTCAAAGGCTTGCATGGCGGTGGTAACGGCAGCGAAACCTTCACCTACACCCTGACCGATGCCGACGGCGATACCAGCACCGCGAACCTGGTGCTGCAAGTCCACAACAATGACGATCCTGTGATCATCGACGGCCTCGACAGTGAGGGCGGCGAACTGACGGTCCGGGAGAAAAACCTCAGCGACGGCAGCAGCCCGGATGCACCGGCCCTGACTCAAAGCGGAACCTTCACCGTCACCGCGCTGGATGGTGTGCAAACCCTAAGTGTTGGCGGCATCAACGTGGTCAGCGGTGGCGTGGCGGCTGGTTTCCCACAATCGATAACCACCGCACTCGGCAACACGTTGACCATCACCGGTTTCAACGCTGCCACCGGCGTGGTGAGTTACAGCTACACCTTGCTGGACAACGAAGCTCATCCAAATGCCAGCGGTGCCAACAGCCTGAGCGAGCAATTTGCGGTCGTCGTGACTGATGACAACGGCACCACCGCCAACGGCAACCTGGATGTGAACATCGTCGACGACCTGCCCACCGCCCATGCCGATTCCGCTTCGGTGGATGAAGGCGGAACGGTCAGTGGCAACGTCCTGAATAACGACGAAGGCGGTGCCGACGGGCCGGCCGCGAGTGGGGCGGTGATCGGCGTGCGCGCTGGCAACGACACCTCGACCCCGGCGATTGGCGGCTTGAACACCCAGATCAACGGCACCTACGGCTACCTGACTCTGGACGCCAACGGCAACGCCGTCTACCACAGCAATCCGAACACCGTCAGCGCCCCAGGTGCCACCGATGTGTTCACCTACACCGTGCGTGATGCCGACGGCGATGAAAGCACTACCACTATCACCATCGATGTCCACGATGTTTGCCTCGTCGCCACGCCAGATCAGGAAATCAGCGTTTACGAAAAAGCCCTCGACCTGAACCAGGACGGTCAGGACCTGGCCCCCGGCACCGTCACCGGCAGCGCCCCGAGCGCCACCAGCGAGACTGCCAGCGGCAGCCTTGTCGGCTCGGTCAGCGGCGCCGTTGGCGCAGTCACGTTCGCGCTAGTGGGCAACGCCACCGGTGCCTACGGTCAACTGTCGCTTCAACCCGACGGCTCCTATACCTACACCCTGACGGCGCCAGCCACGACCACGCCCCACGCCAACGATGGCCCGAACGTGTTGAGCGAAAGCTTCACCTACCAAGCCACAGACTCGTTGGGCAATACCGTCACCAGCACCATCGTTATCGAGATCGTCGACGACGTGCCCAGCGCCCATGCCGATGTTGCCTCGGTGCTGGAGGGCGGCACGGTCAACGGCAATGTGCTGGACAACGACGTACTTGGCGCGGACGGCGGCATGGTGATTGGTGTGCGCGCCGGCAACGACACCTCGACCCCGGCGATTGGCGACTTGAACACCCAGATCAACGGCACCTACGGCTACCTGACCCTGGATGCCAACGGCAACGCCGTCTACCACAGCAATCCGAACACCGTCAGCGCCCCAGGTGCCACCGATGTGTTCACCTACACCGTGCGTGATGCCGACGGCGATGAAAGCACTACCACTATCACCATCGATGTCCACGATATCTGCCTCGTCGCCACGCCAGATCAGGAAATCAGCGTCTACGAAAAAGCCCTCGACCTGAACCAGGACGGTCAGGACCTGGCCCCCGGCACCGTCACCGGCAGCGCCCCGAGCGCCACCAGCGAGACTGCCAGCGGCAGCCTTGTCGGCTCGGTCAGCGGTGCCATCGGTGCTGTCACCTTCGCTTTGGTGGGCAATGCTAACGGCGCTTACGGTCAGCTAGCGCTCCAGCCTGATGGTTCGTACACCTACACCCTGACCTCGCCGGCCACGACGACACCCAACGCCAACGATGGCCCGAACCTGCTGAGTGAGAGCTTCACTTATCAGGCCACGGACTCCCTGGGCAATACCGTCACCAACACTATCGTCATCGAGATCGTTGACGATGTGCCCAAGGCTCACAGTGATTCCGCCTCGGTGGTGGAGGGCGGGACGGTCAATGGCAACGTGCTGGACAACGACGTGCTCGGCGCCGATGGCGGTGCAGTCATCGGTGTGCGCGCCGGCAATGACACCTCGAGCCCCGCCACCAGTGGCCTCAACACCCAAATCAACGGGACCTACGGTTACCTGACCCTGGACGCCAACGGCAATGCTGTCTATCACAGCAATCCGGACGCTGTCGGCGCAGCGGGCGCCACCGATGTATTCACCTACACCGTGCGCGATGCCGACGGCGATGAAAGCACCACCACCCTCACCATTGATGTGCACGACAGTTGCCTGGTCGCCGAAACCGACCAGGACATTACTGTCTACGAAAAAGCCCTCGACCTGAAACAGGACGGCCAGGACTTGGCGCCCGGCACTGTCACCGGCAGCGACCCGAGCGCCACCAGCGAAACCGCCACCGGCAGCCTTGTCGGTTCGGTGACCGGCGCCACGGGCGCAGTGACCTTCGCCCTGGTCGGAAATGGCACCGGCGCCCATGGCCAACTGTTGCTCAACCCCGATGGTTCCTACACCTACACCTTGACCTCGCCGGCCACGACGACGCCCAACGCCAACGATGGCCCGAACGTGTTGAGCGAAAACTTCACCTATCAGGCCACGGATTCTTTGGGCAACAGCGTCACCGGCATCCTGGTGGTGAGTATCGTCGACGATGTGCCCAAAGCCGTTGCCTCCGAGCGTTCGGTGACGGCGGTGGAGATCGATTCGAACCTGCTGATCGTCCTCGACGTGTCTGGCAGCATGGCCGATGCCTCCGGGGTGCCCGGGCTGTCGCGGTTGGATCTGGCGAAACAGGCGATCAGCGCCTTGCTCGACAAATACGACGACCTGGGGGATGTCAAAGTCCAGTTGGTGACGTTCAGCAGCAGCGCCACCGACCAGACGTCGGTGTGGGTCGACGTGGCCACCGCCAAGACGCTCCTCGCCAGCCTGACAGCCGATGGCGGGACCAACTACGATGCGGCGGTGGCGGCGGCCAAGACTGCGTTCGTCACGTCCGGGCAACTGACCGGGGCGCAGAACATCGGCTACTTCTTCTCTGACGGTAAACCGACCTCGGGCCAGGAAACCGGTGCGGCGGACGAAGCTGCGTGGAAGGCCTTCCTCGACGCCAACGGCATCAAGAACTACGCCATCGGCCTGGGCAGCGGCGTCAGCAACGCCCATCTCGACCCGCTGGCCTACGACGGCAGTGCCCACACCAACACCAACGCGGTGGTGGTCACCGACCTGAACCAGCTCAACTCGGTGCTCTCCGGCACTGTGCAAGGCATACCGGTCACCGGCAGCTTGTTGGGCGAGGGTGGTTCGTTCGGCGCCGACGGCGGGTTTGTCAAAAGCCTGGTGGTCGATGGCACCACGTACAGCTACGACCCGGCCGCCAACGGTGGCCAGGGCGCGCTGACCGCCAGCGGCGGGCTCAACCACGGCAGCTTCAACACGACCACCAACACCCTGAGCATCGCCACCGACCACGACGGCACCCTGGTGGTCAACCTCGATACCGGTGCGTTCAGCTATACCTCCCAGACCGCCACCAGCACATTGATCACCGAAAACATCGGCTACACCGTCAGCGACAACGATGGTGACCTGGCCAGCTCCAACCTGGTGATCAAAGTCGTGCCCAATAGCCCACCGGTGGCGATGGACGACAACATCATCACCAACGTGCTGTCAGGCAACATCGTGGTACCGGGAGAATTGCTGCTGGGCAACGACAGCGATGCCAATGGTGATCCGCTCACCGCTTCACCCACCAGCTTCAATACCGGCTGGGTCGCCAAGGGCGCGGACTTCACCGGCAGCACCGGCACGGTCAGCTTCACAGGCAACAACGTGCAGTCGATCAACCTCAACCGCAGCGCCTTCGTCGCCAATAGCGCGACCATGACGGCGGTGCTGGTGGTCAGCGGTGCGCTGGGAATGGTGTCGAACAACAACGCCAACGATGAAGACCGGCTCAACATCACCCTCAAACAGGGCGAAACCCTCACCCTGGATCACAACCTGGCGGGCGGTCGCATTGCCCTGGAGTACTCCCTCAATGGGGGGCCATTCATTGCGATCAGCGACGGTGCCTCGTTCACTGCGGCGGCGACCGGCAACTATCAGATTCACGTCACCAACATCGCCAATGGCAGCGGCGGCAACCCCAACGGTGCGGAAAACTATCAACTGACCATGACCGTCAACTATGCCGGTGCCCAGGACAGCACACCGGATTTCCACGGCAGCTACACCGCCAGCGACAACCACGGCGGCAGTGACGGCGCGGCGGTGGGCATCAGCTACCAGGCGGGTCATACCCTGACGGGCACCGCCGGGGACGACGTGCTGATGGCTGGCGAGGGCGACAACATCCTCAATGCGGGCGACGGCAACGACATACTCAGCGCAGGTTCGGGCAACAACACCTTGCATGGCGGGGCAGGCAATGACTTGCTCTACAGCGGCACAGGCAACGACCTGCTCGATGGCGACACGGGCAACGACACCGCGAGCTATGCTCACGCGACTGCCGGGGTCACCGTCAACCTGGGCCTGTTGGCGGCGCAGAACACCTTGGGCGCCGGCACCGACACACTGGCGGGCATCGAAAACCTGGTCGGTTCGAACTTCAACGATACCCTCACCGGTGACGGCGCCAGCAACCGCATCAATGGTGGATTGGGCAATGATGTGCTCAATGGCGGTGGCGGCGACGACTTGCTGATCGGCGGCCTGGGCAACAACACCCTCACTGGTGGCAGCGGCGCCGATACCTTCCAATGGCAAGCGGGCAACAGCGGCCACGACGTGATCACCGACTTCACGCCCGGCCTCGATAAACTCGATCTGTCCCAGCTGTTGCAGGGGGAAAACGGCAGTGCGGCGTCACTGGACGATTACCTGCACTTCACCGTCACCGGTAGCGGCGCGTCGCTCGTGACCAGCATCGACGTCAGCGCCACCGCTGGCGCCACGCCAAACCAGACCATCGACCTGGCCGGCGTCAACCTGGCCAGCCACTACGGCGTCACGCCGGGCGTGGACGGGATGATCGCGGGCGCCGATACGGCGACCATCATCAACGGAATGTTGAACGACCATTCGTTGAAGGTGGACACGGTGTGAGATGAGCTGAAATAACAAAACCCGCGATTTCCGGTCTGGAAAATGGCGGGTTTTGTTTTTCTGAAGCCACAGGAGATCCAGGCTCGAGCCACATTCAAGGCTTGCGCAATGTCTTCTGCTTGAGAATGTAGACCGTCACCAACACCGCACTGGTGAGCATGAACCCTCGCGCCCACGGCAGGGGCACCAGGTAGCAGGAAAAGAGGATGCTCACCCACATCAGCCCGATGGCGTAGACCTTGCCCTTGAGTGGGATGCCGTTGCCGCTGAGGTAGTCGCTGATCCAGGGGCCGAGGCGGGGATGTTCCACCAGCCAGCGATAGAAACGTGGCGAGCTGCGGGCGAAGCAGGCAGCGGCCAGTAGCAGGAAAGGGGTGGTGGGCAGTACGGGAACGAAAATACCGATGACCCCCAGCACCACGCTCAACCAGCCGATGGCCAGTAGAGCGTAACGCAGGATCAGCGGGCGGTTGCCGATGGGCGCGGGCACCCGGTTACTCAGTGGTGGCGAGGCTTGAGGATCGCCGGTTTCTCGTCCGGTGCGTTGCACAGCAGGTACAGGGCGGTGAGGGCTTCCGGGATCTGCACGATCATGTCGTCCATCAGGTTCGCGTCGGCGGCGATGTCGGAAAACTCCGGTTGTTCGTCGAACAGGCCGGAACCGACCATGATCGGCAGCAGCATTTCGCTGACTTCCTCTTCGGCGGTTTCGAACCAGGCGGCTTCGCGCAGGAACACGCCTTCCATGAAGCCGATGCACCAGCCACGCAGTTCCGAATCATCCGGGTCATCGCCCAGGTCCAGCTCGCATGGCAATTCGAACTCTTCGTCGGACGCCAACTGACGGGCGATATGGGCCTTGAGGCCCACCAGCGTGGCTTCGATTTCAGCACGCTGGGCTTCGTCGCTGTAATGCGGCTCTTCGGCGAACAGGGCGTCGATCCACTCGCGCTCCGGCACCGTTTCGGCGCAGATCGACAGGGCGGTCAGATAGCCGTGAGCGGCCACGTAATCCAGCGCCTCTTCGTGCAGCTCATCGGCGTCGAGGAAGACTTGCAGGCGGGTCAGTTGCTCAGCGAAGGACATTACGGGCTACCTTGGGGAATAAACAATGCGGGAATTCTAGGCCTTCTTGAGCGCCCAGGCCAGCCGCGTGGCGTATTTGCCTCCACTTGGGCGCACGGGCGGGCCGCGATACCTGTAGGCGCTGCCGAAGGCTGCGATCTTTTGATCTTGATCTTTCGTCTCTCGACTCAATGGGCAGTGGAAAGATCGCAGCCTCGTTGCACTCGGCAGCTCCTACAGGGCGCATGGCGTGCAATCGTCTACTTGATCACCTCTTGTCAGCATCACCCTTCGCAACGAAGGCCTCGGGTATACTGCCGCGTTTTGTG
This sequence comes from Pseudomonas viciae, assembly GCF_004786035.1. NCBI lineage: Bacteria > Pseudomonadati > Pseudomonadota > Gammaproteobacteria > Pseudomonadales > Pseudomonadaceae > Pseudomonas > Pseudomonas viciae. Next base: position 1,707,860 of record NZ_CP035088.1, read on the forward strand.
ATGCCCTGCGGCGTCCCGTTGGTCCGAAATGCGCACTTACGATTTGCCGGTGCAGCGTTTGAGATTCTGAACCAGCCTTGCAGGGACGTTTCGGTGATTTTTGGAGTTTCTATGCTCGAACAGGCTCAACGCGTCCTCAAGGACATCTTCGGCTACGACAGTTTCCGTGGCCGCCAGGGTGCCATTATTGAGCGCGTGGCCAGCGGTGGCGATGCCCTGGTGCTCATGCCCACCGGCGGTGGCAAGTCCTTGTGCTTCCAGGTGCCGGCGCTGTTGCGCAATGGCCTGGCGGTGGTGGTCTCGCCGCTGATCGCATTGATGGACGACCAGGTCGCGACCCTTGAAGAACTGGGTGTTGCCGCTGCAGCGCTGAACTCCACCCTCAGCGCCGAGCAGCAGCGGGACCTGGCGGCGAGCATCAAGCGCGGCGAAGTGAAGATGCTGTACCTGGCACCGGAGCGCCTGGTGCAGCCGCGCATGCTGGCGTTCTTGCAGAGCCTGGAAATTGCCTTGTTCGCCATCGACGAAGCCCACTGTGTGTCCCAGTGGGGCCACGATTTCCGTCGCGAATACCTGCAATTGGGGCAACTGGCGGAACTGTTCCCCGATGTGCCGCGCATCGCCCTGACCGCCACCGCCGACAAACGTACCCGCGAAGAAATCGTCGAGCGCCTGCATTTGCAGAACGCCGAGCGGTTCCTGTCCAGCTTTGACCGGCCGAACATTTTCTATCGCATCGTGCCCAAGGAGCAGCCGCGCAAGCAGTTGCTGGCGTTCATCGCCGAGCGGCGCAGCGACGCCGGCATTGTCTACTGCCTGTCGCGCAAGAAGGTCGACGAAGTGGCGGCGTTCCTTTGTGAACAGGGTTTTCCTGCATTGCCGTATCACGCCGGGCTGCCCAACGACCTGCGGGCCTATCACCAGAAGCGCTTCCTCAACGAGGAAGGCCTGATCATGGTGGCCACGGTGGCGTTCGGCATGGGCATCGACAAGCCCAACGTGCGTTTCGTCGCCCACCTGGACTTGCCCAAATCCCTCGAGGCCTATTACCAGGAAACCGGGCGTGCCGGCCGTGATGGCTTGCCGGCCGACGCCTGGATGGCCTACGGCCTGCAAGACGTGGTGATGCTCAAGCAGATGCTGCAGAACTCCGAGGGCGACGAGCGCCACAAGCGCCTGGAGCAGCACAAGCTCGACGCCATGCTCTCGCTCTGCGAAGAAACCCGCTGCCGTCGCCAGACCCTGCTGGCCTATTTCGACGAAGACATGCCCCAGCCTTGCGGGCATTGCGACAATTGCGTCGATGGCGTGGAAACCTGGGACGCCACCGAACCGGCCCGCCAGGCCTTGTCGGCCATCTATCGCACCGGCCAGCGTTATGGCGTGGGGCATCTGGTGGACGTATTGCTGGGCAAGGACAACGAAAAGGTCCGCAGCTTCGGCCACCAGCATCTTTCGGTATTCGGGGTGGGCAAGGCCCGCACCGAGAGCGAATGGCGTTCACTGTTCCGACAACTGGTAGCCCGTGGTCTGGCGGACATCGACCTGGAAGGCTACGGCGGCCTGCGCCTGAGTGCGAGTTGCCGGCCCTTGCTCAAAGGCGAGGTCACCCTCGAACTGCGCCGCGACCTCAAGCCGGCGACGGCGGTCAAGAGCAGCAAGAGCCAGGCCAGCCAACTGGTGCGCGGCGAAGAGCGCGATCAGTGGGAGGCCCTGCGCGCCTTGCGCCGCAAGTTGGCCGAGGAACACGGCGTGCCGCCGTACGTCATTTTCCCCGACTCGACGCTGCTGGAAATGCTCCGCAGCCAACCGACGTCCCTGGCCGAAATGGCCCGGGTCAGTGGTGTGGGCGCGCGCAAGCTGGAGCGTTATGGCGAGGCCTTCCTCCAAGTGCTGGGCGGCGAGGTCGAGGCGCCGAAAGTGGTGGCCGATGTACGCCACGAACTGATCACCCTGGCCCGGGCCGGCATGACGCCGCTGCAGATCGCCGGGCAACTGCAATGCTCTGAGAAAAACGTCTACACGATGCTGGCCGAGGCCATCGGCAAACAGCAGTTATCTCTTGAGCAGGCACTGGACCTGCCCGAGGAGTTGATGGGCGAAGTGCAGGATGCGTTTCTGGATGGCGAAGGCGAGTTGCCGCCGGTGACGGAAGTCGCTGCGCTGTTTGTCGGCCGGGTCCCTGAAGGCGTCCTGTATTGCGTCAGGGCTGCGTTGCAGTCGGAATTCGAAGTTTGATCAATGAGTTACGCTCCTTTAACGATTCAGTACGGGGCAAACCTTGCTTGAATCCGAAGCTCATGCTTAGCTGACTAATAATTAGTTTTTTCTATTTCAGATCTGATGAGTTTTTATATGCCGTTAACCGATCAACACCGTTTTGGCATGCAACTGGCCCAAATGTCCCGAGGCTGGCGTGCTGAGTTGGATCGTCGCCTGGCGGGGCTCGGTCTGTCCCAGGCACGCTGGCTGGTGCTGCTGCACCTGGCCCGTTTCGAACAGGCGCCGACCCAGCGCGAACTGGCCCAGAGCGTCGCCGTCGAAGGCCCGACCCTGGCCCGCTTGCTCGACAGCCTGGAAACCCAGGGGTTGGTGCAGCGCCAAGCGGTGGCCGAGGATCGTCGAGCCAAGAAAATCGTGCTCTGCGCACCGGCCCTGCCGCTGATCGAACAAATCGAAACCATTGCCACGCAATTGCGTCGGGAATTGTTCGAGGGCGTTGACGAGGCGGACATGCGGGTGTGCATGCGTGTTCACGGCACGATCCTGGCCAACCTGGAAAAATCCTGAGGCATATCCCCGGCGCCAGACTTTTGAGATTCGGTGGTTAGCGAACTATAACCAGTACTAAGCGATCGTATTGGATGCGTTTACGCCGAAGTTGGTTCTGGTAATCGAAAGGGATGCCCATGCTTGGAAGTTTGCAGTCCACGTTGCGCAGTTGGATCAACGTGTCGGTCGTCGTGGGTGCCCTGGGGTATTCGGCTTTGGCGTCGGCGCTGGGGTTGGGGGAGATTACGCTCCATTCCGCCTTGAACCAGCCGTTGCGTGCCGAAATTGCCCTGGTCGATGCGAGTGGGATTGACGAGGGCGATCTGTCGGCCAGCCTGGCGAGCCCGGACGATTTCGCTCGCGCCGGTGTCGAGCGGGTGTTCTTTCTCAATAGCCTGCGCTTTACGCCGGTGTTGCGCGGTGAACGCAGTTTCATTCGGGTGACCTCCAGCAAGCCCGTCGAGGAACCGTTCCTCAATTTCCTGGTACAACTCAATCAGCCCAACGGGCGTCTGTTGCGCGAATACACCGTGCTGATCGACCCGCCGGGCACACCGGGTATCGTGCCTGCCCGTGACGAACCTTCCGCCTCCCAGTCTTCATCGCCCCAGGCAACGCCTGCCATCAAGCCGCCGCCGGCGATACAGGGCAAGCGCTACACCGTCGTGCAGGGGGACAACCCGTGGGTTATCGCCCAGCGCCTGCATGACGCCGGCAGCAACGCTTCAGTCAACGAGTTGGTGCAAGGGATACAGGCCCTGAACCCCGGCAGCGATCGACTCTCCATCGGGCAGCGCTTACTGCTGCCTGATTCGGCCGTGCTGCCGGCACCCGCGCAAACAGCGGCAGCATCGGCTTCCGTGGCGTCCGACGAGCAATTGGCTGCCAGTCTCCTGCAAAATCAGCAGCAACAAAAAACCATCGACGAACTGCAGGCCCGGCTCCAGGCCCAGGACCAGGAAATCGCCGGCCAGCGCAAGCAGATCAGCGAATTGCAGACGCAGTTGGCCGAAGTCACCCCAGCCCCCGTTCCTGCAGAGCCGCTGCAATCGACGGCCCCCGTGTCGGAGCCGACGGTTGATGCAGCGCCGGTGACTGAACCGGTCACGGAGCCAGAGGGCATCAACTGGCTGTGGATGGCGGGGCTGGTGGGCCTGCTGGGGTTGCTCGCGCTGTTACTGTTCGTTCGACGGCGCCAGCAGCAGGCGCAAACTGATGTGGAGCCAATGCCCGGACGTCCCGAACCGATGTTGGAGGACGACATCGACACCTATGCCCCGGCCACTGACACGCAGCCGCCCGAGGCCGCCGCGTCCTTCAACCAGGGTGACACCCCTTTGGGAGATGTGCTGGAAGGCGTCGGGATTTACCTGACTTATGGTCGTTTCACTGAGGCGGCGGGGTTGCTGCGCGCCGCGTTGCTGGCGGAGCCGGAACGCACCGACCTGGGTCTAAAGTTGCTGGAAGTATTGGGTAAACAGGGCGATGTCATTGGTTTCCAGGCCCAGGAGCATCATCTATTGACCCAGGGTGTCGATGCCCGAATGCTGGAGGATATTCGCGGGCGCTATCCCAAGGTCGCTGTAATCAGCGCTCCCGTGGCGGCGACGGTAGAACCCCAGGCAATGGTTCCTGCGCCTGAGCCTGCCAGCGTGCCCGGCGATGAATTCGAGTTGAACCTCGATGCGCTGTCCATGGAGACCAACTGGGACCTGGCCGACACCGAGGATAACCTTGCTGAAAAAAATGCTGCTCCATCGCCTGCTGCCGACGCTACCGAGGGCTTATCGCTCTCAGGGTTCGACGAGTCGGACCTGCAATGGGGCGCGCCACTGGAAACCGAATCGCTGGACGACGCCTTTCTCGATGGGTTTGCCGATGAAGAGCAGTCGCTGGAACTGGAGCCACTCCCCCTCGAGTCCATGTCCTTGGAACCTGTCTCTTTCGAAACTGCTCCCTTCGAAACGCAGGCACCGGAACACTCGGTCAAACTGGAGCAGGCGCAGAACTGCATCGATGATGGCGACTTGAAAACCGCCATCACATTGCTTGAAGAGTTGCTGGAAGAGGGGGATGAGCCCCTCAAGCAGACTGCCCGGGTGCTGCTGGCCGGGATTCGTTGAAGCTATGGATGGATGTTGAGTCTACTGGCCTCTTCGCGAGCAAGCCCGCTCCCACAGGGATTGTGGTCAATAGCAGTCATGTGAACACCGCAGGGAAATATGGGAGCGGGCTTGCTCGCGAAGGCGGCCTGCCAGGCTGTCAATCCTTCCCAGACAAACGCCCACTTCATCAAAACGTCTGCCCCAGATTCAGATACACCGCCTGCTCATCATCATCGTTAAAGCCATAACTGAAATTCAATGGCCCCAGCGGTGTGTCAAAACCCAGGAAAATACTGGCGGCATTGATGTAGCCGCTGTCGAATTCATTGTCGTTGTTCCACGCCCGGCCGCGCTCCAGCGAGCCGCCGATGTACAACGGAAAGTCCAGCGGCAGGTAGGCTCGCGGCGTGAGCCGGCGGTAATACACGGCGCGCATCAGGCTGATGTTCTGCCCGGATATGCCGTCTTCGCGAAAGCCCGACAATTGCCGTGCCCCACCCAGTACAAAGCTCGACGTCACGACTTCGGCGGTGTCCAGGGTTCGACCGTAGCGCCCGCCCAGGATAAAGGTGTCCGGGCCGCTGCTCAGGGCCTTGTCCAGCTTGAATTCCCACTGGCGATAACGCTCATCGGAACCCAACCCCGGTTCGTACTGGCGCCAGGTCAGGCCGATGTCTTCCCCTTCATGGGGGAAGTACACGTTGTCGAAGGAATCGAAGGAATATTTCAGCTCGTAGAAACCTTCATTGAAGTTCTCGCTGGGCTGGTCGTGATCGCCAATGCGCACATCGGCCTTGCCCCAAGTCTGGCCGACACCGAAACGGATTTCACCGCTGTTGCCGATTTGCCGGCCGACGTTGAGGCCAAAGCCATAGCGTTCGACGCGATACTGGGCCACTGGATCGTTGTCCAGGATGGATTCCACGTTCCGCGATTCAAACTGCCCATAAGGCGCGATGAAGTAGCGCGAGCCGACGTCCAACGGTTGATAGAACTCGCTGTACAACTCCTGCTTGTCGCCGATCTGAACGCGGGTCAGCCATTCGGCGCCCAGGCGATTGATGCCGTTGACCCGGTAGCTGGCGCCGAGGTTGAACGCGCTGTCGCCGCGCATGTCGTCCGACAGGCTCAGCCCCAGTCGCAGGTAATCGGTGCCGGTGCGTTTGCCCCGGGCGCTGATGACCAGCGTGTGGTCCGGGCCTTTGTGCACCACGCGGTATTGCACCTGTTCGAAGTAATCCAGGCCGTACAGGGTGCCCATGTCGGTCTGCAAGCGACCCAGGTCCAGCGGTTCGCCGATTTGCTGGCGAACGTAATAGCGAATCACGTCGTCGCCGACTTTCGAATCGTTCTCCACGCGGATCGCGGTGATGACCGGTGTGCGTTCGCTCGGGGTGCGCGCCGCCGTGAGGACGGGGTCGGCTGGCTCGGCAGGACGCAGGCGCGCCAGGCGGGTCTTGAGTATCTGCGTGGCGCGGTAGCCGGCGTCGATCATGTCCTGGGCCCGACCGAAGTCGGTGGAGCCGAAGCTTGCCAGGGCCGGTTGGATCAGCACGTCGTCTTTCTTCAACGTCGCCAATTGTTCTTCAGAGTTGCGCCGGGTCATCAAGGTCGTCGACTGGTTCAGTACGTCGAGCACCGTCACCAGTTGCTTGCGGTTGCGCAGTGGCGTGCCGATGTCGACCACGATGGCTACATCCACGCCCATTTCCCGGGCCACGTCCAGCGGGATGTTGTCGGACATGCCGCCGTCCACCAGCAGCCGGCCGTCCAGTTCCACCGGGGCGAACACCGCCGGGATCGACATGCTGGCGCGAATGACCTTGGGCAAGTGGCCCTTGCGGAACACCACCTTTTCGCCGCTGGCGATGTCGGTCGCTACCGCGCGGAAAGGGATTGGCAATTTGTCGAAGTCGCGGGTGTCGCTGGCGTGGGCCAGCAGGCTTTCGAGCAGCAGGGCCAGGTTTTGCCCCTGGATAACCCCCAGTGGCAAGCCGAGGCTGCCGTCATCACGAAAGCTCAGTTTCTGTTTCACCAGGAAATCCCGATCATCCTGCTTGCGCCGGAACGGCACATCCTTGCGCGGCGGGGCGTCGGACAACGCCTGTTGCCAGTCGATGCCCAGGGCGAGTTTTTCCAGTTCGTCGATCTTGTAGCCCGAGGCATACAACCCACCGATCACCGCGCCCATGCTGGTGCCAGCAATGGCGTCGATCTTGATGCCTTGCTCTTCCAGGGCCTTGAGCACGCCAATGTGCGCCAACCCCCGCGCCGCGCCGCCGGACAACACCAGGCCGATTTTCGGGCGCGGTGCTTCGACAGTGGGCTCGTTGGCGTGGCCGAACAGGGGCAACAGCAGCAGAAGCAGGAAGGGCAGCAGGCGGCGCATCGTCAATCTCGGGGCGGGCGATCAAAGGCGGGTATTATAGCGACGCCTTCGAACCCAGGAGTCCACCTGCAATGACCGAACACAAACCGGAAATCGTCATCACCTACTGCACCCAGTGCCAATGGTTGCTGCGCGCCGCCTGGCTGGCCCAGGAACTGCTCAGCACTTTCAGTGATGACTTGGGCAAAGTGTCTTTGGTGCCGGGCACTGGCGGGGTATTCCACATCAGTTGCGACGGCACGCAGATCTGGGAGCGCAAGGCCGATGGCGGTTTTCCCGAGGCCAAGGTCCTCAAGCAGCGGGTCCGCGACCAGATCGACCCGCAGCGGGACCTGGGCCATAACGACCGGGTTCAGTGAGACGGGGCTTGGGCGCCCACCTTCGGTTTCTTTGAGCCACCGCCCAGTTGGCTCGACACGATGATCGCAACGATGATCACCACGCCGCCCAACAGCATGCGCAGCGTCGGGTTTTCATCGAACAGCAGCCAGGCCATGGCGATGCCGTAGACCGGCTCCATGGTGAACACCACTGCCGCGGTGCGCGCTTTGATCACCGCCAGGCTGGCGACGAACAGGCTGTGGGCCAGGCCGGTGCAGAACACGCCGAGCAAGCCGATCCACAACCAGTCGATGGGGCGAACGTCGCTCAATTGTGGCGCTGCCCACGGCAGCAGGCACAACCCGACCACCACGTTCTGGCACAGCGCGGCCTGCACGGGCGGCACGTGCGCCGAGCCGGCACGGTTGGTCAATGACAACAGGGAAAACAGCAGTCCCGAGGCCACGGCCCACAGCAGGCCAGTGGTGGCACCGCTGGCCAGGTCGAAGTCCGGCGTGACCAATACCAGGCCGATGCTCACCAGCACCACCAGGAGGATTTCATTGGCGCGGATCCGCTCGCGGAAGATCAGCCCTTCCAGCAGCACGGTGAAGGCCGGGAAGCTGGCAAAGCCCAACGTGGCGACCGCCACCCCAGCGACTTTTACCGCGATGAAGAAACTCACCCAGTGCCCGGCGAGCAACAGCCCGCCCAACAACAATCTGCGGCCGTCCTGCGCGCGGAGCCTCTGCCAGTGGGTGTTACTGGCGAACCGGGCAAAAAACGCCAGGGCCAGCACGGCAAAAAAGGCGCGACCGAACACGATGACCGTCGGCGAGGCAGCGGCGAGTTTGCCGAACACGCCGGTCAGGCCAAACATGAGTGCGCCAATGTGCAGGGCGCCGAGGGCGGTACGGGGAGTCATTGCGGTCCTTGTTCAACGGTTGCGGGTCAGGGTATTGAACCGGTTGCCGGCCGTTTTTGTCTGTCGCGATCCTAGCGATTTTTAGCGCGAAGCTAGCGCTGGCGCCGCAGCTTGCCGGGCGAGCTGCCGAATTCACGCAGCACCGCGGCGGCGAAGGCACTCTGGGAGCTGTAGCCGACCCGATGGGCGATTTCACCGATGGGCAGGTCCGAATCGCGCAGTAACGCCACAGCCTTGTGCAGGCGGCGGCTGCGGATGTAGTCCATCGGGGTTTGCCCACATTCGGCGACGAAGCGTGCGTGCAGGCGGGCGCTGGAGAGCCCGGCGACTTGCGCCAGGTCCGCCACTTGCAATGGATGGGCGGCATGCTGGTCGATGTGGGCATTCAGCGCAGCGTAGGGCAGGCGCCGGCCACCGAGGGTTTTCTGGCGAGTGCCGTTGAGGCTGGCCAGAAGCAGCACCGCACCTTGCTGGGCGATCAGTGGGTCTTCCATCGGACTGCCCGCCAGCCAACTGACCAACTGGCTTTGCCCCGCATCCAAAGGCCGGCGAGCGGTGTCGTCGAGCAATCGGCGGCTGGCTTCGGCATGATCCCCCAGGGATTGCCCGACCCATTCGTCGCTGGGCACATCCAGCACCAGACAACGGCTGCCATGGGGGCTGCCGCAGGCGTGATGGGCACCGGCCGGCACCACCACGAAACTCTGTTGCACCACCTGGCTGCCGCGCCCTTCGACCTCGAAATCCAGCGCGCCGGACAACCCGAACACCAGTTGGGCGTGGTCATGGCTATGGACGATCAAGTCGTGGCTGTAATGGCGTAGCGTGAGGATCGGTCTCATCGCGGTCTCCCGTGTCAGGCCGCCAGCATACACCGAGGGCGTGATGCCTCGCGCTGTCATGTAACGGACTTGTGTTTGTCATGGGCCATTAACCGCGCAAGTGCACAGTGGCGAAAACGATCAGAGGGTTGCCCATGACCAGCGCCGAGCTCGCCAGACCCAGCCGCAAACAGCGTGTTCGCACCCTGTGGATTTCCGATGTGCACTTGGGCACCCGGGATTGCCAGGCCGAGCACTTGTCGCAGTTCCTCAAGGGCTATCACGCCGACAAGATCTACCTGGTAGGTGACATCATCGACGGCTGGAAGCTGCGTGGTGGCATGTATTGGCCCCAGGCCCACACCAACGTGATCCGCCGCTTGCTGACCATGAGCAAGCGTGGCACCGAGGTCATCTACGTCACCGGCAATCATGATGAATTCCTGCGGCGTTATTCGAAGCTGATCCTGGGCAATATCCAGTTGGTGGACGAGGCCGTGCACGTGACCGCCGACGGTCGGCACCTGTTGGTGATCCACGGCGACCAGTTCGACGTCATCACCCGTTACCATCGTTGGCTGGCGTTCCTCGGCGATTCGGCCTACGAGTTCACCCTCACGCTGAACCGCTGGCTCAACCATTGGCGGGCCCGCTATGGCTACGGCTACTGGTCGCTGTCGGCGTACCTCAAGCACAAGGTCAAGACCGCTGTCAGCTTCATCAGCGATTTCGAAGAAGCCATCGCCCATGAATGTGTGAAGCGCGAGCTGCATGGCGTGGTGTGCGGGCATATTCACCATGCCGAGATGCGCATGGTGGGCGAGGTGGAGTACCTCAATTGCGGCGATTGGGTCGAGTCGTGCACCGCGTTGATCGAGCATTGGGATGGGTCGATCGAGTTGTATCGACTGGCGGATGCCCAGGCGCGGGAGGCACAGTTGAAGGCACTGAAAGTCGCCGAACCTGCCTGAGGCCGTAGGCGCTGACGAGTGCAGGGAGAGTTTTGTGTTCGTCAGGTCGGTGTGTCAGCCATCGCCGCCTTGTAAATCGACTGCTTCGGCGCGGCAAATACCCTTTCCAGCATCGGCTCGAAGAAACTCAGCGGCAAAGTGTCGTACCCGGCATCGAAGGCGGCCGCGTCATACTTCGCACAAAAGTCGATGGTCGCCTGGTACTGCGGATGCTCGAAAAACTGCTCGCGCAGGTGCCGGTCCATGCCCAGGTGATGGAAGAAGTAATAGCCCTGGAAAATCCCATGCTTCTCCACCATCCACAGGTTTTCGGCGCTGACGAATGGCTTGAGGATCGCTGCGGCAATGTCCGGGTGGTTATACGAGCCCAGCGTATCGCCAATGTCGTGGAGCAGGGCGCAAATGACGTATTCCTCGTCCCGCCCGTCACGCCAGGCACGGGTGGCGGTTTGCAGGGAGTGGGTCAGGCGATCCACCGGGAACCCGCCGAAGTCGCCGTCCAGCAACTTCAGGTGTGCCAGGATCCGGCCCGGTAACTGCCGGGCGTAGGCGCTGAAGTCGGCCGCGATGACCGCCCAATCTTCTTGAGTGCCGTCCTGCATGTGGGTAAAGCGTGCGCGTGAGCTCATCGATCGTCCTTTGAGGGTATGGCGACTAGAACGCGACCTTGCCCAGGATCATGTCGCGGTACATGACGAAGTCGCCGAGCAAACTGTAGAACGGATACTGGAAAGTGGCAGGGCGGTTCTTTTCAAAGAAGAAATGCCCGACCCAGGCAAAGCCATAGCCGGCCACAGGCAAGGTGATCAGCCACCACCCGCCACCGATGACGAGCGCCAGAGCGAAAATAAGAATGACCAAGGAGGTGCCGACGAAGTGCAGTCGGCGACAGGTGCTGTTGCTGTGTTCGCTGAGGTAATACGGGTAGAACTCGGCGAACGTATTGAATCGTTTGGTGTTTTCCAAGACTGCAGGCTCTTTGGTTATTGTTCTTTATTTGAGTTTAGAGGGATCACTTACAACGGCCAGTGACAATCAGCGCCACTCTAGTGTCCTGTCTTACAAATACTGCTCCTTTTGGACGGCATCTGTTGCCGTCATGCGCGGGCTATGACTCGTCGCGGCGCCTTGCCTGACGACATCAGCCGCTCGTCCAAAAAGGGGCATTATTTGTCAGACAGGACACTGTATCCTTCGCAAATCCAGCCGTACCCTGCGGCTCGTCATGCAAGTAAAAACGTCATGAACGAACGAACGACTTCTTCAAGCTGGGCGATGGGGATTGTCAAGGCGTTGGAAATGGATGGCCTGGATTGTCGGGTGCTGTTCAAGCAATTGGGGCTGGATTTTGATGCGCTGGACGATCCGGATGCGCGCTTCCCCCAGGATTCGATGACGCGGCTCTGGCAACGGGCGGTCGAGCTGTCGGGCAACCCGGCCATCGGCCTGAACATGGGCAAAGTGGTGCGCCCGGCGTCATTCCATGTGGTCGGTTACGCCTTGATGTCCAGCCGCACGCTGGTGGAGGGGTTCCAGCGGCTGGTGCGTTATCAACGGATCATTGCCGAAAGTGCTGACTTGAGTTTTCGCCTGCTGGAGGAGGGCTACGGGCTGATTCTGACGGTGCATGGCGACCATCTCCCGCCCACCCGGCAAAGCGCCGAGGCGTCCCTGGCTTGTGCGCTGGCCCTGTGCAGTTGGTTGACCGGACGCACCCTGCACCCGGTCAAAGTGCTGCTCCAGGGCGTCGAACCCGAAGACTTGGCACCTTATCAGCAAGCCTTCCACGCGCCGCTGATGTTCGGTGCGCCCTACGACGCGCTGATCTTTGAGCGGGCCGACATGGAAGCACCATTACCCACGGCCAACGAAGCCATGGCGTTGCTGCACGACCGGTTTGCTGGTGAGTACCTGGCGCGTTTTTCCGGAAGCCGCGTGACCCACAAGGCCCGGCAGGTACTGTGTCGGCTTCTGCCCCAGGGGGAGCCCAAGCGTGACGTGGTGGCGCAGACGCTGCACTTGTCCCAGCGCACTTTGCAGCGGCGTTTGCAGGAAGAGGGCACCAGTTTCCAGAGTCTGCTCGAAGACACCCGCCGCGAACTGGCCGAGCAGTACCTGGCTCAGCCGACCATGACCCTATTGGAAATTGCCTATCTGCTGGGGTTTGCCGACCCGAGCAATTTTTTCCGGGCCTTTCGCCGCTGGTTCGATACCACGCCCGGTGAATACCGGGCGCGGCTGGTAAAGGATCAGTGACGCCAGAACGCCGGGATACACAACACGAACACCGTGATGATCTCCAGCCGGCCCAGCAGCATGCCACCGGACAGAATCCACTTGGCCGCATCCGGCAGCGGCGCAAAGTTGCCGGCCGGGCCAATGGTCTCTCCCAACCCCGGGCCGACACCGGACACGGTACTGGCCGCGCCGGTCAGCGCTGTCATCCATTCCACGCCCAGTAACGACAGCAGCAGGGCGATCACGCAGATGGTGATGGCGAAGAAGAATGAAAACGTGAGGATCGAACGCACGATTTCTTCGTCGAGGCGGTGACCGTTGTACTTCTGCTTGATCACTGCCCGGGGATGGATCAGTTGATTAAGGTTGGCCCGCAGCAGGATGTAGGCGACCTGGAAGCGGAAGATCTTGATCCCGCCGGCCGTCGAGCCGGAGCAGCCGCCGACGAAGCCCAGGTAGAAGAACAGCATCAGGGAGAAGTTGCCCCATAGGCTGTAGTCCCCCAGAGCGAAACCGGTGGTGGTGACGATCGACGTCACGTTCAGCGCCACGTGCCGCAGGGCGTCCAACCAATGCAGGTCGGTGGTCGCCCAATACCAGGTGCCGAGCACGACCCAGGTCACCAGCAGTACCCCGAGCAGACCCTGGACCTGCTGGTCCTTGATCAGCGCCCGGCGATTGCCTCGCAGCGTCGAGACGTACAGGGCAAACGGCAGGCTGCCGAGGATCATGATGACAATGGCGACCCAGTGCACCGCCGGCTGGGTCCATTTGGCCAGGGACAGGTCCGAGGTGGAGAAGCCGCCGGTGGAGATCGCCGACATCGAATGGTTGATGGCGTCGAACGGGCTCATCCCGGCCCACCACAGCGCCAAGGTACCGAGAATGGTGATGCCCACGTAGGACGCCACGATCAGTCGCGCCACCATGTGAGAGCGGGGCATGACTTTTTCCGAGCGGTCCGACGACTCGGTCTGGAACAGTCGCATGCCACCAATGCGCAGCAAGGGCAGGATCGCCACCGCCATGCCGATGAAGCCGATACCGCCGAGCCAGTGGAGCAGCGAGCGCCACATCAGGATGCCGGGGGACATGTTATCCAGGCCGCTCAGGACGGTGGCGCCGGTGGCTGTGATCCCCGACATGCTTTCAAAGAACGAGTCCGTGTAGCTGATGTGCTGGGTCAGCAGGAAAGGCAGTGCGGCGAAGATACACACCACCAGCCAACTGCTGACGGTCAGCAGGTACATGTCGCGCGGGCGCAGGTGCACGTGTTCCGGGCGTCCGGGAAGGACCAGGGCCAGGCCGGCGACGAAGGTGATCATGCTCGACCAGAGGAACGAGGGCAGGTCGCTGGTACGCTCGAAGACCAGCAAGGTGGCCATGGGCACGACCATGAAGATCGCCAGGGTGATCAGGAAGATGCCGATGATGAAACCAATGATCCGTAGGGTCGGCAACGCCATGAAGTCCGCTCGGGCTGAAAGGGAAGGGCGCCATTCTACCTGTGGCAAGGCGCATGTAAACCGACGCCCCTGTGGTGCCTGGCCTTATGGCAGCGGAATTTGCGCTAACGAACTCGCCGTACAAGCCTCTAGAATAGCCAGACATTTTTTCAGGAGGTGGCCGATGCAGGCTCTCGACGCTTTGCTCAACCGTGTTTCCGTCCCGCGCCTGGTCGACCCGGCGCCCACGCCGGAACAGCGCGAGGTCATGTTCGCCGCTGCGATGCGGGCGCCGGACCACGGCCAGTTGCGGCCATGGCGTTTTCTGACGGTCGAAGGGCAAGCACGTCATCGCATGGGCGAGCTCCTGGCCGAAGCGGCGCGGCTCAATGACCCGCAGGCCCCCGAGGCCGTCGTGGAAAAGGCCCTCAATGGCCCGTTGCGCGCGCCCCTAGTCGTGGTGGTGATCGCCCGCTTGCAGGAACACTTCAAAATCCCTAAGTCCGAGCAACTGCTGGCGGCCGGCTGCGCGGCCCATGGAATCCTGCTGGCGGCTTATGCCCAGGGTGTTGGTGGGGTCTGGCGTACAGGGGAGTTGTCGTACTCACCCCATGTCGCCAAGGGACTTGGCCTTGAAGACGGGGAAGAGGTGATTGGTTTCCTTTACCTGGGCACACCGCAGAAAGAGGCGCGTACGGCGGCGAAGGTGGAGACGGCGGAGTTTGTCAGTGAGTGGAGCGGTCAATAAGCCCTTAGGGACTGCACTTCATTTCAGGTTGGCTTGATTCATCGTGGCGAGGGAGCTTGCTCCCTCGCCACAACATCAACAGCTGACGGCGCTGTTACTTGCACACGTCAGCAATTGCCTCAGCCAACAGATCCAAACGTGTGGCGTCGATGCCCGCCACGTTGGCCCGGCCCGTGCCGACCATGTAGACGCTGTGACGCTCGCGCAGGCTTTTGACCTGTTCCGGCGTCAGGCCGGTGTAGGAGAACATCCCGCGTTGCGCGCCGATATGCGCGAAACGCTCGCGCAAACCGTGGGGTTCTAGGGCTTCGAGCAGGCCGCTGCGTAACTGAGCGATGCGCAGGCGCATGGTCTGCACTTCGTCGGCCCAGAGGCTTTTGAGCTCCGGATTGCCCAGGATTGTCGCCACCACGGCCGCGCCGTGATCCGGCGGCGTCGACCACAGGTTACGGGCGATATTCGCCAGTTGACTGCGAATGTCCACCAGCTTCTCGGCATCCCGGGCGCAGACGATCAGCGCCCCGGTGCGGTCGCGGTACAGGCCGAAGTTCTTCGAGCAGGAACTGGTGATCAGTACCTCCGGCAACGCATCGGCAAACAGCCGCACCGCCCACGCATCCTGCTCCAGCCCATCACCAAAGCCCTGGTAAGCGAAGTCGATCAGCGGCAGCAGGTCGCGGCTGCGCATCACCTCCAGCACCTGGCGCCATTGCTCATGGGAGAGGTCGAAGCCGGTAGGGTTGTGGCAGCAGGCGTGCAGCAGCACCACGTCACCTTTTGGCGCCTGGTTCAGGGTCGCCAGCATCGCCTCGAAATCAAGGCGATTGTCAGCGCCCACATAGGGGTAATGACTGGCCTTGACGCCAGCGGTGGCGAAGATGGTTTCGTGGATCGGCCAGGTCGGGTTGCTCAGCCAGACGCCACGCCCCGGCAGGCATTGGGCGATGAAGTCGGCACTCAGGCGCAGGGCTCCGGTGCCGCCCGGGGTCTGGGTGGCGCCGGCGCGTCTTGCGGTGATCAGCGGCGAGTTGGCGCCCAGGACCAGTTCATTGATCAACTGGCCGAACGCGGCGTCACCGTGACCGCCGATGTAAGTCTTGGTGGTCTGGCGATCCACCAGCCGCTGTTCAGCCTGCTTCACGGACTGAAGAATCGGCGTCAGGCCCTGAGCGTCTTTGTAGACGCCCACGCCCAGGTCGAACTTGCTCGGATTGCTGTCCGCGCCGTAGGCCTCCATCAGGCCGAGGATCGGGTCGCCGGGCACCCGGCCGATGGCATCGAAATGCATTATTTGCGGCCCTCGGCGGTCTTGGCCACTTCGTCGGTGCGAGCGGCCATGATGAAGTCGTTGCGGTGCAGGCCCTTGATGGAGTGGCTCCACCAGGTCACGGTGACTTTACCCCACTCGGTGAGCAGGCCAGGGTGGTGACCTTCGGCCTCGGAGATTTCACCAACGGCGTTGGTGAACGCCAGGGCATGCTTGAAGTTCTTGAACAGGAAAACCTTTTCCAGCTGCATCACGCTGTCGCGCACTTCGATGTTCCAGTCCGGGATCTGCTTGATCAATACCGGCAGTTCTTCGTCGCTGACTTGTGGGGCGTCGGCGCGGCAGGCTTCGCAATGGGCTTGGTTCAGAGTGTTCATAGTGTGTTCCTGGATCGAATATTTGAAAAACGTCGATGCACCCACGCTAAAGCAAAGCTGCGCTGTGCAACAGACTCAATTGAGATCAAAAGAGGCGGTTCACGCCGCTTTGGGTGGGAATTTCGGTGCGTGCAATCCCAGTTCCCGGCCGCGCTTGACCATGCCCATGATGTCTTCGTGGGCCAGGTCGAATAGGCGCTTGAGCTCAGGCAGCACGAAATACACCGGCTGCAGGATGTCGATGCGGTATGGCGTGCGCATCGCTTCCAACGGATCGAAGGCTTGATGCTCCGGTTCGTCCGACAGGCAATAAACGGTTTCCCTAGGCGAAGACAGGATCCCGCCACCGTAGATGCGCCGGCCTTGCGGCGTTTGCACCAGGCCGAACTCGATGGTCATCCAGTACAGGCGGGCCAGGTAGACGCGTTCTTCCTTGGAGGCCTGTAGGCCGAGCTTGCCGTAGGTGTGGGTGAATTCGGCAAACCAGGGGTTGGTCAGCAGCGGACAGTGGCCGAATATCTCGTGGAAAATGTCCGGCTCTTGCAGGTAGTCCAGCTCTTCACGGGTACGAATAAACGTCGCCACCGGAAACTGCTTGCTGGCGAGCAATTCGAAGAAGGTCTGGAAGGGGATCAGCGCCGGCACCCGAGCGACTTGCCAGCCCGTGGTTTCACCCAGCACCTTGTTGATTTCGCCCAATTGCGGAATGCGATCGTGGGGCAGGCCAAGCTTCTCGATGCCGTCCAGGTATTCCTGGCACGCACGGCCCTCGATGACTTTCAGCTGGCGGGTGATCAGCGTGTTCCACACCGCATGTTCTTCGGCGGGGTAGTGGATAAAACCTTGCGCATCGGGCTCGCGGGCCACGTACTGCGTCTGCTTCATGCTGCTCTCCTGCTGATTTCCCTCAGGGGGAAGGCGTGTTTGTTGTTATGTCCAGCGATGCATTAGAGATAACTCGAAGCAGGGGCGTGTGCAGCGGGTAGGCGAGGGCACGTATCGCGATAAGGGTGCGATTTCGTAAAGTTTTCGTTACGTATTCAGCGATGCTTCGGTGCTGCCGGGATTTTTGGCTGGGAAAGGGCCTACAGCTGTAACATAATCTTGACGTTTATTTGCGTCGGCACGCAGAAAAAACCTTGTGGTGAGGGATCAAGTCCCTCAGCGCGAATTTCCATCCACATCGGGCCTTTTTATGCGCATCAAAGTCCATTGCCAGAATCGCATCGGCATCCTGCGGGACATTCTCAACCTGTTGGTGGAGTACGGGATCAACGTCGCCCGAGGGGAAGTCGGTGGCGAGCACGGCAATGCGATTTATCTGCACTGCCCGAACCTGATCAACATCCAGTTCCAGGCGCTGCGGCCGAAATTCGAAGGCATCGCCGGGGTATTTGGCGTCAAGCGCGTAGGGCTGATGCCCAGCGAGCGTCGGCACATGGAGCTCAATGCGTTGCTCGGCGCCTTGGAGTTTCCGGTGCTGTCTATCGACATGGGTGGCTCTATCGTCGCGGCCAACCGGGCGGCGGCACAATTGCTCGGGGTGCGGGTGGACGAGGTGCCGGGGATTCCGTTGTCCCGGTACGCCGAAGATTTCGATTTGCCGGAACTGGTGCGTGCCAACCAGTCGCGGATCAACGGGCTGCGGGTCAAGGTCAAGGGCGATGTGTTTCTGGCCGACATCGCCCCGTTGCAATCGGAGCACGACGACAGCGAGGCCATGGCCGGCGCCGTACTGACGCTGCACCGGGCCGACCGGGTCGGCGAGCGTATCTATAACGTGCGCAAGCAGGAGCTGCGTGGCTTCGACAGTATTTTCCAGAGCTCCAAAGTGATGGCGGCGGTGGTTCGTGAGGCCCGGCGCATGGCGCCACTGGACGCTCCGTTATTGATAGAAGGTGAAACCGGCACCGGCAAGGAATTGCTGGCCCGCGCCTGTCACCTGGCCAGCCCGCGCGGGCAATCACCGTTGATGGCGCTCAACTGCGCCGGCTTGCCGGAGTCCATGGCCGAGACTGAGCTGTTCGGCTACGGGCCGGGAGCCTTTGAAGGTGCCCGGGCCGAAGGCAAGCTCGGCTTGCTTGAGCTGACCGCGGGAGGGACGCTGTTTCTCGATGGGGTAGGGGAAATGAGTCCGCGCCTGCAAGTGAAATTGCTGCGCTTTCTGCAGGATGGTTGCTTCCGTCGCGTAGGCAGCGATGAAGAGGTGTACCTGGATGTCAGGGTGATCTGCGCGACCCAGGTCGACTTGTCCGAACTCTGCGCCCGGGGTGAATTCCGCCAGGATTTGTACCACCGCCTGAATGTCCTTTCCCTGCACATCCCGCCGTTGCGCGAATGCCTCGATGGCCTGGCGCCTTTGGTGGAGCATTTTCTTGACCAGGCCAGTCGCCAGATTGGCTGTCCGTTGCCGAAGCTGGCCGCAGCGGCGATGGAGCGTCTGAGTCACTATCATTGGCCGGGGAACGTCCGGCAGTTGGAAAACGTGCTGTTCCAGGCCGTTTCCCTGTGCGACGGCGGCACGGTGAAGGCCGAGCACATCCGCTTGCCGGACTACGGCGTGCGCCAGCCCCTTGGTGATTTCTCCCTCGAGGGTGGGTTGGATGAGATCGTCGGGCGTTTCGAGAAAGCTGTGTTGGAGCGGCTTTACTCCGAACACCCCAGCAGTCGGCAATTGGGCAAGCGGTTGGGGGTTTCCCATACCACCATTGCCAATAAGTTGCGCGAGTATGAGGTTGGTAAAATCGAGTCATAGCTATTTATCGATTGTGTTTTTGCTGGCCTCATCGCGAGCAAGCTCGCACAAGGTGATCGATTGCTCACAAATCATGGGAGCACTGGAGATCCAATGTGGGAGCGAGCCTGCTCGCGATGACGACAGTGGCCGTTGCCAAGGTCAAGCGTTGCCGTAAGCGGCACAACACCGCCGGTTTTTCGTCTTCGACACATTTCAAAAATCCCTTCCCCAACCCTCCAACCCTTTGTTTGCCGGCGCGCGGGGCGCCAGAAAAAAGTTGGTCTGCAAATTGCTTATGGCTCAGTAGTACAGCAGTGGGCGGCAAACGTCCGGCATGCAGAGGAACGACAGTGGACAAGTACCTTTATGTGGCAATGACCGGCGCCAGCCAGAACGCACTGGCGCAACGGGCCCATGCCAACAACCTGGCGAACATCTCCACCAATGGTTTTCAGAAAGACCTGGAGCAGGCCCGCTCGATGCCGGTGTTTGGCGACAGCTTTCCGGCGCGGGCATTTGCCATGTCCGAGCGTCCTGCCACTGACTTCACCCCGGGTGCGCTGGTGGAAACCGGTCGTGACCTTGACGTCGCGGTCAGCGGGCCGGGCTGGATGGCCGTGCAGAACCCCGATGGTGGTGAAAGCTACGTGCGCACCGGCAGCCTCAACGTCGACGCCCTGGGCGTGTTGCGGGCCGGCAACGGCATGCCGGTGATGGGCAACGGTGGTCCGATCGCCGTGCCGCCGGAGCAGAAAATCGAAATCGGCCAGGACGGCACCATCAGCATCCGCGCCATGGGCGAAGGTCCGCGTGTGATGGCTGAAGTCGACCGCATCAAGCTGGTCAACCCGGACCTCAAGAACATGACCAAGGGCCTGGACGGTTCGATCCGGACCAAGGACGGCCAGCCGGCGCCCATCGATGGCAACGTGCAGTTGGTGTCCGGGTTCCAGGAAGCGAGCAACGTCAATGCCGTGGATGAGATGACTTCGGTGCTGGCTTTGGCCAAGCAGTTCGAGCTTCACGTCAAGATGATGAACACCGCCAAAGAAGGCGACGAGGCCATGGCCCGGGTCTTGCAGATCTAACCATTAATTACAGCGTCGCGCCGAAAAACAGGCGTACGAGGAGAATCGAATGCTTCCGGCTCTATGGGTTGCCAAAACAGGTTTGTCCGCCCAGGACACCAACCTGACGACCATTTCCAACAACCTGGCGAACGTTTCGACCACGGGCTTCAAACGTGATCGCGCTGAGTTCCAGGACCTGCTGTACCAGGTCAAACGCCAGCCAGGCGCCCAGTCGACCCAGGACAGCGAACTGCCGTCGGGCCTGCAAGTGGGTACCGGTGTGCGTATTGTCGGCACCCAGAAGAACTTCACCGCCGGCAGCCTGCAGACCACCGAGCAGCCGCTGGACATGGCCATCGACGGTCGCGGTTTCTTCCAGATCCTGCAGCCGGACGGCACCACGTCCTACACCCGTGACGGTACGTTCCACCTCGACTCCAACGGCCAGATCGTCAACGCCAGCGGTTTCGCCCTGGAGCCGGCCATCGTCATCCCGAACGATGCCCAGACATTCACCGTAGGCCGTGACGGCACCGTGTCCATCACAGTGGCGGGCAACCCGGCCTCCCAAGTGATCGGCAACCTGCAGACCGCCGACTTCATCAACCCGGCCGGCTTGCAAGCGGTGGGCAACAACCTGTTCCTGGAAACCGCCGCCAGTGGCGCGCCGCAAGTTGGCACGCCGGGCCTGAACGGTTTTGGTACCACGCTGCAGAACACCCTGGAAACGTCCAACGTGAGCACCGTGGAGGAGATGGTCAACATGATCACCACCCAGCGCGCTTACGAGATGAACTCCAAGGTGATCTCCACCGCCGACCAGATGCTCTCGTTCGTTACGCAGAATCTGTAATCACGTCTATAGAGGCGGCCCGGGGTCGCCTGCAACACCAAGAGGTAGGGTCATGAATCGCTTTGTATCTGTTCTGGCACTGAGTGGGATCACCGCGCTCGCGGGCTGTGTCGGGCCAACGCCCAAGCCCAATGACCCGTACTACGCTCCGGTGTTGCCGCGCACGCCGCTGCCGGCCGCCGCCAACAATGGTTCGATCTACCAGGCCGGTTTCGAGCAGAACCTGTACAGCGACCGCAAGGCGTTCCGGGTCGGTGACATCATCACCATCACCCTGAACGAGCGGACCCAGGCCAGCAAGAATGCCAACTCGCAGATCGACAAGACCAGCGACACCAGCGTTGGCCTGACGTCGTTGTTCGGCTCCAGCCTGACCACCAACAACCCGATCGGCAGTAATGACCTGAGCCTCAGCGCCGGTTACAGCGCCGACCGGGCCACCAAGGGCGATAGTCAGTCAGGCCAGAGCAACAGCCTGACCGGTTCGATCACCGTGACCGTCGCCGACGTGTTGCCCAACGGCATCATTGCCGTGCGGGGCGAGAAGTGGCTGACCCTCAATACCGGCGACGAACTGGTGCGCATCGCCGGCATGGTCCGGGCCGATGACATCTCCACCGACAACACTGTTCCGTCAACCCGTGTGGCCGATGCTCGCATCACTTACTCGGGTACCGGTGCCTTCGCCGATGCGAGTCAGCCGGGCTGGTTCGACCGTTTCTTCCTCAGCCCGAAGTTCCCTTTCTAGGTGGCCCAGTTGAATCTTAAACAGCTGTTGATCGGTGCCCTGGTGATGTCGGCAGCCTTTAGCGCTCAAGCCGAGCGTCTGAAGGATATCGCCAGCATTTCCGGCGTGCGTTCCAACCAGTTGATCGGCTACGGTCTGGTCGTGGGCCTGAACGGCACCGGTGACCAGACCACCCAGACCCCGTTCACCCTGCAGACCTTCAACAACATGTTGTCGCAGTTCGGCATCAAGGTGCCGGCAGGTTCGGGCAACGTACAGTTGAAGAACGTCGCAGCGGTGTCGATCAGTGCCGATCTGCCGGCGTTCGCCAAGCCTGGCCAACAGGTGGATATCACCGTTTCGTCCATCGGTAACTCCAAGAGTCTGCGCGGTGGCACCCTGCTGCTGACGCCGCTCAAGGGGATCGACGGCAACGTGTACGCCATCGCCCAGGGTAACCTGGTGGTGGGTGGTTTCGATGCTGAGGGGCGCGACGGCTCGAAGATCACCGTCAACGTTCCGTCGGCTGGTCGCATCCCTGGCGGTGCGTCGGTGGAGCGTGCGGTGCCGAGCGGTTTCAACCAGGGCAACAGCTTGACCCTGAACCTCAACCGCTCCGATTTCACCACGGCCAAGCGCATCGTCGACAAGATCAACGACATGCTTGGCCCAGGTGTGGCCCAGGCCATCGACGGCGGCTCGATTCGTGTCACCGCGCCCCTGGATCCGAGCCAGCGGGTCGACTATCTGTCGATCCTGGAGAACCTCGAAGTCGATCCGGGCCAGGCCGTGGCCAAAGTCATCATCAACTCGCGCACCGGCACCATCGTGATCGGCCAGAACGTCAAGGTTTCTCCAGCCGCCGTGACCCACGGCAGCCTGACCGTGACCATCACCGAAGACCCGATCGTCAGCCAGCCAGGTCCGTTGTCCAACGGCCAGACCGCCGTGGTCCCCCGTTCGCGGGTCAATGCCGAGCAAGAAGCCAAGCCGATGTTCAAGTTCGGCCCGGGCACTACCCTGGATGAAATCGTCCGTGCGGTGAACCAGGTCGGCGCGGCGCCGGGCGACTTGATGGCGATCCTCGAAGCCTTGAAGCAGGCCGGCGCGTTGCAAGCCGACCTGATCGTGATTTGAGGACCGGGCCATGGATATGCGCAAGGGCGCTTTGATCAGCGGGGACTCGGGGTCCTACTCGGACCTCAATCGCCTGAACCAGCTCAAGGTCGGCGACAAGAACAGCGACGGCAACCTGCGCAAAGTGGCACAGGAATTCGAGTCGCTGTTTATCGGTGAGATGCTCAAGTCCATGCGTGCGGCCACCGAGTCGATGGGCAAGGATAATCCGCTCAATACCGCTGAAGCCAAGCAGTACCAGGAAATGTACGACCAGCAGTTGGCCGTTTCGATGTCCCGCGAGGGCGGTGGTATCGGCCTGGCCGATGTGCTGCTGCGTCAGATGTCCAAGAACAAACCGCTGGCGCCAGGCGAGGCGGCAGGCTTGTCGGCTGCCAAGCAACAAGAGGCGCAGGACAAGGTCGCCAAGGCGGCGGTGCCCACGCCAGTGGCGGCCGGCACGCTGCCCGACGGACCTCTTTCGCGCTCCAACGGCCAGCGTCCGTTGTGGGCTTCCCGAGCCGTGAACGCGCCGCAAGGGGCGGGCGAGGGGACTCACCGCAACGACATGGAGTTGATCAACCAGCGCCGCCTGGCCTTGCCACCGAAACTGGCGGACCGCCTGCTCGCCGGCCTGGTGCCTTCGGCCGCGACCAGTGCCGATGTGCCTGCGCAGAACGTCTTGCCGGATCGCGTCATCACCGCCGCCAAGCCTGCCACCGGCGAACTGGCCAACGGCGACTGGCTGGCCGCGCTCAAGGCCTCCGAGCCGAGCGGCGGGATGCAGGTTTATGGTCGTTCCGTGGCACAACCGCCCCTGGCACCGGCGCGCAAAGCCTTCCGCGATGCCGACGAATTCGTCAATGCCATGTTGCCGATGGCCAAGGAAGCGGCGGACCGCATTGGGGTCGACCCACGTTACCTGGTGGCCCAGGCCGCCCTGGAAACCGGTTGGGGCAAATCGGTCATGCGCCAACCTGATGGCAGCAGCAGCCACAACCTGTTCGGCATCAAGGCCAGCCAGAACTGGAAGGGCGATTCGGCCCGGGCGATCACCAGCGAATTCCGCAATGGCGAGATGGTCAAGGAGACGGCCGAGTTCCGTTCATACGCCTCGTATCGCGACAGTTTCCATGACTTGGTCAATCTGCTGCAAAGCAACAGTCGCTATCAAGATGTGCTGAAGTCGGCCGATAAACCCGAACAGTTTGTGCGCGAGTTGCAAAAGGCCGGTTACGCCACCGACCCTAACTACGCCAGTAAGATTTCGAACATAGCCCGGCAGATGACGAGTTACCAAAACTACGCTTCGGCTGGCGCCACCACGACTTTATAAGGTCTGAACCATGAGTTTGCTCAATATCGGGATGTCGGGGCTGTCTGCAAGCCAGTCCTCGTTGATGACCACCGGTAACAACATTGCCAACGTCGATACCGCCGGTTATTCGCGTCAGCAGACCGTGCAGACTACCAAGGCATCCAATCAATACGGCAATGTGTTCATCGGCACCGGCACGACCCTGGCCGATGTGCGGCGGGTGTACAGCTCGTACCTCGATGCACAGCTGCGCACCTCCACGTCGCTGGACAATGACGCGCAGATTTACCTGGGACAGGCCTCGCAGGTGGACAAATTGCTGTCCGACAGCGGCACCGGCGTTACCAAGACGCTGCAGTCATTTTTTGCGTCTTTGCAGACGTTGGCGGGCAACTCCAACGACGCCGCTGCGCGTCAAGCGTTGTTGACCAATGCCCAGGGATTGAGTGGCCGCTTCAATGCCATCTCCCAGCAGCTGACTCAGCAAGGCTCATACATCAACGACCAGTTGGGTTCGATGGCCGAACAGGTCAATAAACTGGCCACGACTGTTGCGGCCTACAACCAGAAAATCAGCGAGGCCACAGGTTCGGGGACGGGTGGCATGCCCAACGATTTGCTGGACCAGCGCAACGAGGCTGTTCGCCAGCTGTCTGCGCTGGTGGGCACGCAGGTCACCGAAACCGACGGCAGGATGGATATCTACCTGGGCAGCGGCCAGCCGCTGGTCATCGGCAATACCGCCAATACGTTGCAAGTATCGACTGACAAGAATGACCCTACTCGCTCCTCGCTGATCATGGTGCGTGGCAGTTCGACGATCGATATCACGTCCGTGACCAGCGGCGGCCAGATAGGTGGCCTGTTGCGTTATCGCGAGGAGGTGTTGACACCGGCGATCAACAGCCTGGGTCGCATCGCCATGGTAGTGACCGATCAGATCAACAAACAGTTGGGCCAAGGCCTGGACCAGAACGGTAATTTTGGCGCGTCGTTGTTCAACGACATTAACAGTGCTGCCGCTATCAGCCAGCGCAGCATTGCCAATGGCAACAACAACCCTGCGTCCGGCAATCTGAACGTCACCATCAGCGACACCAGTAAGCTGGCGGCCAGCGATTACCAGGTCACCTTCACCAGCGCCACGGGCTACAGTGTGCGTCGCTTGTCGGATAACACCGACATGGGGGCTTTCACTCTGGGCGCAGCGCCAGCGCCGGTCATTGACGGCTTCAGCCTGAGCCTCAATGCGGGCCCGGTGAACGCCGGCGACACCTTCAAGATTACCCCGACCCGCAGTTCCGCCGCGGACATGAACGTCGTCATGACCGACGCCAAGACCTTGGCCACGGCTGCTCCACTGACGTCCACCAAGGCCTCGGGCAATGACGGCACCGGCGCAGTCAGCCAGCCGACCCTGAGCACCGTCCTGGATATCTACGATCCGGTCCAGCGCCTGGAAGTGCAGACGGCGGTCAAGAATTCGATGCCGGTTCGCCTGCTCATGACCAGCGCCACCGCCTATGAAGCATTCGATGCCAAGGGCAACAGCATCGGCACCGGCACTATCGTGCCTGGGCAGAGCAACGACCTGAGCATTGCGGTGCCTTATCTCGATGGCGGAGGCGTTGCCAAGACATTCAACGTGGCAATGACCCTCAGCGGCAGCCCCGCTGTGGATGACAGCTTCAATATTTCCATGACGGTGGCCAGCAGTACCGACAACCGCAACGCCCAGGCATTGCTCGGTCTGCAAACCAAGGCCACGGTCGGCGCCAATGCCACCAGCCCGGGTGTGAGTTTCACTGATGCCTATGGTGGCCTGGTTTCGTCGGTTGGGTCCCAGGCCAAGCAAGGCCAGTTGGATGCCACCGCTACCGGTACCATCCTGACCCAGGCACGCAACTCTCGTGACTCGCTGTCGGGCGTCGACCTCGATGAGGAGACCGGCAACCTGGTCAAGTACCAGCAGTACTATTCGGCTTCCTCGCAGATCATCAAGGCTGCGCAGGAAACGTTCAACACACTGATCAACGCCCTTTAAGGAGCCGTAGAACATGCGTATTTCTACTGCACAGTACTATGCGACGACGGCTGCCAACTATCAGCGTAACTTCAACAACCTGGTCAAGACCTCCGAGCAGGCCAGCAGCGGCGTGAAGCTGGAGACGGCAGCGGATGATCCGGTCGGTGCGGCGCGCCTGCTGCAACTCGATCAGCAAAAAGCCATGCTGGGCCAGTACACCAGCAACATCAGTGCACTCAATACCGCTCAAGCTCAGGAAGAAGCCGTCCTGGACAGCATCAACAATGTGC